>NZ_JBFUGG010000093.1:0-502 GCF_056403035.1 Flavobacterium sp. P3_A6 | reverse complement strand
GGCCAGCACCACGAAGCCGTAGCGCTCGGCGAGCTCGACCAGCCGGACGCGCTGCTCCGTCGGGAGCGTGCCCTGCGACGGGTTGTGGAAGTCGGGCACCGTGTAGACGGCCGCCGGTCGGGCGCCCGCGCGCAGCGAGTCCTCGAGCTCGGACACGTCGAGCCCGTGCGGTCCGACGCCGACGGGCAGGGTGCGGCCGTCGGAGAGCTCGAGCGCCCGCAGGAAGAGCGGGAAGATCGGGTTGTCGACGGCGACGAGGCCACCGCGCTCGACCAGCGAGAGCACCGACAGCGACAGGCCGTGGAACCCGCCGTTCGTGATGATGACGCGCTCGGCCGGCACGCCCTCGCGCGCCGCGATCCACGCGCGCAGCTCGTCGAGTCCTGCTGACTGCGAGTACTGGAACGCCGCGGGGCCGGAGCGGGCGCCCGTGAGCACGCGCTCGGTGGCGGCGAGAAGCTCGTGGACCGGCAGGGCGGAGTCGTCGGGGATCCCGCCGAGC
>NZ_JBFUGG010000092.1:0-504 GCF_056403035.1 Flavobacterium sp. P3_A6 | reverse complement strand
GTCCAGCAGACCGTCGACACCGGCATCCTGGCGCCCGGGGGCCCGGACGTGCACCGCGTCGCCGTCCTCGCCGGGCTCGCCGCGGTCGGCCTGCTGGTCGGCGCCGTCTGCTCCGCGTACGTCAACGTCCGGCTCTTCCGGTCGAGCGAGAGCGGGCTGCTGGCGCTGCGCACCCGGGCGTTCCGCCACGTGCACGACCTGTCGGTGCTCACCCAGAACACGGAGCGGCGCGGCTCGCTGGTCTCCCGGGTGACCTCGGACGTCGACACGATCTCGCTGTTCGTGCAGTGGGGCGGGATCATGCTGCTGGTCTCGGTGCTCCAGATCGCCGTCGCCACGGTGCTCATGACCGTGTACTCCTGGCAGCTCACGCTCATCGTGTGGGCCGGGTTCGTGCCCCTCTTTCTGCTCCTGCAGCCGCTGCAGAAGCGCGTCAACGCGCGCTACACGGCCGTGCGGGAACGGGTCGGCGGGATGCTGGGCGCAGTGTCCGAGGCCGTCGTC
>NZ_JBFUGG010000091.1:0-507 GCF_056403035.1 Flavobacterium sp. P3_A6 | reverse complement strand
GCGCGGACCTGACCCTCATGGCCCCGCCGAACGCCCCGCACCTGGTGGTGGGCCAGAGCTACACCATCGGCGCCTACCCGAACAACGACCTGGCGCGCCTGACGTTGTCCTACAAGCACAGCGGCTGTGGCACCCCGACGGGGACGTTCGACGTGGTGGGCCTCACCCGGGACGGCGCCGGCCTGCTCACGAGCCTCGCGGTCGACTACAGCCTGACCAAGTGCGACAGCACCCTGTCCAACGTCCGCGGATCGCTGCGCTGGAACTCCGACGTCGCATTCCGGCACACCACCACCACGGGGTTCACCGCGCCGGGCACGGTCGCCGGGTACACGGCACAGGGCTCGATCACGGTGACGAACACGGGCTCCGTGCCGCAGACGTACGGCGCGACGGAGCGGCCCGGCGGGCAGCAGCCGAACGAGGCACCCGTGACGATCGGGCAGGACGGCTGCACCGGCACGACGCTCGCGCCGGGTGCCAGCTGCCAGGTCGCCGTCAGCATCC
>NZ_JBFUGG010000090.1:0-514 GCF_056403035.1 Flavobacterium sp. P3_A6 | reverse complement strand
GCTCATGGTGGCCCCGATCATACGGGCGCGAGGGCGACACCACCCGGCGCATCCACACTCCCGAGCGTCATCGGGGGGTCGAAGGTGCGGGCCTGTGCCACGCTGGCGGCATGGTGAACGTGAGCGGTGGGCCGACGACGGCGGCCGGCGGAGCAGCCGGCACCACGGTCCTGGTGGTGGAGGACGAACCGGCGATCGCGCAGGCGATCGTGCACCGGCTCTCGGCGGAGGGCTGGACGGTGGAGTCCGCGGGCGACGGCCTGTCCGGCGTCAGCGCGGCGTCGCGGCTGCGACCGGACGTCGTGGTGCTCGACGTGATGCTGCCGGGGATCGACGGGCTCGAGGTGTGCCGGCGGATCCAGGCCGAGCGGCCGGTGCCGGTGCTCATGCTGACGGCCCGGGACGACGAGACCGACATGCTCATCGGGCTCGGCGTGGGTGCCGACGACTACATGACGAAGCCGTTCTCGATGCGCGAGCTCGTCGCCCGCACCAAGGCGCTGCTGCGCCGCAC
>NZ_JBFUGG010000089.1:0-517 GCF_056403035.1 Flavobacterium sp. P3_A6 | reverse complement strand
GCCCGGCGCCGACCACCAGCGCGCCGTCGACCACCTGGGAGCCGCCCACGGAGCCGATGGCCTTCCCGGCGGGGTTCGTCTGGGGTGCGGCGACGTCGGCCTTCCAGGTCGAGGGCTCGACGACGGCGGACGGTCGAGGGCCGTCGATCTGGGACACGATCGCGGCGACGCCCGGCCGGATCCGCGACGGCGCGACGGGCGACCCGGCGGCCGACCACTACCGGCTGTGGGAGTCGGACCTCGACCTCATCAAGAGCCTGGGCCTGCCCGCGTACCGGTTCTCGGTGGCGTGGCCCCGCATCCAGCCGACGGGCTCGGGGGCGGTGAACCAGGCGGGCGTCGACTTCTACCGGCGGCTGGTCGACGGGCTGCTGGCGCGGGAGATCCACCCGGCGATCACGCTGTACCACTGGGACCTGCCGCAGCCGCTGCAGGACGCCGGCGGCTGGGCGGTGCGGGACACCGCCGAGCGGTTCGGCGAGTACGCGGCGGTCGTGTTCGACGCGCTGCGCGACGT
>NZ_JBFUGG010000088.1:0-517 GCF_056403035.1 Flavobacterium sp. P3_A6 | reverse complement strand
ACACAATATGTTTTGCTTGACGGAGACTCAGATGCAATTGAATTAAGTCAGGAAGATTTAAATTTAGTAGCTGGTGGACAAGCAGAGGCTATTGCAAAAAGTTGTCAATTTTTGTCTTGCTAAATAAAGAGTTAGTATAAAAACTTGTTTCAGGTAATACAAAGAGGCTGACGGACTCTTTATTTCCTACACTTAAAATTGTATTTGGTTTTAAAGAATCAATTTTTTAAAAGATTGTGTTGAATGCAATTTTTTAAAATTGATAAACCCAAAAGAATACAACAGTAAGTATAAATATAAACCTTAAAATTTAAAATCATGAGTAAAATTGAATTAACAGAGGACTCAAAAGTAAAAGTTAGAGAAGTTATTCTTAAATCCCTTAATGATGCTTCTTTTAAAGAAAGATTGGTAAATAATCCTAAAGCTGCAATAGCTGAGTTATACCCTGATCTTATACAAAGAGAGACAAGAAAAATAGTTGTTTTTGATCAAACTGATAAAGATACAATTTATG
>NZ_JBFUGG010000087.1:0-520 GCF_056403035.1 Flavobacterium sp. P3_A6 | reverse complement strand
CTGTAACGGTGGATCTAACGGTTCCGCTTCGGTGACTCCTTCCGGAGGTGCTGGTGGATATACCTACTCATGGTCGCCTTCGGGTGGAACGGCTGCTACAGCTACTGGACTTGCAGCTGGAAGTTATACCGTAACGGTAACCGATGCTAATTCATGTACGGCTACTCGAAACTTTACAAYTACACAGCCAGCGGCTATCAGTACGGCAACTGCCGCGCAAACAAACGTATCCTGTAACGGTGGATCTAACGGTTCCGCTTCGGTGACTCCTTCGGGAGGTGCTGGTGGATATACCTACTCATGGTCGCCTTCGGGTGGAACGGCTGCTACAGCTACTGGACTTGCGGCTGGAAGTTATACCGTAACGGTAACCGATGCAAATTCTTGTACGGCTACTCGAAACTTTACAATTACACAGCCAGCGGCTATCAGTACGGCAACTGCTGCGCAAACAAACGTATCCTGTAACGGTGGATCTAACGGTTCCGCTTCGGTGACTCCTTCCGGAGGTGCTGGTGGA
>NZ_JBFUGG010000086.1:0-528 GCF_056403035.1 Flavobacterium sp. P3_A6 | reverse complement strand
GACCAGATCTCTCCGGCGCTCTCGGGCACCAGCAGGCCACCAGGCACCTGCCGGCCGGTCTCCACATCGATCGGGCGCAGGTTACTCACGCCCTGCACGTAGGCCGTGGCGATGCCCCGGAACATCCACTCCACACCGAGAACCCGGTCGGGCAACGCCTGCACCTGAGTGTCCGTGCGCGCGTCCCACACCGCGTAGGACGTGAGGTCCGCCGTGCTCTGCGCGTCCGCGGGCCGACGCGCCGTCAGGAACAGCTTCCCGTCCGGGTCGTACCCGGCCACAGCGACAGAGCCCCGGGGCAGGAGGCGGGTCACGGGTCCCGACCCGTCGACCATCCAGCGCGTGATCACCGGCGCTCCGGCGCCGAACACCACGAGCTCGCCCTGCGACACCGACAGCTCCCCGACGTCTCCCCGCTGGATGTCGAGCTCGACGCCGTTCTCGACTCCGGTGGTGAGGCTGCGTTCCCGCACGACTCCGAACCGGTCGCCGCAGAGCACGAGACCGGCCTCGAGAGCCACCGTGGAC
>NZ_JBFUGG010000085.1:0-535 GCF_056403035.1 Flavobacterium sp. P3_A6 | reverse complement strand
CCCAGTCGACTGTCGGATCCGCTCGCCGCGTGGTCGTGCTCACCGGGACCGCCAGATGTGGACGCGGTCGGCCGTGCTCCTGGCCCTCGCACCTGGATGTCGCTGTGGCATGGGCTGGCCTCTCGTGCCCCGGCAACGCGAGTTCGCCGGTCTCGACAGCCGCTCCTCGACCTGGCACGAGCGTAGGTACTTCGCCGCGCGATCGCGCGGCGTCCGTCGACCCGAGGTCTCGTGCTCGCGCCGAGACCTGTCGTGTCGGCGGGTTCGCCCACTGCGAACGCCCACCGATCCCCCCTGGCACTCCCGATGCCCGAGTGCTAATTCTTCTGCTGTAGCCGTTCCGGCCGAGGCCGGAAAGCATCCGGGCGCCGGACCGTCCGACGCCCACCGAGAGGGAGGTGAGGATCATGGCTACGCGATTCGACCCGCTCCAGGAGCTCGACCGGATCTTCGGCCAGCTGGTCACGGCCGAACGATCCTCGGCGACGATGCCGATGGACCTGTACCGAGCCGGTGACCACTACGTGCTCCACAT
>NZ_JBFUGG010000084.1:0-535 GCF_056403035.1 Flavobacterium sp. P3_A6 | reverse complement strand
TGTCAGACAGGAACAGTTTATCGTCCTATCGTTTTGTGGCAGTAATGTTTGCGCAGTTTTTTGTGCAGGTTTTTATGCTGGGGATTATCAAGAGCGCCGGCAACGGGGACAAGGCAGTGGGTATTGAAAAAGTAATGACGGTATTGGCCATCATTGGGACTATCATGCTTTTGATCACCTTTTTGGCCACCAAAGAGCGCATTATTCCAAAACCGGAGCAAAAGTCGAGCGTGAGGGAAGACTTGGCCGACCTGATCAAAAACAAGCCTTGGGTAATCATGCTGACGCTGACGACTTTGGTGTTTGTGACTCTGGCCCTGAAAGGGGGTTCGTATGTGTATTATTTTGAAAATTATGTGGATAAAGAACAGTTGGCTCTTTTTATTCAGCCGATATTGGATTCATTGTCGAGCGTTGGGCTAAACCATTTTGGGAATGATCCGGTTGCGGCAGGATTTGGACTGTTTAATGCGGGAGGAATTATTTTTATGATTGTCGGGATCACGCTGTCTAAAAGCCTGGCCGATAAATACGG
>NZ_JBFUGG010000083.1:0-542 GCF_056403035.1 Flavobacterium sp. P3_A6 | reverse complement strand
GACCACCTCGTCCCCGGCATCGCCGAGAACGATCCCTGCGTGCTGCTCCCCTCCGTGCCGGTACGAGGCGAGCTTCATCAGCCTCGGCCCTGGACCGCGTAGGGGTTCAGCAGCGCGTCCTCCGTACCGGGCAGGACGCCCTCCTCGGTTGCCGTCGGGTGGCCGGGGTCGTGAGGGAAGGACTCCGTCATCGACATCGGCATCGCGGAGTTCCGGTAGATGCTGTTGGAGCCGGTCGACGGCGTCCAGTCGTTCGGCGTCCAGTCGGGCACGTAGTTGCGGTAGCCGCCCGAGTTCAGCTCCACCCGCAGGCGCGACGGCTCCCGGAAGTAGAGGTAGGTCTGCTCGCCGATCCCGTGGATCGACGGTCCGTACTCGATCTCGACGCCGTTCTCCATCAGCACGTCCGCCGTGCGGACCAGCTCGGTGTCCGAGTCGGTCCAGAACGCGATGTGGTTGACGCGGCCCGGGATGCTCGACGAGTCCAGGACGACCCCGAGGTCGTGCGACTTCTCGTTGGTCGTGAGGACCCCAAACACGGT
>NZ_JBFUGG010000082.1:0-555 GCF_056403035.1 Flavobacterium sp. P3_A6 | reverse complement strand
CTCGGTGGTCAGCGTGACCAGCCCGTCGGCGTCGGCGGGGTGCTCGGCCCGGAAGTCGTCGGGCAGCCCGTCCAGCTGCTCGGGCGGGACCTTGACGCTGCGCACGCCGTCGCGGATGTTCCGCGAGAACTCCAGCCCGATCTCGGTGCACCGCTGCGCGAGAGCCCGCAGCCGGTCGCGGTCCTCGGGCGAGCGGTCGACGCCCGCGCGACGGAAGTCGCGGAGCACGTGCTCCCGGACCCGGGCCGCCCCGGGCTCGAGCCCGTCCGCCGACGTCGCCGCCAGCACCTGCCACAGCTCGTGGTCCAGCACGCGCTCTGTGCCCAGGTCCTCCGCCGCGCGCGCGTCGCCCGCTCGCCCGCGGACCGCGACCGGCCGCGGGCTCTCGCGCAGCCGTGCACCGAGATCGGGCTGGAGTTCTCGCGGAACATCCGCGCCGGCGTGCGCAGCGTCAAGGTCCCGCCCGAGCAGCTGGACGGGCTGCCCGACGACTTCCGGGCCGAGCACCCCGCCGACGCCGACGGGCTGGTCACGCTGACCACCGAGTACCCCGAC
>NZ_JBFUGG010000081.1:0-559 GCF_056403035.1 Flavobacterium sp. P3_A6 | reverse complement strand
GCCTCAGCAACGCCAACCGACGGGCCGCGGGTGTCACGATCGGCGAGGAGGTCGAGGTCGAGCTGGAGCTGGACACCGAGCCCCGCGTCGTCGTCGAGCCGGAGGACTTCGCGCGAGCCCTGGACGACGACCCCGTCGCCCGTGCCGCGTACGACTCCCTGACCGACAGCCGCAAGCGCGAGCATGTGCGCGCCATCGAGAGCGCCAAGAAGCCTGAGACGCGCCGACGGCGTATCGACACAGCCATCGCCACCCTGCGGGGCTGACCCCGAGAGCAAAGCCTCCGGCGGCGATGTCATCGCCGCCGGACGCATCACGCTGCCCGACTCCTCGGCCCCACGTGGTGACCTGCATCGGTTGCTGAGCCCGTCTCTGTCACACCGTGCCGACGGCGAACGTCAGGGTGATGACAGCTCCCCAGGGAAGGAACCACCATGACCACCACGACCGAGACCACCGAAGGCTTCTCCGCCGCCGAGCGCGCCGCCATCAAGGACCGCGCCAAGGAAGTGCGCGCGACGGGCAAGAAGGCCGACGGGCTGAACGACCTGCTCGCGAA
>NZ_JBFUGG010000080.1:0-561 GCF_056403035.1 Flavobacterium sp. P3_A6 | reverse complement strand
CGGCGGGGTGAAGAAGCGCTTCCGCTCCTCATGGACGCTCGTCCGCCTACCGAGGTCGTCTGTGCCGGTGGTGTAGCCGGCGACGGCTACGGGAGGCATGGATCATGCGCAAGACGACGAAGGGCGCCATCGCTGTTGGCGCCGGTGTGGCGCTGCTGCTGGGCGGCGCGGGAACGATGGCGTACTGGACGCAGTCCAGCACGTTCGGCTCGACCACGACGATCTCCTCGGGCAACCTGGCGATCGCGCCGAAGACGGGCGCCACGGGCTCGCCCGTGTGGACCTGGAAGACGTCGGGCGCCACCTTCGCGCCGGCGACCTCCAAGATCGTCCCCGGCGACACGGTCGTCGTGACCCAGACGTTCACGGTGACGGCCCAGGGTGACAACCTCAAGGCAACCGTGGCGCTCGCGGTGCCCGGCCTGACGAACAACGTGCCCGCTGCGGCGACCAACCCGCTGCTCAACGAGCTCACGGTCACGCCGACGGTCGCGACCTCCGGCACGCAGACCGGCACGGGCACCGTCACGACCGCGGGCAACGTGGTCTCGGTGACCGCGA
>NZ_JBFUGG010000079.1:0-563 GCF_056403035.1 Flavobacterium sp. P3_A6 | reverse complement strand
ATGCTCGCGTTCGGTGCGGGCTGGGTGTTCGGCGTCCCCGCCGGGCTCGCCGTGGCCGCGCTGCTGCTCGTCGCCACCCGCATCCCCGGCAGCTACAAGCACGCCCGGCCCGAGAAGCGCCGCGCGACCACGGAGATCCGCGAGGGCGTCGGCTTCCTCGTCCGGCACCCCGTGCTGCGCCCGCTGCTGGTGGCCGGCAGCGTGATGAACATGGCGAACACCGGCTACTTCGCGGTGTTCGTGCTCTGGGTGGTCGGGCCCGGCTCGCGCGTCGGGCTCGAGCCGGAGCGCTATCCCCTGGTGGTCGCCGTGCTCGCGGTCGGCGCCGTCGCCGGCTCGATCGCGGCCGAATCCCTCGGCCGGTTCGTCCCCGAGGTCCGCCTGCTGCTCGGCTGCTGGACCCTCAACTCGGCGCTCCTGTTCGTCCCCGTGCTGCTGCCGAACGTCCCCGCCATCTCGATCACCGCGTTCTTCCTCGGCTTCCTCAACCCCATCGGCAACGTCATCTCGCAGTCCATGCGGCAACGGATGGTGGCCCCGGGGATGCTCGGCCGCGTCGGTGG
>NZ_JBFUGG010000078.1:0-590 GCF_056403035.1 Flavobacterium sp. P3_A6 | reverse complement strand
GGCTGGCCGTGATCGTTACCGATACCGAAGCCCGCGCACTCTCACAGCCGTTTACCGTCTGGCTGGCATAATAGCTTCCCGTAACAAGCGTCTCGGTGCCGGCATATAAAGTCCCGCCTGCTGTAGCTGAATACCATTTGATCCCTGTGCCTGACACGGCTAGGTCGCTTACTTTTTTGGCTTCCGCAGAGCAGTAGGTCTGAGCCGAAGCTGTCGGGGCTGAAGGGCTTGCCGTGATCGTTACCGATACCGAAGCTCTCGAACTCTCGCAGCCGTTTACCGTCTGGCTGGCATAATAGCTTCCCGTAACAAGCGTCTCGGTGCCGGCATATAAAGTCCCGCCTGCTGGAGCAGAATACCATTTGATCCCTGCTCCTGACACGGCTAGGTCGCTTACTTTTTTAGCCTCCGCAGAGCAGTAGGTCTGAGCCGAAGCTGTCGGGGCTGAAGGGCTGGCCGTGATCGTTACCGATACCGAAGCCCGCGCACTCTCACAGCCGTTTACCGTCTGGCTGGCATAATAGCTTCCCGTAACAAGCGTCTCGGTGCCGGCATATAAAGTCCCGCCTGCTGTAGCTGAATACCATTTG
>NZ_JBFUGG010000077.1:0-597 GCF_056403035.1 Flavobacterium sp. P3_A6 | reverse complement strand
GTGTGACTCATCATAGATCGTCACATTGGCTTTTTGAATCTCATTTACCGAAAAACTGATTTCTTTTCCGTTTTCTTTTTTTACATGAAGCAAAAAATCACCATTGATTGCGTACGTATTGATGCCGGTCAAAGCTATTAATACTATAAGACTTAATTTTAAAATCGTTTTCATGATACTGCCGTTTTAAATTAGTAATAATTTCTATTGCTAAAGTAGCATCATAATYCCAACCAAAACACAACTGTATTCTCTAATAAAGTTGTTATTTTAACCTTACGAAAACGATGTATTGCTCATTCGGACAATACAGCATACTGAYTGGGTAATTTAGAATAGTTTTCAAAATTATTTATTTTCAAAAAAACTTTTGCACTTCATCCTTTAATAAACCACAGCCACAATACAAATGATGCAAAATAAATGGCATAAAACAAAAAACCCTTCATCAATATGATGAAGGGTTTTCAAAAGAAAGGCAGCGACATACTCTCCCACATAACTGCAGTACCATCTGCGCAGGCGGGCTTAACTACTCTGTTCGGGATGGGAAGAGGTGAGCCCCGCCGCAATAACCACCTTAAGGCTGTTGGTTGT
>NZ_JBFUGG010000076.1:0-619 GCF_056403035.1 Flavobacterium sp. P3_A6 | reverse complement strand
GCGCAGGATCGAGCTCGACATGAGGAACCAGCGCACGGCGTCGGAGCCGTACAGGTCCCACATCTCGGCGGGGTCCGGGAAGTTGCGCAGGCTCTTGCTGGCCTTGCGGCCGTCGTCGCCGAGCACGATGCCGTGGCACAGGACGTTGCGGAACGACGGGCGGTCGAACAGGGCCGTGGCCAGCACGTGCAGCGTGTAGAACCAGCCGCGGGTCTGGCCGATGTACTCGACGATGAAGTCGCCCGGGTAGTGGTGCTCGAACCAGTCCGCGTTCTCGAACGGGTAGTGCACCTGCGCGAACGGCATGGAGCCCGAGTCGAACCACACGTCCAGCACGTCCGGGATCCGGCGCATGGTGGAGGCGCCCGTCGGGTCGTCCGGGTTCGGGCGCGTCAGCTCGTCGATGAACGGCCGGTGCAGGTCCGGCTCGCCCGCCTCGTTCGTCGGCACCCGACCGAAGTCCGCCTCCAGCTCGGCCAGCGAGCCGTACACGTCGACGCGGGGGTGCGACGGGTCGTCCGAGACCCACACCGGGATGGGCGTGCCCCAGTAGCGGTTGCGGCTGATCGACCAGTCGCGGGCGTTCGACAGCCACTTGCCGAACTGGCCGTCCTTGATG
>NZ_JBFUGG010000075.1:0-627 GCF_056403035.1 Flavobacterium sp. P3_A6 | reverse complement strand
GTCGTCAACGACGTCGACCAGAAGAGGACGCGACAATGTCAGCACAGCAACGCCGCTCCACCCGATTCCCCCGTCTGTTGGTGCTGACCGCAGCAGCCGCGAGCCTCGCGCTGATGGCGGCCGGTTGCTCCAGCGGAGGTAGTGGTTCCGACTCCAGCGGAGGTAGTGGTTCCGACTCCAGCTTCGGATTCCCCGCCCCCGAGCAGATCAAGGACAGCCCGATCACCATCTGGGTGGACGCTGACCGCTCGGCCATCGCCGAGGCATTCCAGACGGACAACCCCGACATCAAGGTGAATATCGAGACGTACGACGGCAACTCCGGCGGTACCAACTCGTTCCAGACCAAGGTCGCGCTCGCCGACGCAGCCGGTGAAGGCTGGCCCGACGTCGWGTGGTCGGGGCAGGTGAACGACGCCAGCTGGGCCGCGAAGGAGCAGAACGGCGTTCAGGCTTTCGCCGCGGCGCTCGACACGGGCGTCACCGAGGACGGCTGGCTTGACGGCTACACCGCGCACGCGCTGGACCCGGTCACGGTCGACGGCCACATCTACGGTGCCCGCGACAACCTCGCGCCCGTGGTGTTCTGGTACAACAAGGCCCTGTTCGACGAGTTTGGCTACGACG
>NZ_JBFUGG010000074.1:0-646 GCF_056403035.1 Flavobacterium sp. P3_A6 | reverse complement strand
GTCGTGAAAGTGCTACCGTCCGTATAAGTGATGGTGAAAGTGCCGTTTCCGTTATCGGTTGTGCTGGCAATTCCTTTTCCTGCTGCTCCGTTAGCACCATTGGTTCCGTTTGCTCCAGCAACACCTTGCGGTCCTGTTAGATTTGGGGTCGTGAAAGTGCTACCGTCCGTATAAGTGATGGTGAAAGTGCCGTTTCCGTTATCGGTTGTAGCGGCAATTCCTTTTCCGTCTGCTCCGTTAGCACCATTGGTTCCGTTTGCTCCAGCWAYACCTTGCGGTCCTGTKARATTTGGGGTCGTGAAAGTGCTACCGTCCGTATAAGTGATGGTGAAAGTGCCGTTTCCGTTATCGGTTGTGCTGGCAATTCCGTTTCCTGCTGCTCCATTGGTTCCGTTTGCTCCAGCTATACCTTGCGGTCCTGTGAAATTTGGAGTCGTGAAAGTGCTACCGTCCGTATAAGTGATGGTGAAAGTGCCGTTTCCGTTATCGGTTGTGCTGGCAATTCCTTTTCCKKCTGCTCCGTTAGCACCATTGGTTCCGTTTGCTCCAGCAACACCTTGCGGTCCTGTTAGATTTGGGGTCGTGAAAGTGCTACCGTCCGTATAAGTGATGGTGAAAGTGCCGTTTCCGTTATCGGTTGTGCTGG
>NZ_JBFUGG010000073.1:0-649 GCF_056403035.1 Flavobacterium sp. P3_A6 | reverse complement strand
GGCCCAGCCGGCCGCCGCACCCGCCGCCGCCTCGGCACCGAAGGCTGCCTCCGTCCCGGCGGTCTCGCCGCTGCGGGGCACCACCGAGAAGGCCAGCCGGCTGCGCCAGATCATCGCCGAGCGCATGGTCGACGCGCTGCACTCGCAGGCGCAGCTCACCACGGTGGTCGAGGTCGACGTGACCAAGGTCGCCCGGCTCCGCGCGAAGGCGAAGGAGGACTTCAAGGCACGCGAGGGCGTCAACCTCACGTTCCTGCCGTTCTTCGTCCTCGCCGCGGTCGAGGGGCTCAAGGCGTTCCCGAAGATCAACGGCGTGCTCGAGGGCAACCAGATCACGTACCACGCACAGGAGAACGTCGGCATCGCGGTCGACACCGAGAAGGGCCTGCTCGTCCCGGTGATCCGCGACGCGGGCGACCTGAACCTCGCCGGCATCTCACGCAAGATCGTGGACCTGGCCGGTCGCACCCGCCAGAACAAGGTCACGCCCGACGAGCTCAGCGGCGCCACCTTCACGGTGACCAACACGGGCTCGGGCGGCGCGATCATCGACACCCCGATCGTCCCCGGCGGCACGTCGGCGATCCTGGGCACCGGTGCGATCGTCAAGCGCCCGGTGGTCATCCAGGACGCGGACGGCGCCGAGGTC
>NZ_JBFUGG010000072.1:0-650 GCF_056403035.1 Flavobacterium sp. P3_A6 | reverse complement strand
ACAGCCTCTGCCAGCTACGCTTATGCGGGGGACGCCAACCATGAGGGCAGCAGCGACAGCAARGACTTTACCATCGGCAAAGCMTCRAGCATCACTGCCGTTACGATCAACGGCGGYCCGTTCACCTATACGGGTTCTGCCATCGAGCCGGCAACAGTCAGCGTAACGGGMGCGGGAGGACTGAATCTGACTCCAGCGGCATCCTACGGMARCAACACCAATGCGGGAACAGCCACGGCCAGCTATACTTTTGCGGGCGACGCCAACCATGAAGGCAGCAGCGACAGCAAGGACTTTACCATCGGCAAAGCCTCAAGCATCACTGCCGTTACGATCAACGGCGGYCCGTTCACCTATACGGGTTCYGCCATCGAGCCGGCRACWGTCAGCGTAACGGGMGCGGGAGGACTGAATCTGACTCCAGCGGCATCCTACGGAAACAACACCAATGCGGGRACAGCCTCTGCCAGCTACGCTTATGCGGGGGACGCCAACCATGAGGGCAGCAGCGACAGCAAGGACTTTACCATCGGCAAAGCMTCRAGCATCACTGCCGTTACGATCAACGGCGGTCCGTTCACCTATACCGGCGCYGCCATCGAGCCGGCAACAGTCAGCGTAACGGGCGCGGGAGGACTGAATCTGACTCC
>NZ_JBFUGG010000071.1:0-654 GCF_056403035.1 Flavobacterium sp. P3_A6 | reverse complement strand
TTCACSATTACTTATACGGACGGTAGCACTTTCACRACYCCAAATCTAACAGGACCGCAAGGTATAGCTGGAGCAAACGGAACCAATGGTGCTAACGGAGCAGACGGAAAAGGAATTGCCAGCACAACCGATAACGGAAACGGCACTTTCACCATCACTTATACGGACGGTAGCACTTTCACAACTCCAAATTTCACAGGACCGCAAGGTATAGCTGGAGCAAACGGAACTAACGGAGCAGACGGAAAAGGAATTGCCAGYACAACAGATAAYGGAAACGGCACTTTCACSATYACTTATACGGACGGWAGCACTTTYACGACCCCAAATCTAACAGGACCGCAAGGTGTTGCTGGAGCAAACGGAACYAAYGGARCMRAYGGAAAAGGAATCACCAGCACAACCGATAACGGAAACGGCACTTTCACGATTACTTATACCGACGGTAGCACTTTCACGACCCCAAATTTCACAGGACCGCAAGGTATAGCTGGAGCAAACGGAACCAATGGTGCTAACGGAGCAGACGGAAAAGGAATTGCCAGCACAACCGATAACGGAAACGGCACTTTCACGATTACTTATACGGACGGWAGCACTTTYACAACTCCAAATCTAACAGGACCGCAAGGTRTAGCTGGAGCAAACGGAACC
>NZ_JBFUGG010000070.1:0-670 GCF_056403035.1 Flavobacterium sp. P3_A6 | reverse complement strand
GTTCGTCGCGGTGCTCCAGCTGACGGTCGTGCTGCACGTGCGGAACACGCTCGTCGACTCGGCGTCCGAGGGCGCGCGCTACGGGGCGTTGGTCGGGCACGACCCGGACGACGGTGCCGACCGGTCGCGCGACCTCATCGCCCAGTCGTTGTCCATCGCGTACGCCCAGGACGTCAGCGCCGGCCGGACCACGCTCGACGGTCTGGATGTCGTCGAGGTCCAGGTGCGGGCGCCCCTGCCGCTGGTCGGACTGGTCGGCCCGGCGGGGACGCTCACTGTCCGCGGGCACGCGCTGGTCGAGGTCCCGTGACGGGGCGGTTCTTCGCCGACGACGAGGGCAGCTCGGTCGTCGAGTTCCTCGGGCTCTCGCTGGTCCTGCTGGTGCCCCTCGTCTACCTGGTGCTGGTCCTGGGCCGCGTCGAGGCCGCCACGTTCGCCGCCGAAGGTGCGGCGAGGGAGGCGGCGCGCACGTTCGTCGTCGCCGACGGTGCCGACGAGGGCGCGTCGCGGGCCATCGCCGCGGCAGGGATCGCGCTGCGCGACCAGGGGTTCGACGACGACCCGGCCGACGCGCTCACCCTCGCGTGCTCCACGACGCCGTGCCTCGCCCCCGGCAGCGACGTGTCCGCCCGCATCGACGTGCGGGTACCGCTGCCGTTCGTGCCGGGCT
>NZ_JBFUGG010000069.1:0-678 GCF_056403035.1 Flavobacterium sp. P3_A6 | reverse complement strand
GCGCTGCTGCTGTCGAAGGTCGCCGAGTACTACCGGCCCCTCGTCCTGCTGCTCGTTGCCTCCGGGCTGCGCTGGGGGGAGGCGACTGCGCTCACCGTCGCCGACCTCGACCTCACGTCGACGCCCGCGACCGTGCGCGTCACGAAGGCGTGGAAGCGCGACGAGAACCGTCACTGGTACGTCGGCCCACCCAAGACCAGGCGAGCGCGACGCACCGTGTCGCTTCCCGACGACCTCGTCGGCGTTCTCCGCGGCGTTATCGCTAGCAAGGCTCCGGGAGATCTCGTGTTCCCGAACACCGTCGGGAGCCAGCTCTCGTCCTCAAGGTTCTGGACGCAGACGTGGACGCCCGCGCTCGAGGCCGCGATGAACCCGCTGCGGCCGGACGGGTCGCCCGACCCTGACGCGCCCCGGCTGACGAAGCGTCCACGCGTGCACGCCCTGCGGCACACGCACGCGTCGTGGATGATCGCCGCCGGCGTCGACCTGTTCATCCTGCAGCGGCGGCTCGGGCACGAGTCGATCACGACGACGACCGAGACGTACGCACACCTGCTGCCGGACCAGCAGGCGGCCGCGGCGGCCGCCGCGGGAAGAGCGTTGAGCGGGCTCGTCATCCAGCCTCAATGACGGCTCACGCGCGCAGCGTGAATGTCGCGTCATCGCTGTGTCTATAGG
>NZ_JBFUGG010000068.1:0-679 GCF_056403035.1 Flavobacterium sp. P3_A6 | reverse complement strand
ATACCCAAATATGCAGCCACCTGAATGTTGGAAAGACGCTGAATAAGATGGGGATATTTTTCTGCAAATTCGATGTAACGGGATTCTGCAGTTTTACTTAGATTATCAATCATTCTGCGCTGAAGGGCAACATGCGTTTTTTGAGTCATTACCCGAAATAGCTTTTCTATTTTAGGCAAATTGGCATAAGCAAATTCCTTGTCTTTTTTAGAAATTAAAAGTACTTCACTATCCTCAATGGCTTCTATAAAAAGCTGCGATGGTTTTTCATTGGTAAAACTGTCAATATCGGTAATCCACCAATTTTCAATAGCAAAATAGAGTATTTGCTCAAAACCATTTTTATCAATATGATAAACCCTAAAAAGCCCTTTAGTGACAAAACCTTCAAACTTGCATACTTCACCTTCCCGCAGCAAAAAACTTTTTTTGAGTTATCAATTTAATTTCTGTAAATTAGTACCTTTAAATACTGACTTATGGATAAATTTAAAGGGCAAAACATACTGAATCTAGTAAAAGAATTCCCGAATGATGATGCTTGTAAAGCTTATTTGAGTAAAATTAAATGGATGGATGGTTTTAAATGCACTAAATGCAACTCAGAAAAAGGATGCGAAAAATCGGGTTTTAATTATCATTGTTATTCCTTGTAATCATGTAGAAAGCGCTACTGCAA
>NZ_JBFUGG010000067.1:0-688 GCF_056403035.1 Flavobacterium sp. P3_A6 | reverse complement strand
TAATCCGGTTGCAGTAGCAGCCGTTCCACCCGAAGGCGACCATGAGTAGGTATATCCACCAGCACCTCCGGAAGGAGTCACCGAAGCGGAACCGTTAGATCCACCGTTACAGGATACGTTTGTTTGCGCAGCAGTTGCCGTACTGATAGCCGCTGGCTGTGTAATTGTAAAGTTTCGAGTAGCCGTACAWGAATTAGCATCGGTTACCGTTACGGTATAACTTCCAGCCGCAAGTCCAGTAGCTGTAGCAGCCGTTCCACCCGAAGGCGACCAWGAGTAGGTATATCCACCAGCACCTCCGGAAGGAGTCACCGAAGCGGAACCGTTAGATCCACCGTTACAGGATACGTTTGTTTGCGCAGCAGTTGCCGTACTGATAGCCGCTGGCTGTGTAATTGTAAAGTTTCGAGTAGCCGTACAAGAATTWGCATCGGTTACCGTTACGGTATAACTTCCAGCTGCAAGTCCAGTAGCTGTAGCAGCCGTTCCACCCGAAGGCGACCATGAGTAGGTATATCCACCAGCACCTCCSGAAGGAGTCACCGAAGCGGAACCGTTAGATCCACCGTTACAGGATACGTTTGTTTGCGCAGCAGTTGCCGTACTGATAGCCGCTGGCTGTGTAATTGTAAAGTTTCGAGTAGCCGTACAAGAATTAGCATCGGTTACCGTTACGGTATAACTTTTC
>NZ_JBFUGG010000066.1:0-692 GCF_056403035.1 Flavobacterium sp. P3_A6 | reverse complement strand
CGCCGAGCGGATCCACGACCGCTTCCCCGGCAAGCTGCTGGCCTACAACTGCTCGCCGTCGTTCCACTGGCGCTCGCAGCTGGACGACCTGCAGATCGCGCGGTTCCAGCGGGAGCTGGCCGGCCACGGGTACGTCTTCCAGTTCATCACCCTGGCCGGGTTCCACGCCCTCAACCACTCGATGTTCTCGCTTGCCCGCGGCTACGCCGAGCGCGGCATGAGCGCGTACGTCGAGCTGCAGGAGGCCGAGATCGCCTCCGAGACCGACGGCTACACCGCCACGCGCCACCAGCGCGAGGTCGGCACCGGCTACTTCGACCGCGTCGCCACGGCGATCTCCCCGGAGAGCGCCACCCTCGCGCTCGCGGGCAGCACCGAGACGGCCCAGTTCACCCACTGACCTGCACGAAGACCAGGAGCACGACCATGACCATCACCATCCCCCCGCCGCTGATCCGCGCCCACCTCTCGCTCGCCGGGCCGGCCGGCGCCGGGTCCGACCAGATCCTCACCTCCGAGGCCATCGACTTCCTCACCGACCTGCACATCCGGTTCTCGGGCCGACGCCACGACCTGCTGCTCGGCCGCCAGCACCGCCGCACCAGGTTCTCCAACGGTGCCGACCCCGACTTCCTGCCGCTCACGGCGGGGATCCGGGCGGACCCGAGCTGGCGCGTCGCTGGTCCCGGGCC
>NZ_JBFUGG010000065.1:0-703 GCF_056403035.1 Flavobacterium sp. P3_A6 | reverse complement strand
CTTTGCCGATGGTAAAGTCCTTGCTGTCGCTGCTGCCYTCATGGTTGGCGTCCCCCGCATAAGCGTAGCTGGCAGAGGCTGTCCCCGCATTGGTGTTGCTGCCGTAGGAGGCTGCTGGAGTCAGATTCAGTCCTCCCGCKCCCGTTACGCTGACWGTYGCCGGCTCGATGGCRGMRCCSGTATAGGTGAACGGACCGCCGTTGATCGTAACGGCAGTGATGCTYGAKGCTTTGCCGATGGTAAAGTCYTTGCTGTCGCTGCTGCCCTCATGGTTGGCGTCCCCCGCATAAGCGTAGCTGGCAGAGGCTGTTCCCGCATTGGTGTTGCTGCCGTAGGATGCCGCTGGTGACATGTTCAGTCCTCCCGCTCCCGTTACGCTGACTGTTGCCGGCTCGATGGCGGAACCCGTATAGGTGAACGGGCCGCCGTTGATCGTAACGGCAGTGATGCTTGAGGCTTTGCCGATGGYAAAGTCCTTGCTGTCGCTGCTGCCCTCATGGTTGGCGTCGCCCGCAAAAGTATAGCTGGCAGAGGCTGTYCCCGCATTGGTGTTGYTKCCGTAGGAGGCTGCTGGAGTCAGATTCAGTCCTCCCGCTCCCGTTACGCTGACTGTTGCCGGCTCGATGGCGGCGCCGGTATAGGTGAACGGACCGCCGTTGATCGTAACGGCAGTGATGCTYGAKGCTTTGCCGATGGTAAAGTC
>NZ_JBFUGG010000064.1:0-765 GCF_056403035.1 Flavobacterium sp. P3_A6 | reverse complement strand
TCGGCATCCAACGCGAAGAGATCGCCCTCGTCGGTGACCACGCCCGCGGTGAGCAGCGCGCCGGCCGCCTCCCAGCCGAGCGCCTCGATGTCGAACGCCCCGCGGGACGCGACGTGGAACAGCCGCTCGCGCAGCTGGGCCGGGCAGGACCGCTGGTTGGGGCAGCGGATGTCGACGTCGCCCTCCTTGGCCGGCGCCAGCGGCGTGCCGCACGACGGGCACTCTGTCGGCATGACGAACGCGCGCTCGGTGCCGTCGCGCAGGTCCACGACCGGCCCGACGATCTCGGGGATCACGTCGCCGGCCTTGCGCAGCACCACGGTGTCGCCGATGAGCACGCCCKTGCGCGCCACCTCGCTCGCGTTGTGCAGCGTCGCCATCTCGACCGTCGACCCCGAGACGAACACCGGCTCCATCACGCCGAACGGCGTCACGCGCCCGGTGCGCCCGACGTTGACGCGGATGTCGAGGAGCTTGGTGTTCACCTCCTCCGGCGGGTMCTTGTACGCGATGGCCCACCGCGGCGCCCGGCTGGTCGAGCCGAGCCGGCGCTGCAGCGCGATCTCGTCGACCTTCATCACGATGCCGTCGATCTCGTGCTCGACGTCGTGCCGGTGCTCGCCGTAGTAGGCGATCATCTCCCGCACGCCGTCCAGCCCCTCGACGATCCGCGTGTGCCCGGAGACCGGCACGCCCCACGACGCCAGCAGGTCGTACACCTGCGACTGCCGCTCGATCCCCGTGCCGCGGCCCGCACCCCACACC
>NZ_JBFUGG010000063.1:0-822 GCF_056403035.1 Flavobacterium sp. P3_A6 | reverse complement strand
ATACTCTATTTTGGCAGCTTTCATGCTCCGCAGATGCGTTACTCCTTTGGAAAGACTCGAATCATGGTAAAACAGATACCAGTCATTATCCACTTTGCATATCGAATGATGCGTCGTCCAGCCCACAACAGGATTCAGAATCCGTCCCTGATACACAAACGGCCCGTATGGACTCTCTCCAATGGCATAGCAGATAAAATGGGTGTCTCCGGTGGAGTACGAAAAATAATACTTACCGTTGTATTTATGAACCCATGAAGCTTCAAAGAAACGGCGGTCATTGTCTCCTGCCAGCAGTAGCTCCCCGTTTTCGTCCAGAATCCGGATTTCTATTGGCTCTTCGTCAAACTCAAGCATATCACCTCTGAGTCTTGCAACTATAGGCCCTAATGCCTGTTGTTTTTCTGTTGGCTCTTCATTGTTTTCTGCATATTCATTGTTTCTGTATTTCTGAAGCTGACCACCCCAGATGCCGCCAAAATAAATATAATGCATACCGTCCTCATCTTCAAAAACTGCCGGGTCTATGCTGTAGCTGCCTTTAATGGCCTCTTTTTCCGCAGTAAAAGGGCCTTCCGGGGAATCACCCACGGCAACGCCGATCTGGAAAATGCCGTCGGGACGCTTTGCCGGGAAATACAGATAGTACTTTCCGTTTTTATGCGCAGCATCGGGAGCCCACATCTGCTTTTCTGCCCAGGCTACATCAGCTACATGCAGGGCAACGCCATTGTCAACTGTTTCCGACGTTATGCTTTCCATTGAAAACACATGGTAGTCTTCCATCCCAAAATGGTCTCCGTTGTCATTAAACGGAATTCC
>NZ_JBFUGG010000062.1:0-830 GCF_056403035.1 Flavobacterium sp. P3_A6 | reverse complement strand
CACCGTTAGTTCCGGCTAAACCTTGCGGACCTACTGCGCCATCAACTCCATTGGTTCCGTTCGTTCCGTCAACACCGTTAGTTCCGGCTAWACCTTGCGGACCTACTGCGCCATCAAYACCATTSGTTCCGTTAGTWCCGTCAACACCGTTAGTTCCGGCTAWACCTTGCGGACCTACTGCGCCATCAACTCCATTSGTTCCRTTAGTACCGTCAACACCGTTAGTTCCGGCAATACCTTGTGGACCAACTGCGCCATCAACTCCATTCGTTCCGTTTATTCCATCAACACCATTGGTTCCATTAATACCGTCAATACCGTTAGTTCCAGCTATACCTTGGATTCCTTGAGGACCTACTGCTCCATCAATACCATTTGTTCCGTTKATTCCATCWACACCATTGGTTCCATTAGTACCGTCAACACCGTTAGTTCCGGCTAAACCTTGCGGACCTACTGCGCCATCAACTCCATTGGTTCCGTTAGTACCGTCAACACCGTTAGTTCCGGCTAAACCTTGCGGACCTACTGCGCCATCAACTCCATTGGTTCCGTTAGTACCGTCAACACCGTTAGTTCCGGCTATACCTTGTGGACCAACTGCGCCATCAACACCGTTAGTTCCAGCAATACCTTGTGGACCAACTGCGCCATCAACACCATTGGTTCCGTTAATACCGTCAATACCGTTAGTTCCAGCTATACCTTGGATTCCTTGAGGACCTACTGCTCCATCAATACCATTTGTTCCGTTGATTCCCTCTACACCATTGGTTCCGTTAGTACCGTCAACACCGGTTAGTTCCGGCTAAACCTTGCGGACCTACTGC
>NZ_JBFUGG010000061.1:0-837 GCF_056403035.1 Flavobacterium sp. P3_A6 | reverse complement strand
TCATCATGCCGATCGCGCGGATGAGGATGTACGAGTACTGGAGGACGATGTTCGTCACGTTGCCCGGGGAGAGCAGGACGCCGTCGGTGAGGATGGTGAACAGCCCCACGATGGCGACGAACGCGACGACGATCCCACTCTGACGCAGGTTCCTCGTGAAGAGGTCCCTCAGGCCTGCCATGGCGGTCATCGAACCTGGTCCCTTTCCTTGGTCATGAGCTCCATCAGGTTCTCCTGAGTCGCCTGCTCCCGCGGCAGCACACCGGTGATCCGGCCGGCCGAGAGCGTGTAGATCCGGTTGCAGATGCCGAGCAGCTCGGGCAGCTCCGAGGAGATGACGAGCACGGCCTTGCCGGCGTCGGCGAGGGCGTTGATCAGCGTGTAGATCTCGTACTTGGCGCCGACGTCGATACCGCGCGTCGGCTCGTCGAGGATGAGCACCTGCGGGTCCGTGAAGAGCCACTTGCTCAGCACGACCTTCTGCTGGTTGCCGCCCGAGAGCTTGCCCGCCAGCGCCAGCACCGTCGGCGCCTTGATGTTCATGCTCTGGCGGTACTCCTCGGCGACCTTGATCTCCTCGTTCGCGTTGACGAACCCGGAGCGGGACACCTTGCCGAGGTTGGCGGCGGAGATGTTGGACCGGATGTCCTCGATGAGGTTCAGGCCGTACTTCTTGCGGTCCTCGGTGGCGTACGCGATGCCGTGCGAGATGGCCTCGCTCACGGTGGACGCCTTGATCTCCTCGCCGTGGAGGAAGAGCTTGCCGGAGATGTTGCTGCCGTAGGACCGGCCGAAGACCGACATCGCGAGCTCGGTGCGGCCCGCGCCCATGAGCCC
>NZ_JBFUGG010000060.1:0-838 GCF_056403035.1 Flavobacterium sp. P3_A6 | reverse complement strand
GAGCTTCGGTATCGGTAACGATCACGGCCAGCCCTTCAGCCCCGACAGCTTCGGCTCAGACCTACTGCTCTGCGGAAGCCAAAAAAGTAAGCGACCTAGCCGTGTCAGGCACAGGGATCAAATGGTATTCAGCTACAGCAGGCGGGACTTTATATGCCGGCACCGAGACGCTGGCTACGGGAACCTATTATGCCAGCCAGACGGTGAACGGCTGTGAGAGCGCGAGAGCTTCGATATCGGTAACGATCACGGCCAGCCCTTCAGCCCCAACAGCAACTGCACAAACATTCTGCTCTGCGGAGGCTAAAAAAGTAAGCGACCTAGCCGTGTCAGGCACAGGGATCAAATGGTATTCTGCTMCAGCAGGCGGGACTTTATATGCCGGCACCGAGACGCTTGTTACGGGAACCTATTATGCCAGCCAGACGGTAAACGGCTGTGAGAGTGCGCGGGCTTCGGTATCGGTAACGATCACGGCCAGCCCTTCAGCCCCGACAGCTTCGGCTCAGACCTACTGCTCTGCGGAAGCCAAAAAAGTAAGCGACCTAGCCGTGTCAGGCACAGGGATCAAATGGTATTCAGCTACAGCAGGCGGGACTTTATATGCCGGCACCGAGACGCTTGTTACGGGAACCTATTATGCCAGCGAGACGGTAAACGGCTGTGAGAGTGCGCGGGCTTCGGTATCGGTAACGATCACGGCCAGCCCTTCAGCCCCGACAGCTTCGGCTCAGACCTACTGCTCTGCGGAAGCTAAAAAAGTAAGCGACCTAGCCGTGTCAGGAGCAGGGATCAAATGGTATTCTGCTCCAGCAGGCGGGACTTTATATGCCGGCAC
>NZ_JBFUGG010000059.1:0-860 GCF_056403035.1 Flavobacterium sp. P3_A6 | reverse complement strand
GACGAGGCGGGCGTGGCGAGCTGAGGCCGCGCACCGGCGCCGCCTCGAGCGGGTCGTCGGGCCAGGCGTGCTTCGGGTACCGCCCGCGCAGCTCGGCGCGGACCTGCGGGTAACCGTTCCGCCAGAACGACTCCAGGTCCGCGGTGACCGCGGCCGGGCGTCCCGCCGGGGACAGCAGGTGCAGCAGCACCGGCACGCGCCCGTCGGCCAGGCGCGGCGTCGCCCGCCAGCCGAAGGTCTCCTGCAGCCGCACGGCCAGCACGGGCTGGTCCGCGGAGTAGTCGACGCGCACGCTCGAGCCGCTGGGCACGGTGAGCCGCTCGGGAGCCAGCTCGTCGAGCCGCGCGGCGTCGGGCCAGGGCAGCAACCGGCGCAGCGCCCGGAGCCCGCCGACGCGTGGGAGGTCCCGCGGCCCACGGACCCCCGAGAGGTCGAGCCAGGCGTCCTGGTCCGCCAGCAGGGCGTCGTCGGACACGTCCGGCCACGGCGAGCCCAGCGCGGCGTGGAGGAACGCGAGCCGCCGGCGCAGCGCGGTGGCGGCCTCGGACCAGCGCAGCATCGACAGGCCCTCGCGCGCGAGACCCTCGTACACCGCAGCCAGGACGAGCTCGCGGGGCGGGTTCGGGAGCGGCACCGACGTCAGCTCGATCGCGCCCAGCCTGCGCACGCGCCGCGCGACGACGGCGCCCTGCACCCACGCGACCGTCTCCTCGTCCCGCAGCAGCGCCGGCGCGGCCTCCGTCGCCAGGTCGAGATCGCGGGGCGCCGCCGAGCGAATCGTCGCGTCGCGGCCGCCGGCGCCGCGGTCGGCGTCGGCGACCGCGAGCCACGGCAGACCGACGAGCGCCGAACCCGGGGGC
>NZ_JBFUGG010000058.1:0-909 GCF_056403035.1 Flavobacterium sp. P3_A6 | reverse complement strand
AGCCTCCTACGGCAGCAACACCAATGCGGGRACAGCCTCTGCCAGCTACGCTTATGCGGGGGACGCCAACCATGAGGGCAGCAGCGACAGCAARGACTTTACCATCGGCAAAGCMTCRAGCATCACTGCCGTTACGATCAACGGCGGTCCGTTCACCTATACCGGCGCCGCCATCGAGCCGGCAACAGTCAGCGTAACGGGAGCGGGAGGACTGAACATGTCACCAGCAGCCTCCTAYGGCAGCAACACCAATGCGGGRACAGCCTCTGCCAGCTACGCTTATGCGGGGGACGCCAACCATGAGGGCAGCAGCGACAGCAAGGACTTTACCATCGGCAAAGCMTCGAGCATCACTGCCGTTACGATCAACGGCGGTCCGTTCACCTATACGGGTTCYGCCATCGAGCCGGCAACAGTCAGCGTAACGGGMGCGGGAGGACTGAATCTGACTCCAGCRGCMTCCTACGGCAGCAACACCAATGCGGGGACAGCCTCTGCCAGCTACGCTTATGCGGGSGACGCCAACCATGAGGGCAGCAGCGACAGCAARGACTTTACCATCGGCAAAGCATCGAGCATCACTGCCGTTACGATCAACGGCGGTCCGTTCACCTATACCGGCGCCGCCATYGAGCCGGCGACTGTCAGCGTAACGGGCGCGGGAGGACTGAATCTGACTCCAGCRGCMTCCTACGGCAGCAACACCAATGCGGGRACAGCCTCTGCCAGCTACGCTTATGCGGGGGACGCCAACCATGAGGGCAGCAGCGACAGCAARGACTTTACCATCGGCAAAGCMTCRAGCATCACTGCCGTTACGATCAACGGCGGYCCGTTCACCTATACGGGTTCTGCCATCGAGCCGGCAACAGTCAGCGTAACGGGCGCGGGAGGACTGAATCTGACTCC
>NZ_JBFUGG010000057.1:0-981 GCF_056403035.1 Flavobacterium sp. P3_A6 | reverse complement strand
GATCCCTGCTCCTGACACGGCTAGGTCGCTTACTTTTTTAGCTTCCGCAGAGCAGTAGGTCTGAGCCGAAGCTGTCGGGGCTGAAGGGCTGGCCGTGATCGTTACCGATACCGAAGCCCGCGCACTCTCACAGCCGTTTACCGTCTGGCTGGCATAATAGCTTCCCGTAACAAGCGTCTCGGTGCCGGCATATAAAGTCCCGCCTGCTGGAGCAGAATACCATTTGATCCCTGTGCCTGACACGGCTAGGTCGCTTACTTTTTTGGCTTCCGCAGAGCAGTAGGTCTGAGCCGAAGCTGTCGGGGCTGAAGGGCTGGCCGTGATCGTTACCGATACCGAAGCCCGCGCACTCTCACAGCCGTTYACCGTCTGGCTGGCATAATAGSTTCCCGTAACAAGCGTCTCGGTGCCGGCATATAAAGTCCCGCCTGCTGTAGCTGAATACCATTTGATCCCTGTGCCTGACACGGCTAGGTCGCTTACTTTTTTGGCTTCCGATGAACAGAATATCTGGGCAGTTGCTGTCGGGGCTGAAGGGCTGGCCGTGATCGTTACCGATACCGAAGCCCGCGCACTCTCACAGCCGTTTACCGTCTSGCTGGCATAATAGGTTCCCGTAACAAGCGTCTCGGTGCCGGCATATAAAGTCCCGCCTGCTGKAGCWGAATACCATTTGATCCCTGCTCCTGACACGGCTAGGTCGCTTACTTTTTTAGCTTCCGCAGAGCAGTAGGTCTGAGCCGAAGCTGTCGGGGCTGAAGGGCTGGCCGTGATCGTTACCGATACCGAAGCCCGCGCACTCTCACAGCCGTTTACCGTCTGGCTGGCATAATAGCTTCCCGTAACAAGCGTCTCGGTGCCGGCATATAAAGTCCCGCCTGCTGTAGCTGAATACCATTTGATCCCTGTGCCTGACACGGCTAGGTCGCTTACTTTTTTGGCTTCCGCAGAGCAGTAGGTCTGAGCCGAAGCTGTCGGGGC
>NZ_JBFUGG010000056.1:0-1037 GCF_056403035.1 Flavobacterium sp. P3_A6 | reverse complement strand
ATGGTATTGATGGAGCAGTAGGTCCTCAAGGAATCCAAGGTATAGCTGGAACTAACGGTATTGACGGTATTAATGGAACCAATGGTGTTGATGGAATMAACGGAACAAATGGTATTGATGGAGCAGTAGGTCCTCAAGGAATCCAAGGTATAGCTGGAACTAACGGTATTGACGGTATTAATGGAACCAATGGTGTTGATGGAATAAACGGAACGAATGGTATTGATGGAGCAGTAGGTCCTCAAGGAATCCAAGGTATAGCTGGAACTAACGGTATTGACGGTATTAATGGAACCAATGGTGTTGATGGAATAAACGGAACGAATGGAGTTGATGGCGCAGTWGGTCCRCAAGGTTTAGCCGGAACTAACGGTGTTGACGGWACTAACGGAACGAATGGAGTTGATGGCGCAGTTGGTTCACAAGGTATAGCCGGAACTAACGGTGTTGACGGAACTAACGGAACGAATGGAGTTGATGGCGCAGTTGGTCCACAAGGTATTGCCGGAACTAACGGTATTGACGGTACTAATGGAACCAATGGTGTTGATGGAATAAACGGAACGAATGGAGTTGATGGCGCAGTTGGTCCACAAGGTATTGCCGGAACCAATGGTGTTGACGGAACGAACGGAACGAATGGAGTTGATGGCGCAGTAGGTCCGCAAGGTTTAGCCGGAACTAACGGTGTTGACGGAACGAACGGAACCAATGGAGTTGATGGCGCAGTTGGCCCACAAGGTTTAGCTGGAACAAACGGTGTTGACGGAACTAACGGAACGAATGGAGTTGATGGCGCAGTTGGTCCACAAGGTATAGCCGGAACTAACGGTATTGACGGTACTAACGGAACCAATGGTGTTGATGGAATCAACGGAACGAATGGTATTGATGGAGCAGTAGGTCCTCAAGGAATCCAAGGTATAGCTGGAACTAACGGTATTGACGGTATTAATGGAACCAATGGTGTTGATGGAATAAACGGAACGAATGGAGTTGATGGCGCAGTACGGAACGAATGGAGTTGATGGCGCAGT
>NZ_JBFUGG010000054.1:0-1327 GCF_056403035.1 Flavobacterium sp. P3_A6 | reverse complement strand
AAAGATTCTGTGTTGATTTTCTAATAAATCTAAATTTTATTTTTTATTTTTTATCATTAAATTTGTCCTCTAAGTCGGCCATAGAGCTAGACTGTATAGCGTGCTTATGCCTTTTGTGCTTGCACGCTATTTTTTTTATAATCCTTGTCGTAAGTTGTTTTGTTTTTATAAAGAACATAAATCAATTCCAATAACTTTCTCTGAACGGCGACACATCCTTTCATTTTAATCCCATGTTTTGCTACTATTCTTGCATACTGGTCRCGAAAATTATCATCCCATTTTATTGTACTCAAAGAGGGTAAATGAAGACAATTTCTTAAAAATCGATTTCCTCTTTTTGATATTGTAGGTTTACCTTTTACCGATGTTCCCGAGAGTTTCTCTTTTATATCTAAACCAGCATAACTCGTCAATTGTTTTTTGCTCCTTATTAATTCAAATCCGTTTGTTTCTCCAACAATAGTTACTGCTGTCAAAATTGACACACCCGGAATAGTGCAAATGTTACTTATATCAATTATAAGTTCGTCATGYCCTTTTATACTTTCCTTAATTTCATCTTTAATTTCTTTTTCAAGAGTGGTTAAGAAATCAATTCTTTTTTTTAACCTTTCAATACTCTTAAAATGAGGGATTGCTTCTGTCTCTTCGGCATGTAATTGATTCTTTACTATTGTCCTTTCATCTGTAATTTGACGACGTTCGCGGGTAAGTTGTTTTAAAACTCTATAGATATCTTTTGGTTTTTTCCAATTATCCAACTTTCTTTCCAATCCGAATCTGGCAATAGCCTCTGAACAAGTTTTGTCAGTTATTGTTTTAGTTTCTAAAGTTCTCATATAATTGCTGATTTTATTGGGCAAAATTATACTCACATCTTCTGCTTTTTCTTCAAGATAGTAAGCAAACTTTTGATGATAAACACCTGTAGCTTCCATTACATACCGAACTTTAATTTCAGTATCCGTTAACTTCTCTACCCATTGTGAAAGCTCTAGAAATCCTTTTTTGGTATTTTTAAAAACAGCATAAGAACATAATTCAATTTTAAAATCATCATACATTTTACCAAGGGTAACTACTAATTCTTTTTGAGCGACATCAATTCCTAATACTTGCTTCAATACTTTCATAACTTTCTAATTTTGTTTATAATAAAGTGATGAATCTCCCTTCGTCTTTTCTCCTAGTTGGATATTCTGGATATTACGACTTGCGTAGTTCCTTACATTCTGTTCAGACTCTAAAAGATAAAAAGAATGAGGTTATATCTTTCCGACAATGTACTTCTTGAGTCATTTAGCGGGATTTCAACTCTCATCCT
>NZ_JBFUGG010000053.1:0-1431 GCF_056403035.1 Flavobacterium sp. P3_A6 | reverse complement strand
GCACCTACGTAACTAATCGTATAATTAGATCCGGTACTCAAACTTCCTTGGTTAATAGCATAAGTTCCTATATTTTCCCCAGCAACTCTAGTTAAAGCTCCTGTAAAGGAATCACTACCTACCAATCCTGGTGAAACTGTATAAGCAAAAACAGGATCTGTTGTTCCGTAAATTTTCGTTTGTGATGGAGTTGCAGTTACTGTAATTGGTTTTGCGGTAATAGTAAAGGTATCACCAACATAAGTAATCGTATAATTAGTTCCGGCAGTCAAACTTCCTTGGTTAACAGCATAGTTTCCAATATTTTCCCCGGCAACTCTTGTTAAAGTTCCAGTAAAAGCATCACTACTTATCAAACTTGGTGAAACTATATACGCAAAAACAGGATCTGTTGTTCCATAAACTTTCGTTTGTGATGGAGTTGCCGTTACTGTAATTGGTTTGGTAGTAATAGTAAAGTTAGCACTTGCGTAACTAATCGTATAATTAGATCCGGCACTCAAACTTCCTTGGTTAATAGCATAAGTTCCTATATTTTCCCCAGCAACTCTAGTTAAAGCTCCTGTAAAGGAATCACTACCTACCAACCCTGGTGAAACGGTATAAGCAAAAACAGGATCTGTTGTTCCGTAAACTTTCGCTTGTGATGGAGTTGCAGTTACTGTAATTGGTTTTGCGGTAATAGTAAAGGTATCACCAACATAAGTAATTAAATATTTAGGCCCAGCTGAAAGCGAACCTTGATTAATAGCATAATTACCAATATTTTCACCACTAACTCTTGCTAAAGATCCTGTAAATGAATCTCCAGAAAGCAAACTTGGTGATAATGTATAAGTTAAAACAGGATCACTCTCCCCATATACTTTCGTTTGTGAAGGTGTTGCAGTTACTGTAATTGGGATTTGATTTAATTTCAGGATATAATTATATGTAGCAGTACAACTATTAGCATCAGTAGCGGTAACCGTAAAATTACTATCAGCAATTTGAGTTGAAATACCTGTTATCTGTCCAGCTGTTGATAGTGAAAAACCAGAAGGCAAACTTCCCGCTGTAACTGCATACGTTTTAGATCCTGTTCCTCCTGAAGCTACTATAGTTTGACTATATCCAGTATTATAATCATAACCAGACAAAACTGTTGTTGTGAAATTAATTGCCGTTGGCTGTGTAATTGTAAAGTTTCGAGTAGCCGTACAAGAATTAGCATCGGTTACCGTTACGGTATATGCTCCTGCACTTAATCCGGTTGCAGTAGCAGCCGTTCCACCCGAAGGCGACCATGAGTAGGTATATCCACCAGCACCTCCGGAAGGAGTCACCGAAGCGGAACCGTTAGATCCACCGTTACAGGATACGTTTGTTTGCGCAGCAGTTGCCGTACTGATAGCCGCTGGCTGTGTAATTGTAAAGTTTCGAGTAGCCGTA
>NZ_JBFUGG010000052.1:0-1556 GCF_056403035.1 Flavobacterium sp. P3_A6 | reverse complement strand
GGCTATACCTTGCGGACCTACTGCGCCATCAACTCCATTCGTTCCGTTCGTTCCGTCAACACCGTTAGTTCCGGCTAAACCTTGCGGACCTACTGCGCCATCAACTCCATTGGTTCCGTTAGTTCCGTCAATACCGTTAGTTCCGGCTATACCTTGAAGCCCTTGTGGACCAACCGCGCCATCAACACCATTGGTTCCGTTAGTACCGTCAACACCGTTAGTTCCGGCTAAACCTTGCGGACCTACTGCGCCATCAACACCATTGGTTCCGTTAGTTCCAGCTAAACCTTGTGGACCAACTGCGCCATCAACTCCATTCGTTCCGTTAGTTCCGTCAACACCGTTAGTTCCGGCTAAACCTTGTGGACCAACTGCGCCATCAACTCCATTGGTTCCGTTCGTTCCGTCAACACCGTTAGTTCCGGCTATACCTTGTGGACCAACTGCGCCATCAACTCCATTCGTTCCGTTTATTCCATCAACACCATTGGTTCCATTAATACCGTCAATACCGTTAGTTCCRGCTATACCTTGGATTCCTTGAGGACCTACTGCTCCATCAATACCATTTGTTCCGTTGATTCCATCWACACCATTSGTTCCGTTAGTACCGTCAACACCGTTWGTTCCRGCTAAACCTTGYGGRCCWACTGCGCCATCAACTCCATTGGTTCCGTTCGTTCCGTCAACACCGTTAGTTCCGGCTATACCTTGTGGACCAACTGCGCCATCAACTCCATTCGTTCCGTTAGTACCGTCAACACCGTTTGTTCCAGCTAAACCTTGTGGGCCAACTGCGCCATCAACTCCATTSGTTCCGTTMGTTCCGTCAACACCGTTAGTTCCGGCTATACCTTGTGGACCAACTGCGCCATCAACTCCATTCGTTCCGTTAGTTCCGTCAACACCGTTTGTTCCAGCTAAACCTTGTGGGCCAACTGCGCCATCAACACCATTCGTTCCGTTAGTTCCGTCAACACCGTTAGTTCCGGCTATACCTTGTGGACCAACTGCGCCATCAACTCCATTCGTTCCGTTCGTTCCGTCAACACCGTTAGTTCCGGCTAAACCTTGCGGACCTACTGCGCCATCAAYWCCATTGGTTCCGTTCGTTCCGTCAACACCGTTAGTTCCGGCTAAACCTTGMGGACCTACTGCKCCATCAAYWCCATTKGTTCCGTTGATTCCATCTACACCATTGGTTCCGTTAGTACCGTCAACACCGTTAGTTCCGGCTAAACCTTGCGGACCTACTGCGCCATCAACTCCATTGGTTCCGTTCGTTCCGTCAACACCGTTAGTTCCGGCTAAACCTTGCGGACCTACTGCGCCATCAATACCATTGGTTCCGTTCGTTCCGTCAACACCGTTAGTTCCGGCTATACCTTGTGGACCAACTGCGCCATCAACTCCATTCGTTCCGTTTATTCCATCAACACCATTGGTTCCATTAATACCGTCAATACCGTTAGTTCCAGCTATACCTTGGATTCCTTGAGGACCTACTGCTCCATCAATACCATTTGTTCCGTTGATTCCATCTACACCATTGGTTC
>NZ_JBFUGG010000051.1:0-1833 GCF_056403035.1 Flavobacterium sp. P3_A6 | reverse complement strand
TACATGAAGCAAAAAATCACCATTGATTGCGTACGTATTGATGCCGGTCAAAGCTATTAATACTATAAGACTTAATTTTAAAATCGTTTTCATGATACTGCCGTTTTAAATTAGTAATAATTTCTATTGCTAAAGTAGCATCATAATCCCAACCAAAACACAACTGTATTCTCTGATGCAGTTGTTATTTTAACCTTACGAAAACGATGTATTGCACATTCGGACAATACAGCATACTGACTGGGTAATTTAGAATAGTTTTAAAAATTATTTATTTACAAAAAAACTTTTGCACTTGATCCTGGATATCGGATCAAGAACAAAACTTGGGGAGGAAATGTGAAAATAAAATCAGAAATTTGCAATCTAAGAATTTGAGATGACCCCTATAGAGCTTTTAAAATTTATGCTTCCTGATTTTTTAGTAGATCACTTTGAAGTAGTTTCTTCTGCCAATACAGAAGAAATATTACACCTTTATTTTGAGGAAAAAATAAAACCGCCAGAAGAGTTTAATTCATTTGAACTGGTTTCCAAGGGTTTTCAAGATGAGATCACTATTCCGGACTTTCCCTTAAGAGGCAAACTGGTGTATTTACACATTAAAAGAAGACGCTGGACCAATAAAAACACTGGAGAAATAATTAAAAGAGATTGGAATTTAGCAGCCAGGGGAACCCGCATGACTCAGGAGTTTGCGGCTTTTTTAAAAGAAATTAATAGATAACAGCCCTGCTGACTGCCATACTATTGGAGGTTTTTTCGGAGTTAATGGAAAGAAACTCCAAAGACAATATAAAAAACACTTAAGCTTATTTACTACATGGGATCCACGTGAACATGCACACCAGTGGATTGTTTACCCTGAAAATATGGGAACACATTTATCTATAGACGAAGTGGCTCTGTCACAGGGTGAGCTTTATACCATTTTGACCAACAAGAAATTTAAAGGCAGAAAAGGCTCCTTAGTGGCCATTATTGCAGGAACCAAAGCGGATCAGGTCATAGAACACATCAGTAAGATCGATTATAAAAAGAGATCTTCTGTTAAAGAGATAACACTAGACATGGCTAATTCCATGAAGCTGATCTCAAAGCGTTGTTTTCCAAAAGCGAAACTGGTCACTGACAGGTTCCATGTTCAAAAATTAGCCCTGGAAGCATTACAGGAAATTAGAATCAAGCATCGATGGGAAGCGATGGATTTTGAGAATCAATTAATCCTGCAGGCAAAATCAGAAAACAAAACATACATCTCCCAGCTTTTGCCCAACGGAGATTCTGTGAAACAACGACTGGCCAGAAGCAGATATCTGCTTTATAAATCCCGTGAAAAATGGACTGACAACCAAAAAGAAAGAGCCAAGATGATTTTTGATTTATATCCTGATATAAAAACAGCTTATAATCTAAATCAGCAGCTTCGAGGAATTTACAATAACAATAATGATAAACACACTGCCATGACCAAACTGGCGCACTGGTATAGAAATGTAGAAGAAGTAGGTTTTAAAAACTTTAATATCTTACTCAATACTATAACTTTTAATTACCAGTCCATCTTAAACTATTTTGACAATAGATGCACAAATGCTTCTGCAGAATCTTTCAATGCAAAAATAAAAGCTTTTAGATCGCAATTTAGAGGGGTGAGAAATATAGATTTTTTCCTATTTAGATTATCTAATCTTTTTGCTTAATCCCCAACTTTTGCACTTGATCCTTAATTTTTTCATAATAAAAACTTGAGCCAAAAGCAAAAACCCCTTATTTCTAAGGGGTTTTCCTGTACTCAGAGCGGGACTTGAACCCGCACGAACATTGCTGTTC
>NZ_JBFUGG010000050.1:0-1968 GCF_056403035.1 Flavobacterium sp. P3_A6 | reverse complement strand
CAGCGTCAATTGCGGTGCAACTGTATACGGCGTAGAAGCCACACAGCCGAAACCGTCTTTTAAGTATAAGGTATAACTTCCAGGGGTTAAGCTGAATGTCGGGCTGGACTGGTAAGTTATACCGTCTTTGCTGTAGGTTAATGATCCTGTGCCTGATCCTGTAACGGTAACCGAAATTGGTGTTCCCGTATAGCACTGTGCCGCCGGAGCTGTGATCGATGGAACGCTTTCTGCTCCGATAGTAACTGTTTTCTTAACAAAACAGCCATTGGCGTCTTTTACATAAACATCGATACTGCTGGTTAAAACTGCCGTATCTACTGTAGTGCTGCTTCCGTATGCGGTGCTTGGAACTGTGGAAGGGCTTGCCGCATAAGCATACGTATAACCTGGCGATCCGCCTGTTATTGCTGTAATGGACAGCGTGGAAACTGTCGTTGTACAGTTGATTTTTGTTCCGGAAACGCTATAGGTAATTGCTGTTGCAGCTCCTACTGTTACCGCATTGGAGGTTCCGTTGCAGCCTGTTGTGCTGTCTGTAACTGTCAATGTATAGCTGTTTGCTCCTAAGCCTGTTACCGTTACTGTATTTCCAGATTTAGTAATTTGTGAGGCAGCAACCGCTGGTGACAATACATAAGTGTAATTTCCTGTACTGCTGGCTCCTGTTACTGTGAATACTGCCGTACCGTCTAGTGCGCCAAAACATTTTTCATCCGTTTTAACTCCTGAAACAGCAACTGCCGGTGCAGGGTCTATCGTTTTGGATTCCTGCTTAGTACAGCCGTTAGCATCTTTTACTTCAAATACATAATTACCGGCTGTAAGTCCTGTAAAGATACCGCTTGATGCGCCTGATGTATTTGTTACCGGTCCTGAAACTATCGTGTAGCTAACCGGAGCAACTCCGCCTGCTGTAGTCAGGGTAATGCTTGTTGCTGTCGTATTACACGTAATCGGCGTAAGGCCTGAGAAAGTAATCCCCGTAGGAGGATTTAATTTCTTAACGGTAATGTTTTGTGAAACTGTCACACAGCCGTTAGCGTCTTTTACCTGATAAGCGATTACCTGGTCTGATGTCCCGTTGTCATTTACTGTCTGAGTGTTAACTGATGTAAATCCGCCTCCGTTGAAACTGTAAGTATAAGGAGCCGTACCGTCATGTCCGGTAACTGTAACAACAGTAGACGTGCTGCAGGTTGTCGTAGCCGGAGCCACAGCCGTAGCAGATAATGCAACTGCAGGCTCGGTAATTACAACTGCAGTGGATGCAGATGTACAGCCCAGTGCGTCTGTAATTACGATATCATAAGTCCCTGCTGTAAGTCCTGTGGTCACAGCTGCTGCAGAAACTGCTGCGCCTCCTTTAGTTACGCTGTAAGTATACGGCGCTTTACCTGAAGTCGGTGTAATTGTGATGCTTCCCGTGTTATCATTTTTACATTTAACATCCACTTTGGTAGTGCTTAATGTTAAAACAGTCGCTTTTGCCGTAACAATTACATCTGTTGAAAAAGCCTGGCACGCTGGTGCAGCCGAGTCAGTCACTCTAAATCTATAGGTTCCTGCGATAGCCGTAACATAAGGGTTTGCCGTTGCTGTGTAAGTAGCTCCGCCATTGGATGAAACGGCATAAGTATAAGCGCCCGTACCGCCGTTGGCCGACAAATTAATAGTCGTGTCCGGAGTACAGGTAATGTCCACTGCTGGTGAAGCGGTCAGCGTCAATTGCGGTGCAACTGTATACGGCGTAGAAGCCACACAGCCGAAACCGTCTTTTAAGTATAAGGTATAACTTCCAGGGGTTAAGCTGAATGTCGGGCTGGACTGGTAAGTTATACCGTCTTTGCTGTAGGTTAATGATCCTGTGCCTGATCCTGTAACGGTAACCGAAATTGGTGTTCCCGTATAGCACTGTGCCGCCGGAGCTGTGATCGATGGAACGCTTTCTGCTCCGATAGTAACTGT
>NZ_JBFUGG010000049.1:0-2106 GCF_056403035.1 Flavobacterium sp. P3_A6 | reverse complement strand
TGTGCAGGAGCTAGAACTGGTGAAGTAACTACCGTGTAATTACCCGTTGAGCTGAAGCCTGTTACTGTAAACGATGCCGAACCATTGTTATCCGTACCGTTTGATCCATTACAGGAAACATTAGATGCAACTGATCCAACTATGGCAATTGGAGTCACCGCTTTCACTGTGTATAATTCCTGGTACGTACAGCCGTTGGCATCCGCTACCTCAAACGTGTAATCCCCAGGGTTTAAGCCCGTGAAACTAGCAGGGCTTGCAAAGCCAGCGGTAGTCACAGGACCCCATAATCCTACAGCTGTTCCTGAATTGGTTGAAACAATTCTAAATGTCAGTGCTCCTACTCCATTGGCAGCAGTAACTGTTACTGCTGCTGTTGGTGCTGGGCAAGTTGGTGCTGTTGTAAGGGCAATATCCAGATCTGTCGGTTTGTTCAGCGGGTTCACAACTATAGGCTGTGGCACTGTGGTACATCCGTTAGCATCTTTTACTGCATACATGATCGTTTGGATGCTTCCATTGTCATTTACCGTAAACGTATTGGATACGTCATAAGTCGATCCATTGTCAAAACTGTAATAGTATCCTGTTCCTGTTCCTGTCTGTGTACCGTCATGACCGACTGCAGTTATAACTGTGGTAATGCTACAAGTCGTGTTTGCTGAGGCTGAAGCCGTAGCTGTCAATACAACCGGTTCTGTAATAACAACAGCTGCTGCTGGTGCCGATGTACAGCCCTTAGCGTCGGTTACTGTTATTGTATAGGAACCAGCTTTTAATCCTGTATAGATACCGTTTGCGTCTCCTGTATGGTTAGCTGGTGCTGCTCCTGCCAATGCAAATGCATATGGTGCTGTTCCAGTAGCCGGCGTTACCGTAATGCTTCCGTCACTGCCTAGCGTACAGCTTACATTAATCTGTGCCGAAGTGAATGTTGGCTGTGCCAATGACGGATCTGTTACATCAACTGTATTGGTAGTTACTGAACATGAAGCCCCGTTAGCATCTGTAATTACAAAATGATACGTGCCAGCTGTTCCAACTGATGCCGTAAAGCTTGTGCCTGTAACCGGAGTTGATACTCCCACTGCCGATGCTCCTTTGTACATCTGGTAAGAATATGGTGCAACGCCGTCTGTTATAACAACATCAATTGTTGCGTTAACCGGTGCGGTACAATATAGATCTTTTGTCAATGAAGCCACTGCCAATAACTGTTTCTCAATGATATAATTTACAAATGCCTCACAGCCGTTTGCGTCTTTAACTCCCAATACATAAGTGCCTGGTCCGTTAAATACCGCTGTAGACCCTGCAAGGGCAAAGCCGTTTACTGTGTATGATTTAACAGCGCTGTAAGTAGTGGTTAATAAACTTAAATCGGCTGTCAATGCAGTTCCTGTAAAACATTGTGGCGCTGGTGCGGTAATCGCTGGCGCAACGTCTTGAGTTATTGTTATTGTTTTCTTAGCAACGCAGCCGTTTGCGTCTTTAACATAAACATCAACATCCCATGTTTTATTAACTCCGACCATTACACTATTGGTTAAAGCTGCAGTATCTATAGTAAGCACTTTGTTGCTTACATAAGCTCCTGGGCCTGGAGCCGGAGTTCCAGACTGCACAGCGGCATAGGTGTAAACTCCTGTTCCGCCAGCTTCACTGCTTACCGTAATTTGTGAAACATCCTGTGAACAGTATACATTAGAACCTGCCGCATTGAATGTAATGACAGCCGGCGCTGCTAATGTTACTGAATCGCTTTGGGAACAAAGCGTCGTGTTGTCTTTTACTGTTACCGTATACATTCCTGCTGTAAGGCCTGTTAAGGTTATTACATCGCCTGAATTAGTGATTTGTGCAGGAGCTAGAACTGGTGAAGTAACTACCGTGTAATTACCCGTTGAGCTGAAGCCTGTTACTGTAAACGATGCCGAACCATTGTTATCCGTACCGTTTGATCCATTACAGGAAACATTAGATGCAACTGATCCAACTATGGCAATTGGAGTCACCGCTTTCACTGTGTATAATTCCTGGTACGTACAGCCGTTGGCATCCGCTACCTCAAACGTGTAATCCCCAGGGTTTAAGCCCCGTGAAACT
>NZ_JBFUGG010000048.1:0-2646 GCF_056403035.1 Flavobacterium sp. P3_A6 | reverse complement strand
GTGTACTTTTTCGTGTTCCAAAATACTTTCCATTTCGGCCGCGCTGTACAGTGATGAGTTGTAAACGATGGTGTTGAAATAGGAAAAAGGAGCAATATTTTCTTTCATGTCAATGAATTTATGGTCTGCCTGCTGATGGGGAGTTTTCCCTTTTAAAATGCGGTTAAGGTTATAAAAGTCCAACGCAAACTGAACCAAAAATAATGCTATTCCAATTATATAAGCAATTGCCAGAACGAGATACCAGTTGATTTCAAAACTTTTCTCTTGGACAGGTCTCATTGGAAGTTTTGACCAATCAAAATTGGTTGGCGCTGGTTCTACCCAAATAATTGTGGTAAAAACTATCCATGGCAAAATTACAGATGTGAACAAACCTGCTAAAAGATACCAACGGTTTGCGGTAAAGAAAGTTTCTTTTCGCAGGAGAAAATAATAGGCTATATAGAACAGCCCTATTAACCCGMTTGATTTTGCAATATATATGAATAGTGCTTCCATTTTTTTATTGTTTTTTATTCCGAAGTTTTATTTTTTTTGGTTGTCATGAATCCMATTTTTTTAAGCGGATTTGTTTTATTTCTTTGGGGTTTCAATCATAGAGAGGATTTCACGTAATTCGGCCGCAGAAATTTTCTCTTCTTTGGCAAAAAAGGAAACCATATTTTTATAAGAACTGTTGAAATAATTATCGATTGCCGTACTCATAAAGCCTTTTCTGTAATCCTCAAGGCTTACAATTGGGAAATATTGATGCGTGTTTCCAAAGGCATTGTGATTTACATATCCTTTTTCCTCCAGATTACGTATAATGGTCGAAAGGGTGTTGTAATGAGGCTGTTCTTCTGTGATTTCGGTCATGACTTCTTTTACAAAAGCTTTTTTAAGCTTCCATAAAATATGCATGATTTCTTCTTCTTTGTTTGTTAGCTTTTGCATGAGTTATAAGTATTAATTTTATTTTGACAGTGTAAAAGTTTGATTATTTGTTTTTTATTAATCCTTAGTTTTTATTTCAGTAATTCCATTTAAGACTTTTTCTCCATATTTTGAAACCATAGTGGCTTTTTCAGATTCTGAAAGATTAAAAAGTTTAGGTAAACAATTAACACTTTTTACACTTTGAGGATTAAGATCTTCTAAGGATTTGGATTCTTTGAGCTGACCATCAATAATTATAATCATCTTTTTATAATCAAAATTTTTGTCTTTAAAAATGCTTTTGAATACATCACTTGGACTGATAGAATGACCAATACGGATATCTATTTTTTTGTAACAATTTCAATAACATCATTTCCATCAACATTTCCATATTTAAGTACCGCCTGTGTGCTATTATAGACAGTCATGCTTTCGATTTTGGCAGGATTAATGTCGTTTAGACTTACATTGGCAGGAAGAAAAGTTCCATTTACAATTATTATACTTTTCTTTATCAAATCATTTTTTGAGGCAAGATCATCATTAGCAGTTTGAGTTGTTTTTACATTTGTGTTACTATCAGTGTTTGTATTATTATTTGAATTTTGTATTTTTTTTTCTACAACAGTAATTGTTTGGTTCGTTTTGGAATCATTGATTTTATTGTTTGTAATCAAATTGATTTTTTTGGATCCGTTTTCTTCAGTTGTTATAATAATTCCACAATCATTTATTGCATTATCACCTTCAATTTGAATTTTTTGTTCTTCTTTAGTTCCTTTTTGAATAGCTACTTTAATGTTTGTCAATTCATTATTAGAATTTCGCTTTACATCTGAAACAATGAGATCTAAATTGTGATTTGATTTTACTTTTTCGATAACTTGTTCGAGTTCTTGATCTGTAGTAGATTTTCGAATTTTGTAAACATCAATTGATTTTGATTCTTTAAGACTTTCTTTTTTTACATGATTTTTTTCCTTTGCAATAACTTCTACTTGAAATAAAAGCACAAAGGCTGCAAGTGCTGGAATTACTGCATAATACTTCACTGAATTCCATTTTTTTGATTGGTTTTTGTTTAACATAATGATTCGTTTTTTGATTAATGATTGATAAAAATGATTAGTAATGGAAACACAATTTTCGTGTGTTGTAATTTTTAAAAGCGTGAGCTGGTATGCTTTTTTGTCGGATATGTTTTTGGCGGCTTCACTGTCGGCGATGAATTCCAAATTTTGCAGAATGGCTTTTTTGTACAGCCAAATAAATGGATTGAACCAAAAAAGGATGCAAAAGAAACGCATTATTAAAACGTCTRCGGTATGGTATTGCTCGCTGTGTACTTTTTCGTGTTCCAAAATACTTTCCATTTCGGCYKCGCTGTACAGTGATGAGTTGTAAACGATGGTGTTGAAATAGGAAAAAGGAGCAATATTTTCTTTCATGTCAATGAATTTATGGTCTGCCTGCTGATGGGGAGTTTTTCCTTTTAAAATGCGGTTAAGGTTATAAAAGTCCAACGCAAACTGAACCAAAAATAATGCTATTCCAATTATATAAGCAATTGCCAGAACGAGATACCAGTTGATTTCAAAACTTTTCTCTTGGACAGGTCTCATTGGAAGTTTTGACCAATCAAAATTGGTTGGCGCTGGTTCTACCCAAATAATTGTGGTAAAAACTATCCATGGCAAAATTACAGATGTGAACAAACCTGCT
>NZ_JBFUGG010000047.1:0-2760 GCF_056403035.1 Flavobacterium sp. P3_A6 | reverse complement strand
CATAAATTCGTGGCATTATTGAAAAAGTCAGAATAACTTTTTCAGTCCCAGCCTTCGGCGGACAAAAAGTTGTTTCCAACTTTTTCAACAAGCCCGCTGGTATGGAATTCTATACTCGAAAAATAACCGACATATAACCCTCTCAAAAGTTGTGAATAACTTTACGATGCTTTACATAGGAGTAGCTGTTGTGCGCTCGTTTTTATTTTTTCACCATTGTTATTCCTTCCCAACTATCTGGATCGCCAACCATTTTATAAATTTCATATGGTGGTTTGTTTCCATTTAAATTGAATGAACCATAATCAAATGTTCCTCCTTCTTCTTTTCCAGTTTTGCAATTTTTTATACTTTTAAAATCCATTGGTAAAATCCAACTTCCTTGATCTAATTCTACTGTCCATTTCCCTTTTGCATTAACATTTTCAAAGTCGGCTAAATTTCCACCAAATTTATTTTCGGGGAAATTTTTAAATTCAAAAGTTCCGTCAGCGTTAAATTCGATTTTTATTTTTTGAGCGTCAATTTCAGAAATATTTAATTCTTTTTTAGTTTTTTCAGACAGTTTATATTCTCCAACAATATCTTTAATATTGGGTTTTTCGGTTGTAAAATCTGCATATGCTGATTTAATTCTTTCGCCCGAAATAATTGTATAACTTCCTGATATAAAACAAGGTAAGAATATTACAAACGCACTTATTAATAAGCCATAAATAAAAATCTTCGGTTTAAGTTTGTTGATTACGTAATTGTTTGAGTTCCTAAATAGTAATTGATATATCCAACCGCTTGTGTAAAAAACATTTGCTGATATCAGAAAGATAGCAATCCAAATGAATAAGAAAATTGGAGGAGAAAAAAATGACCATATATCCTTAATTATAAAAGACAAAATAGTTAGGGATAAACCACCAAAAATCAGAAGAAAGAAATTGTATAAAATTCGTCTCAATTCCCACCAAATAATAATTTTCAGCCAGTTTTTTTCTTCGGTTTTTAATAAGAATATTTTTTTAATCATTTCTATCTTCGTTTCTGTTCGGCAAAATGACGCACAACTAGTATATATGTGTGACTCCATCACACATATCCACCCAAAATCGGGTGTATATGTGTGATAAAAACACACTTTTCTCAAAACCAAATATACATATTAATCCTTACAAATCATCAAAGGGACTTTTTATTAGTTGGATGCTTTTCGTACTAACATGGGTGTAGATTTCTGTTGTTTTGCTGCTGTTGTGGCCCAATAGTTCTTGAATGTAGCGCAAATCGGTGCCGTTTTCCAGTAAGTGTGTGGCAAAACTGTGACGTAGCCAATGTAGTGTGACAGGTTTGGTTATTCCTGCTTTATGTAGGGCTTGTTTCAAAACACTTTGTAAGCTGTATTCTGAGTATGGTTCACCACCAAATTTTCCTTCAAACAAATAGGTAGTGGGTTTGTGAGCAACATAATAGTCCCGAAGCATGGCTAAAATTTTATTTGATAGAGGAGCAATTCTGTCTTTCTTTCCCTTGCTTTGTCTGATGATTACAATGCCTCTTTTGGAGTCAATATCTGTGGGTTTTAAATGTAAGAGTTCGCTTCGGCGCAATCCACAAGCATAAATTAAACTCAGCATCGTTTTGTGTTTGAGGTTGCTGTGTGCATTTAATATCAGTTTTACTTCCTCTTTACTCAAAACATTGGGAAGTAATTTTTCTCGTTTTGGACGGTGAATTTTGTCTATTTCTATTTTTGTTTCCCTAATGGTCGAGAAAAATAATTTTATGGCATTGACGATTTGGTTTTGATAGGAACCAGATAATTTATTGTTTAAAATATATTCGTTATTGTACCGAATGACATCGTCATTGTTTATTTCGGCAACTGCTTTGTCGTTGTAAAAGGTCAGAAAGGTTTTTAAAGCTTCCGTATAGGTAGTTATAGTGCTATTGCTGTAACGTCTTGATAATAGCCAGTGCTTGAATTTTTCTATTTGTGCAATTCCTTCTGCCGAAGGACGCTTGATTGGTGCTTCGGTAATTTGAAATAACATTCGGTTTTCTAGGGTGTCCGGCAAATGCCAAACTCCTAGTGCTTGGCTCCATCTCGAGCCTTCTTGTTGTTTGATTCTATCAATCCAATCGTAGTTTTTTTCAAAATAAATGGCGATACGGCTTTCGCCACCGCATTTAATTAGTTGAGCTTTCCAGTTCATAAGGCGTATAATTAAGGTAAAGGCATATAGTTGAGTTATAAAGATAAGGAAAAGATTGTAGAAAGTAGGTTTATAGATACAGAAAGTACTGGTAAATTGAATGGAAGATGCAGATTGTGAAGTTTTTGTAGAGATCCCTCGTTTCTTCAGATGACAAGATTGTGAATTGCTTTATTGCGTTGAGGCTAAGTCTGTGTAGTTTTTTTATTGATTTTTGTCATTACCATTGCCATCGAAAGTTTATCTTGTAACCTGAATTCGATTATGAATTTTTGGAGCATAAAGATTAGGTATTTTTAGTAAGGATGGTCCCGMTCCTATGTTTGCATAGTTATAAAATCTCCTATCAAAGATATATATTTGGAATGATAAAGTGAAAGAGGATGAGAGTTGAAATCCCGCTAAATGACTCAAGAAGTACATTGTCGGAAAGATATAACCTCATTCTTTTTATCTTTTAGAGTCTGAACAGAATGTAAGGAACTACGCAAGTCGTAATATCCAGAATATCCAACTAGGAGAAAAGACGAAGGGAGATTCATCACTTTATTAT
>NZ_JBFUGG010000046.1:0-2796 GCF_056403035.1 Flavobacterium sp. P3_A6 | reverse complement strand
AAGGGATAAGCGCTGAAAGCATATAAGCGCGAAACCCACCACAAGATGAGATTTCTTTTAAGGATCGTGGGAGATGACCACGTTGATAGGCTACAGATGTAAAGGCAGTAATGTCATAGTCGAGTAGTACTAATAATCCGTAAGCTTATGTACACCCTTTTCTCTCCCGTCTCGTCTTAGGACGAGACGGGAGAGAAGAAACTTTCTAATACGCTTTTTATGTTCTTTATCTCAGTATGTTAAGATATTAGCTCGACGCAGAGCAGTTGATGGTTAATAGTTGACAGTTGCTGGAGAAATCCATCAGCCGACAGCCAAAAACCAACAACCAACAGCCTTAAGGTGGTTATTGCGGCGGGGCTCACCTCTTCCCATCCCGAACAGAGTAGTTAAGCCCGCCTGCGCAGATGGTACTGCAGTTATGTGGGAGAGTATGTCGCTGCCTTTCTTTTGAAAACCCTTCATCATATTGATGAAGGGTTTTTTGTTTTATGCCATTTATTTGCATCATTTGTATTGTGGCTGTGCTTTATTAAAAGGAGATCCAGGATCAAGTGCAAAAGTTTTTTTGAAAATAAATAATTTTGAAAACTATTCTAAATTACCCAATCAGTATGCTGTATTGTCCGAATGTGCAATACATCGTTTTCGTAAGGTTAAAATAACAACTGCATCAGAGAATACAGTTGTGTTTTGGTTGGAATTATGATGCTACTTTAGCAATAGAAATTATTACTAATTTAAAACGGCAGTATCATGAAAACGATTTTAAAATTAAGTCTTATAGTATTAATAGCTTTGACCGGCATCAATACGTACGCAATCAATGGTGATTTTTTGCTTCATGTAAAAAAAGAAAACGGAAAAGAAATCAGTTTTTCGGTAAATGAGATTCAAAAAGCCAATGTGACGATCTATGATGAGTCACACCATGTGATTTATAATGAAACCGTAACAGGAAAGGAAGGAATTGCGAGAGCCTACAGCCTTGAGGAATTTCCGGAGGGGGTTTACTTCTTGGAAGTGGAGACTAATCTGAAGAAAGTGACCCACGAGATAGTGGTTACAAATCARGGGTCGACATTGTCCAGAAAAGCTGTTGSCGAAGTGTACAAAGGCGGCTTGAAAATGAAAAATGAAAATATCGCAACGGTGAATTGATTTGTTGCGTTTTGGTTAAGTTAGGATTTTGAGAAAACAGCTCTGATTTKGGGGCTGTTTTTTTGTTTTTTAAATACTTTCAAATTAGTCAAAATGCTGTTCTGAAAACGTATTTGCATGAGGGATGGAAATGGCATCTCCCGATTTAGAAAAACAAGGCTTTTTTGCCGTAGTTTTTGTTAATCGGGAATATAATGTACAGCCCGACCCTTGGGGCATGCCAAAACTATTTTATTTTGCCAAATAGCTTTTTATAAAAAAAGCCACCAAAACTTAATTTGATGGCAGATTATATATTAGGCTAAATTAAAATATTTATTGTTTGATGAACTTCATCACTTTTATCTGATTGTCTTCGTTGTAAACTTTTATAAAATACAAACCATTATTTAATTCGCTTATATTATATTGGTATTCTTTAGTATGAGGTTTGTTGAAGGTTTTGATTAATTGTCCAGTTATTGCATAAATTTGAATTTTGGCAGTATCTGTATTTAATGAAAAGTAATTTGAAGCTGGATTTGGTGAAATGAAAATATCTTTCATGATTTCAAAATCAGTTGTAGCTAGGACTGTTGATTTATTTCCGTAGATTCTAAATTCACCAGGCTGTAAGCTAATTGTGGTATTAATATCTGTGACGTTGAATGGGGAATTGTCCATTAGATTGTACCACGTTCCAGTGTATTGAAATCCTGTTGCCACATTTTGGGCAGTTACGTCAAAGTTAGCAATGATAAGAACATCTTTAAGAGCTGAACTTGCCAATGAACTATTGGTTATTTTAATGTTTGGAGTTAAAGTAGTGGCTGACGGAATTGTTGCTGTACCTGAAAAAACAGGTTCGGTTGTTTTTAAAGCAATCATTCTTGCCCAATCATAATAGATTTTATTTCTGGAATTATCGCCCAACCAGTTATTAATCCATTGAGGCTGTGGTTTGGTTGATAATTTACAGTCACCAGCTATTGTTGATGAATTATCATTTACGGTGCCATCAGTACAGGTATAAATAGAGGCGTCCCACCCTAATTCACCAAAATGCCATATCATTTTTGGACCAGGTATTAATAAAGTAACAGCTCCTATGGCTGACATTCTTGATAATGCAGTGTTTAATGTTTTCACGTTATACGTTCCGCTTGAATTTCCGAACTGTATATTTTTATACATTAGACGTTCTTCGTCATGGCTTTCGGCATATCCCATGACTCTGTTTCCTAGGAAACCGTTATGGTTTGGCCCATACATTCTTGAAATATCGTTACTTGAATTATATCCCATTGATAATTGATTATAATTATCGGTCATTTTTCCCCACATCATTACTCCTTTGCTAGGAGTTTCGGAAAATCTGTAATTTGCCCATTCTTTTTCTTCGGCATCAGAACCTAAATGTTCAAAAATTGTATAATGAGTTGGATCCAATGACCAAGAATAATCGGCATATTCTTTTAAGATGTCTACTCTGTCCTGTTGGTAACTATTGGTGCAATTTTCATCTGAGGCCGTGCAGTTTTGTGTAAATCCTTTGGTTAAATCCCAGCGAAAACCATCAATTTTGTATTCTTGAATCCATTGTTTGATAACTCTTTTTACATAGTTTTTTGTTAATGCTGATGAATGATTAAAATC
>NZ_JBFUGG010000045.1:0-3351 GCF_056403035.1 Flavobacterium sp. P3_A6 | reverse complement strand
TAACAGCTACTCCTATGTAAAGCATCGTAAAGTTATTCACAACTTTTGAGAGGGTTATATGTCGGTTATTTTTCGAGTATAGAATTCCATACCAGCGGGCTTGTTGAAAAAGTTGGAAACAACTTTTTGTCCGCCGAAGGCTGGGACTGAAAAAGTTATTCTGACTTTTTCAATAATGCCACGAATTTATGTCTCTTTTATTTCATAGTCTTTCTTTTAATTTCTTAAGGCTCCTACTCCTATATGTGGTTCTCGTTTTCAGGACGAGACCACCAGCATCTGTATGATTGTAAGAATAAAAAATAGCTGCCTGCTACAAAATGAGGTTTCATTTTACAGAACCTCCCTAGCTGTTTTGCAGTCTATTCTCTGTCATTGGCTGAGCTTTTTAAGAAGATTGTTTTTATTTTTCTAACGCTAAATTTCTATTGATCTGATAGGGTGTTTCGGTTTTAATTACCGAGAGTATTCTTCGCGCCATTTTATGGGCTGTTTTAATAATGACGCTCTTTACGTTCCTGCCTTGATGTCTGCGGTAATAGTTTTGCATTTCGGCATCTTTTCTAATGGCAACCCAGGCGGCTTCCACTAAATAGCTCCGTAATTGGGAACGGCTTCTGGGGGTTATTCCCAAACATTTTTCAGAAGCGCCGCTATTATAAACCCCGGGCACCAATCCGATGTAAGAGCTGAATTGCCCCTCGTTATTGAATCGGCGCAAATCACCGCATTCGGCCAGAATCACGCTTGCCAGGTAACCGCCAATTCCCGGAATGCTCCTCAGGAGATTATAATCTTTCTTATGGGCCTTTCTGCAATGGGCACGCATTTGATTGGCAATTTCCAGATACTCTGACCTGATGAATTTGTACATCCGTATTTTGCCCTGCAAAGCCAATTCTCCGCAGCTGGTGCTGAATTTTATTTTTTCCAGCCATACAATAAAATCTTGGCTCCAATTCGGGGTGTCAAACTCATCGGGAACCTTTATGCCATGAAACAGCAGCATGCTTTTGATATGCAGTTTGGTCTGTCGGAGTTTCTTGGTCACTTGGGTTCTATGGCGGGCCAAAGTTGTAAACTGTTCGTGTTCTTCAGTAGGAATATAAACTCCCCGCAGAACCCCTGCCTTTAATTGACTGGACAGATTTCTGGAATCTAAAGCGTCTGTTTTTTGATAGCGCTGCTTGTCTCCCGTCTTGACATCCGATGGATTGACCACCAAAACATTCCAGCCTAAGCTTAAAAAATAGCGGGCGGCAGAAAAACCGCAGCATCCTGCTTCGTAAACTAAATCCACTTCGTGATTAGGAAATGTCTGCTCCACATATTGAAATAAATCCTCGGCAACGGAGGGCATCGAGTAGGTTCTGTGAAAAAACAAATCAGTTTGAATGGAAACTGTCCAGCTTTTTTTGTGAATATCTAAACCAATGAATATCTTTGGTTTTCTTAAGGCATCTTGTAATTGCATAATCTTCGTTTTTAGTAACTCTAAGTTATGCTTTTACATAGATGCTACAACGGATTTGGGCAATWGGYTTAATGGAAARATGGTTTTGTATTTGGAATGATTTGGCAAATCCGAAGAATGGGCTTAATTTAGTCCCAAACCCGCTGTAGTACCAGAACGTCAGGCTGTGAAAAAACCTCATTTTTCAATTAAAATCTTTAAATTATCCTACTCTAAAAACAATTTTAGAGCCATTTGACAAGCCGTTATTTTCAGGCTGCCAATTTGGTTTGATAAAAAAAGCACTCTAATTTCGACTTTAAATACATCGTTTTTAGTAAAAACAAGACTTTTGCCTTGTAGGGCGAGTTCCATTTTTTGAGTTTGGCAATCAGATCGGGAACCCCGAGTATGTTGATACTGCGTTTGATGTTATACACCAGCATAATTAGGCTGTGTTCACCGTTTACTTTTTCCAATCCTGTTAAATTGGTGTGATTGTAGCCCCATTGGCGTTTGATCGTGCCAAAGATATGCTCGTTGATTTCCTGCCGCTTGCGGTAGAGCTGTCCATTTGCGTGATAGCGTTTGTTGTTTTCTTCTACGGCATCGGCATATTGACTGCGGTCTATATCCCGGCCGGCCATCCTACTGGTGCATAAATGTTTTACAGGACATTCTCTGCATTTGGGTGTTCGGTATCTCTTGAACTCATAACTGTCTCTGTCCTTAGTTTTCTTATGCCAGTGACCCGTAGTTTTGAGTGTTTCGCCCTGTGGGCAGGTGTAGGTGTCGGTGGTTTGATCGTACTGGAACTTGGTCACCAAATAATCGGGATGGATGTTTTCTTTATTTTTTCCTTGTTCAGGCTGTGCTACAATGGTGGTGATATTAGCCAGCTTGCAGGCTTCTATTTCCCGCCCATTGTGGTAGCCTTTGTCCACCAAAGCCGTATAAGTTTCTATTTCTAAATTCTCTTTAGCTTCAATAGCAATTGCCGATAAGGCGTTGCGGTCATTGCGGTTGATGGTGTGCGTGGCTACGACAAGATTGTGTTTGGCATCTACGGCTGCCTGTATATTAAATGATATTTCAACCACTTGACCTTGAACTAACAATGCCCTGGCATCAGTGTCAGTGGTGCTTATTTGGGGCTCTCCGCTTGCTTTTAGCTTTTCTTCCAGCAACTCATAGCGKATTTTRYTTTGTTTGAGACGMKCTATTTTTTGYTGRATRTTYTGGATTTTTGRAKSGTTTTCYTTTGCATCATTTTCTTCCAAWGCATYTAGGTATTCTWGGGTTTTAGCTTCAATRTATTCCAGATGTTTGTCRATYTTCTTTTGATTAAAATTAGCTTTCTTACTATTGTGTGCACGGCTTTTGGTACCGTCAATTGCAATGGTTTCACCTCCTATTAAATCAGAATCTTTTAAAAAGCTAACAAAGAGTTTGAATAAATTCTTCAAGGCAGCAGGGTTGTTTTTTCTAAAATCGGAAATACTATGGTAATTGGGACGAATAGCTTCTAAAAGCCATTGCATCTCTATGTTTCTAAAGCATTCTTTCTCTAATTTTCGAGAGCTTCTTATTCCGTTCAGATAACCGTATAAATAGATTTTCAAAAATACCCATGTATTGTAACTTGGACGGCCTTCACTTTTGATGGTCTGCACAGAAAAACCAAGCTTCGCAAGATCTACAAACGCTACAAAAGCATCTATAAATCGTACTTGATTATTGGGAGCTATAGCCTCTTCTAAACTAAAAATACGCATTTGGTGGCGGGAAATCCCTGTGATATGTTGCATTCCTAAAAATACGAAAATTCCTGTTTTGCCACAACTTTTTTGTTATATTTGAGGCAACTCAAACGAAGGTTTTTTCACAGACTGACGTTA
>NZ_JBFUGG010000044.1:0-3967 GCF_056403035.1 Flavobacterium sp. P3_A6 | reverse complement strand
CTCCTACGGGGATTACTTTCTCAGGCCTTACGCCGATTACGTGTAATACGACAGCAACAAGCATTACCCTGACTACAGCAGGCGGAGTTGCTCCGGTTAGCTACACGATAGTTTCAGGACCGGTAACAAATACATCAGGCGCATCAAGCGGTATCTTTACAGGACTTACAGCCGGTAATTATGTATTTGAAGTAAAAGATGCTAACGGCTGTACTAAGCAGGAAGCAAAACAAATAGCTCCAGTAGCACCGATTGTTGCAACTGCATCTAAACTTTCTGATGTAGCTTGTTTTGGAGGGACTACAGGTTCGATAGGGTATAATGTAAGCGGATTTGCTTCTACTTACAGTTATACTGTAAATGCTGGTTTACCGGTTACAGGTCAAAGCGTGTCTACATTTACATTGTCTAATTTGGCTAAAGGCATTTATAATGTTGTCTTTACAGACGAAACTACTAATTGTACTGCTTCAACATCAATAACTATTACAGAGCCTGCATCTGTTGTTTCAGCCAGTGTGACCAGCAATGTAAATGCTAATTGTAAAGTACCATATGCTGTTGTAACTATTAATGCCGCAGGTGGTACGCCAAATTATAAATATGCTTTCGTGCAAAATGGATTTGCTCCAACTGCTTCGGATTATGTAACTTCAAATATTGCCAATTTAGATCCTACAGTAGGAGCGGACTGGGATGTTTGGGTTATGGATGCGAAAGGATGTACGATTGCAGCGCAGCTAGATGTACATATTGTAACTGATCCTAAACCGACAGTTACAGCTTTGGTAAATAATCAATGTTCTGCATCAGGAAGCACATTCCAAATTATTGCATCTGCAACTTTAGGAGTRGCACCTTATACTTATACAATTAACACTGGTCTTGCGCCAAGCCCTGCTGATACATTTACTGTTGCGCCAGGAACTTATACAGTTACTGTAACTGATAAAAATGGCTGTACGGATACAACTTCTGTTACGGTTAACCAAGCATTAACTGCTTCTGCATTAATAACAAAAGACATTACTTGTTCAACTCCACAAGAGGCAAGTATTAAGGTTGATGTACTTGGCGGGAAGTTACCTTTTGGATATAGAGTTAAAATTGGTGTCGGTGCTTTTGCAGGTGCTCCAATTCCTTTTGCAGGAACTTCATTTGCTTATCCAGTTGCTTTGCTTACAGGCAGTACTTATCAATTTGAAATTACAGATGCTAATGGTGTACCTTGTAGTACATTGACTAATGTAGTTACAACCAATTCTCCGACAACAGTTACAGCATCTTCCGCAAAAGTGGATCCAAGTTGTAACGGTTTTTCTGATGGTTCAATTAAATTGACGGCAACTGCTGGCGTATCTCCATTTACATATAGTATTGATAATGGAGTAACATTTGTTAGTTCCAATGTGTTTGGAGGTTTATTGGCAAATACATTTAATTATATTGTTAGAGATAATAAAGGTTGTGATGCAATAGGATCAGTTATATTAGTAAATCCTGCACCAATTGTTGCTAATATTGTTAGAAATGCTATTCAATGTAATACGAATACACCAGGTAGTTTTGATGTAAATGTGGTTTCTGGAGGGACAGCACCTTATGTGTATAAATTATATGACAATGCATTTACCCAAATCGCAACGTTTACTGAAAGCTCATCTGCTATAACTCCAGTTCATAGTTTTACTGGTTTAAATTTTGGGGACTATTATATTACGATAGTTGATGCTAAAGGTTGTGAATATAAAAGTGCTAAACTTAGAATTGAAACGCCTCCTTATTTAACAATGACAGCTACAGTAGATTCTAATAATTGTGCTACAGGTGTTAATGTAACAGTGACAACTTCTGGAGGAACTGGGCCATATAGATATTCAATTTTTGGTCAACCGCTTACAGAGACTGCTCCAATGGCTAGTGCAAGTTATACATTTGTTGGTCTTTTCCATGGAGTTACATATTTCTTACAAGTTAAAGATGTTTTTAATTGTATTTCGATTTTAGAATTTAAAACGCCTAATCCACCATCAAGTATTAATGTTACTGGTACTACAACTACAAATGTTACTTGTAATGGTTCTTCTAATGGTAAATTAGCATTTACTGTACAAAATTTTGATCCAACAATTACCAAAATTAATTACGAAATCCTAAATGCGCTTACACTTTTACCGTTGTCTACACCAATAACAGGAACCTTAACTGGTCCGCTTGGAGGACCCGTATCTGGTAACATTACGACATTACAAGCAGGTAATTATGTTTTAAAAGCTACTGAGTTTGGAGGAACACAATGTTCTACAGCTTTTGTATTTACTATTACACAACCAGCTCAAGCACTTATTTCAAATATTACATCAACAGTAAATGCTAATTGTAATTCAGGTGCTTTAGTGACCTTAACAACTACTGGAGGTACTGGACCATATACATATGCCTATGATGTTGTACCAGCAGTTCCAAGTTCTTTCGCATCGGGTAATGTATTGACTTTAAATTACAGTTTAGGAACGAATTGGAATATTTTAGTTAAAGATGCTAATGGATGTACAGTTCCATTGAATACAACAATCACTAAAGATCCTACACCAGTAATTGCCTTATCAGTAGTTAATAAATGTGTTGCTGAAGGAACTTTCGGTATCGATGTTACTCAAACTACTGCAGGAGTTGGCGCTTATTCTATTAGCGTTGACAATAGTCTATTTACAAGTATTGTAGGATTGCCATATACTGTTACGGGATTAAACTCTGGTTCACATACTATTAAAATTAAAGATGGCAATGGCTGTATTGATTCTAAGACAATTACTATTGATGCACCATTAGTGGCTACTCCTGCAATTACATCTTTACCAACTTGTGCTGATAATGATGGTGTAATTACCATGTCAGGTAATGGTGGTACAGGAGCTTACACGTACACAATAGCACCAATGCCAGCAGGTGTAACTATAGTAGCAAATGTAATTTCAAAATTACCTGCAGGAACATATACTGTTACAATGACTGATACAGCTACACCTGCTAATTGCAGTACGACTGCTTCAGTTACTTTGAGTGTTCCAACACCAGTTACTTTTACCACTACAACAACACCAGCGTTGTGTGTTGGAGAAGCGAGTGGAAGCATTACAGTTGTTTTAGATGCTGCTAATAACAATCTAAATTACACTTATGAAATTACTGCACCTATAACTCGTGTAGCTCAGTCTTCTAATATATTTACAGGATTATTGGCAGGAACTTATACTGTAAAAGTAAATTCAGGAAGAGGCTGTTCATTATCTAAGAATACTGTTACAGTCGCTCCAGCAACGCCATTAGTTGCAACAGCTGTTATTACTACGAAATTAACTTGCGGTACAGGAAATGTACCACAAAAAGCTGTAGTTACGGTTACAGGAAGCGGTGGTACAGGTACTTATGAATATAGTTTTGACGGAGTTAATTACTCTAGTCAAAATATTTACGAAAGCTATTCTCCTGTAACTGTAATTGGTTATGTAAGAGATGCAAACGCTTGTGTGGCTAGTGATTCAAAAACAATTAATATATTGAATCCGCCTACTCAAATGGATATTATTGGGACGCCTGTATATTGTTTACCAGTTGCTAGCCAAACAAGTACAGTAACAATAAATAACGTTATCAATGGAGTTAGTCCATTTACGTATCAAAATATTACTTCAGGTACATCTAATGCATTGGGCAGTTTCACGGGCTTAAACCCTGGGGATTACACGTTTGAGGTAGCGGATGCCAACGGCTGTACGTACCAGGAATTATACACAGTGAAAGCGGTGACTCCAATTGCCATAGTTGGATCAGTTGCATCTAATGTTTCCTGTAATGGATCAAACGGTACGGATAACAATGGTTCGGCATCGTTTACAGTAACAGGCTTCAGCTCAACGGGTAATTACACGGTAGTTACTTCACCAGTTCTAGCTCCTGCACACAA
>NZ_JBFUGG010000043.1:0-8805 GCF_056403035.1 Flavobacterium sp. P3_A6 | reverse complement strand
GGCGAACCTTATAATAAAGATAAAGGAAAGATAAGCTGTGAAAAATCAAAAGCGATTAAATTATGGCAAATTGAGAAACGTATAAAATCACTTCAATTAAGTAACGAGGAATTAAATAATCTGTTTTCTAAAACTTCATTTTCAACTGTATAAATATAGTTGTATAGAAATAACGATACATAAAAAAGAATCGCTATGGAAGAAAAAACTACTGCGTAAAGCGTACTCAACGTAATTTTTAAAATAAAAAAACCTCAGATTCACAAATTATAAAATCTGTGAATCTGAGGTTTAATTTTTAAGCAGATTTATTTTATCCCAAGAAAGCTTTCAATTCCTCATAAGTTGAAATTTTCACACTTACTTTTTCTTTGTTCATCACGCTTTCAATTTGTGTCGGAAGGGGTAAGGTAACTCCCAAAGCCGGCTCCACTACGTCCAGGAACTTGATAGGATGTGCTGTTTCAAGAAAAACACCAATCGCGTTTGGTTTATTTGCCAATTCTTTTTTCAGTCCTAAATAACCAACAGCGCCGTGCGGTTCGGCGATATAACCTCTTTCGTTATGAATGGCTTTCATTGCTGCCAAAGTTTCAGCGTCAGTAAAAGTGTATGATGTAAAATCTTTTTTGAATTGAGCCAAATCGTTGTGATACATTTCTTGAATACGAACGAAGTTACTTGGATTCCCAACATCCATAGCATTCGAAATCGTAGCGATCGATGGTTTTGGGTCGTAAATTCCGTTAACAAGGAATCTTGGCACTGTATCGTTTACATTGGTGGAAGCTACGAAATGCTCGATAGGCAATCCTAATTTTTTGGCAATGATACCCGCACAAATATTCCCGAAGTTTCCGCTTGGACAAGAGAAAACTAGCGGTTTGCCTTGTTTTTTTAATGCTTTGTGAGCAAAGAAAAAGTAAAACATTTGTGGCAACCAGCGTGCAATATTAATCGAATTGGCAGAGGTCAGGTGAATATGATCTAAATCTTTATCAAGAAACGCTTTTTTGACCATGTCCTGACAATCATCAAAAACACCATCTACTTCAAGTGCTCTAATATTTTGCCCCAAAGTCGTCAGCTGTCTTTCCTGAATGTCGCTCACTTTTCCGGAAGGATAAAGAATAACGACATCAACACCTTTTACGCCAAGAAAACCACTGGCAACAGCTCCTCCCGTATCTCCGGAAGTTGCTACAAGAACTGTGTTTTTATTGTCTTTTTTGTCCTTGTTGAAATACCCCAGGCAACGAGACATAAATCTTGCGCCTACGTCTTTGAATGCCATTGTTGGGCCGTGAAATAATTCAAGGGAATAGATTCCGTTTTCTACTTCCACCAAAGGGAAATCAAAACACAGCGTTTCGGCTATGATTTGTTTTAAGGTTTCGGCAGGGATTTCGTCTCCGACAAATTGTTTGATAGCTTCAAAAGCGATTTCTTCGTGCGACAAACTTTCGATAGCCTCAAAAAAACTTGGAGCCAAAGGTGTTATGTTTTCCGGGAAATACAATCCTTTGTCGGTTGCCAATCCTTGAATTACCGCTTCCTGAAAAGAAACGTTTGGTGCATTATGGTTTAAGCTGTAATATTTCATTGTGATACTAATTTTAGAATCCCCACCCCAACCCTCCCCGAAGGAGAGGGAGTCGAAACGTGATTCAGGATGTTTTTTATTAAAATTTAGAATTTTTATATTTTTATTCCCCCTTCGGGGGTTAGGGGGATTAAATAATTTTCATTCCTTCGTCGTTCACTTTGGAAACGTGAATTTCATAAGGTAGATTCATTTCTTCGTAAACGGCACTCATGGCTTTGGCAATTTTGTCTGCGTTTTCTTTTCCTTTGCTTAAAGCAAAAATAGAAGGCCCAGAACCCGAAATTCCTGAACCCAAAGCTCCGTTTTCATAAGCCGTCTGCTTGATTAAATCAAATCCCGGAATCAGCATAGAGCGGATAGGTTCGATGATTTCATCGTGCAGAGAACGCCCTATCAATTCATAATCCTGAGTGTAAAGACCGGCAACCAATCCGCCTACATTTCCCCATTGGGTGATGGCGCTTTTTAAGGAAACAGTTTGTTTCAAAACCGAACGGGCATCCGATGTTTTTAGCTCAATTTGAGGATGTACTACCGTTGCATACAATTCTGATGGACTGTCAATTTTGATAATATCCAAAGGATTTGAACTTCTCACCAATGTAAAACCTCCCAAAAGGGCAGGAGCAACGTTATCGGCATGAGCGTTTCCGCTGGCTAATTTTTCGCCCTGCATTGCAAATTTCACTAATTCTTTTCTAGTGAAAGGTCTGCCTAGCAATTCGTTGATGCCAAAAACAGCACCCGCTGAACTGGCAGCACTGCTTCCGATGCCGCTTCCTGCTTTGATGTGTTTGTAGATTTCGATTTCAAAACCAAATTCGGTCTCGACTTCTTCCAGCATTGCCAAAGCAGCAACTCCTGCAACATTGTTTTCGGTTTCCAATGGTAAATCGGCTCCAACAATTTTAGTAATACGAACTCCCTTCACATCCGATTTTCGGACAATCATTTCGTCACCCGCAGTAGCTAAGCAAAGTCCAAGTACATCAAAACCGCACGAAAGATTCGCGATAGTAGCGGGGCAAAATAGTTTTATTTCAGTCATAAATTTTGTTGTTGGTTGTTGGTTGTCTGTTGTCGGTTTCTGGATTTTGTCCATTAACCATCAGCTAATAACCATCAACTTAAATTATACATTTCCTATTCTAATTACATCTGCAAAAATTCCGGAGGCTGTAACCGCAGCACCGGCACCGGCACCTTTTATCAATAATGGCTGATCTACATAACGATCTGTATAGAACAAAACGATATTGTCTTTTCCTTCCAAATTGTAAAACGGATGATCTTTTGGAATAAATTGTAATCCTACGCTTGCTTTTCCGTTTTCAAATTGAGCTACAAATTTCAGTCGGCTTTCTTTTTGATTGGCTTCTGTCAAAATGGATTCAAAGTGTTTAGCATGTTCTTTTAATGAAGCGAAAAAAGCATCATTATTAGTCGTTTCCATACATGCTGCCGGAAGAAAAGATTTGTTTTCAATGTCTTCAATTTCCATTTGGTAACCGCTTTCTCGAATCAAAATCAGAATCTTTCTGGCTACGTCAATTCCGCTTAAATCTATTTTTGGATCTGGTTCTGTAAATCCTTGAACTCCAGCTTCTTTAACCACATCATGGAAAGTATTATTTTTATCAAAATTGTTAAAAATAAAGTTCAGACTGCCTGACAAAACGGCTTGTATTTTGTGTACTTTATCACCTGATGCGATTAGGTTTTTTACTGTATCAATAATGGGTAATCCAGCCCCGACATTTGTTTCAAAAAGGAAAGGCGCATTAAATTGACGCGACAGGCCTTTTAGTTTTTTGTAATTATCATAAGCCGATGAACAGGCAATTTTATTGCAGGTTACGACTGCTACATTTTGTTTTAAATACTGCTCGTAAGTTTTAGATACTTCTTCATTGGCAGTAATATCCACAAAAATACTGTTGCGTAAATTGAGCGCTTTTATTTTGGCGATAAATTCTTCCTTGTTTGCAGTTTCTCCTTTTTCCAAAAGTGACTGCCATTCTTTTAAAGAAATTCCGTCTTCATCAAAATACATTTTTCGGGAATTGGAAACCGCAATAACTCTTAGGTTTATTTTTAAATTCTCTTTTAGGAATTTCTTTTGCTGGTGGATTTGCTCGATGAATTTTTTACCTACATTTCCAACACCCATTACGAACAAGTTTAATTGCTTAGTGTTTTCTTCAAAGAAGTTTTCGTGCAAAGTATTCAGTGCTTTTTTGACGTCTCTTTCATTGATAACTACCGAAATGTTTCTTTCGGAAGCACCTTGGGCAATGGCGCGAATGTTAACGTTGTTTTTTCCTAAAGTACTGAACATCCTGCCGCTTAAACCTTGATGGTTTTTCATGTTTTCGCCAACCAAAGCAATAATGCAAAGGTTTTGCTCTACAATACAAGGGTCAATTTTGTTTTGGGCAATTTCTATTTGGAACGCTTTGTTGATGGCGATTTCGGCAGTTTCGGCATCCGAATTTAAAATACCTATACAGATAGAATGTTCTGATGAAGCTTGTGTAATAAAAATTACATTGATGCTTTCATTAGATAATACCTCAAATAGTCTTTTAGATGAACCGGCAACCCCAATCATTCCAGAACCTTCCAGAGTAACCAAAGTAATATTATCGATATGGGTAATCCCTTTTACAGGGTTTATATGTTCAGTAACAGTATTGGAAATCAAAGTTCCTTCGGCTTGCGGTTCGAAAGTATTTTTGATTATAATTGGAATGTTTTTTCTTAAAACAGGCTGAATTGTTGGTGGATACAAAACTTTGGCGCCAAAATGAGACAATTCCATAGCTTCTTGATACGATATCGTAGCAATAGGCTGTGCTTGTTTTACAATTTTTGGATTGGCAGTAAACATTCCGTTGACATCTGTCCAGATTTCTAGTTCGCTTGCGTTCAATGCTCCAGCAATAATGGCAGCTGTATAATCTGATCCGCCACGGCCTAAAGTTGTAATAATGCCATCTTCAGAAGTGGCAATAAAACCAGGCATCACAACTACTTGATTTTCATTCGATGCAAAAAAGTCTGCTATCAGCTGGTTTGAAAGTTCAAAGTTAACTGCAGCTTTTCCAAAATGATTATTGGTCTTAATCAATTCGCGACTGTCTTTATAACTGCTGTTTTTAAGCTTTTGCTTTAAAGCTTCGGCAATGATGTAGGAAGATAATAATTCCCCAAAACTTAAGATGGTGTCCAAAGTTCTTGGCGATAATTCACCCAAAAGAAAACAGCCGTCGAGCAATGTTTCTAAGTGGTTTATGATTCTTTTAATATGGCTTAATAAACCGCTTTGCTCACTAACAGGAATAAGCTGTTTAAGCGCTTCTAAATGTTTTTTCTCAATTTCGGCAACAATTTCTTTAAAACTCTCATCATTGGAAGCGGCTTTCGAAGCGGCTAATTGCAATAAATCGGTTACTTTGCTTAAAGCGGAAACAACTACAACAAGTTTTTCGGCTTGTGCTTTATTAAGGACTATGTCTAAAACTAATTTTATGTTTTCTGCATTGGCTACCGAAGTACCGCCAAATTTTAATACTCTCATAAGAAGTTTGTATTTGTTTTATGTAAATTTGAATCGCTGTTTTTAATTATTAGTATCTGAAAATCAGTGATTTTTAGTTTTTATTTTTGATTGTAAAATGATTTCTATACACCCATGACTTTCTTTCTTTAAAGAAAAAAGTACAGCAGCTGGATTATATGTAAAATGTGTACCCCTAAGGGGTAGTAGTTGTAGTAGATGTAGTTGTAACAGCAAGAGCAACCCAAATTTGAGTTGTTACCGAAGGATGATATGTGCTGTTAAATTTCTTCATTTTGATTTTTCAAAAGTACTGTTTTTTATGAAAAAACAAAGCTTTATGGTTCGTTTTTGCGAATAGTTTAATAATAGAAATTTAATATTGATTCAAATTTAATATTKCGTAATTTATTTATTCGTTTATTGAGATTATCTTTGTTTTCAATTGAATTGTAATGCAGTTTTGATGCTGATTAAGGCTTCAAACATTGTCAGTTTAGGGTTAAAAAACGATAATTTGGTCTTTGAAAATTTTTAAAATGATAGAATTTTATAGGATAAATTGATTCTGAGTAAGCTCTTGAATTTTATTTTATACCATTTTTTAAATTATTGTTATAAAACATTGCTTTTTAATATGGATTTGTGGAATTTTGAACACTTAAAATCATATGAATGGATAATATACATTATATAAGTACCGAATTACTTTCTTTTGAAACGCTGCAGGAGATTATTTCGCACCATAAATTAATTGCTCTTTCAGAGAATGCAAAAACGAATATTTTGAAGTGCAGAAAATATTTGGATGCTAAAATGGCTTCCCATTCGGAACCCATTTACGGTATCAATACAGGTTTTGGATCGCTTTGCAATGTGAAAATTTCAAATGAAAATTTATCAAAACTTCAAGAAAACCTTGTAAAATCACACGCTTGCGGTACAGGTGAAGAAGTCCCAAATGAGATTGTAAAATTGATGCTGCTGTTAAAGATTCAATCTTTGAGTTATGGTCATTCAGGAATACAGCTGCAGACAGTACAGCGATTGGTTGATTTTTACAATAATGATATCTTACCCGTAATCTATACTCAAGGGTCTCTTGGAGCATCTGGTGATTTAGCTCCTTTGGCGCATTTATCATTGCCTTTATTAGGAGAAGGAGAAGTTTGGTTTGAAGATAAAAAAGTAAATTCGAGTGAAGTATTAAAGCATTTTGGCTGGGAACCAATAGTACTGCAGTCCAAAGAAGGTTTGGCCTTATTAAACGGAACGCAATTTATGAGCGCTTACGGTGCTCATATTGTGATGAAAGCAAACAAATTTTCTTTTTTGGCCGATTTAATCGGAACTATTTCATTAGAAGGTTTTGACGGCAGAATTGAACCTTTTAATGAGCTGATACATTATATTCGTCCTCATAACGGGCAGATTGCGACTGCCAAAAGAGTAAAAGAATTTCTTGATGGAAGTGAAATCATCGGGCAGCCTAAAACCCATGTGCAGGATCCGTATTCTTTCCGCTGTATTCCTCAAGTACACGGTGCATCCAAAGATGCGTTTGATTATGTAAAGAAAGTATTCAAAACCGAAATCAATTCGGTAACCGATAATCCCAATATATTTATAGAGAGCGACCAGATTATTTCCGGCGGTAATTTCCATGGACAGCCTTTGGCATTGGCCTTAGATTTTATGGCTATTGCTTTGGCAGAATTAGGAAGTATTTCTGAGCGCAGAACTTATCAGCTGATTTCTGGACTGCGAAATCTCCCCGCTTTTTTGGTCGATAATCCAGGGTTGAATTCAGGATTTATGATTCCGCAGTATACTGCAGCAAGTATTGCAAGCCAAAACAAGCAGTTAGCAACACCATCCAGCGTAGACAGTATTGTGTCAAGCAACGGACAGGAAGATCACGTGAGTATGGGAGCCAATGGTGCAGCCAAATGCTTGCGTGTAATGGAAAATTTAGAGCGCATTTTGGCCATCGAATTGATGAATGCTTCACAGGCGATTGAATACAGGAGGCCTTTACAATCAAGTGATTTTATAGAAATGTTTTTAAAATCCTACAGAGAAGTGGTGCCTTTGGTAAAAGAAGATCGAATTCTGCATTATGACATTGAGAAAACAGTGGCTTTCTTAAATAGTTTTCAAATCGAAGATGATTTGTTAACATTGGCTTAACATTGGCTTTAAATAATGAAGTAATTTTGCACTACCTAAAATATAAACAAATGTCATTAAACTCTATTTTTCAATTTTTAGTTCCAAAAGACAAAAAATTCTTCCCTCTTTTTGAAGAAGCGTCAAGTAATTTAATTGAATTGGCTTCAAACCTGCATGAAGCTGTAAATCTGCCTTTAAAGGAAAGAGAGGTTCTTTTTATCAAAATAGATGAATTAGAGCAAAAAGGAGAGGATATAACACGTCAGACAAATTTAGAATTGAGCAGAAACTTTATCACTCCTTTTGATAGAGAGGATATTCACTCCCTGATCACGTCAATTGATTATGTTGCCGATTATCTTCATGGTGCTGCTTCAAGAATGCGTTTGTATCAAGTGGATAAAATCACGAAATCAATTCGTAAAATGACAGAAATCAACCTTGAAGCTTGTCAGAATATTGATGTTGCGGTAAAAGAATTGAAAAACTTGAGCAACATGAAAACTATTACCAATGCTTGTGCAAAAATCAATAAGCTGGAAAATAAATCGGATATGGTTTATAATAAAGCTGTATTTGAAATTTTCGAAAATGAAACAGATGCCAAAAATATCATTAAATATAAAGAAGTACTGTCAGTTTTAGAATCTGCAACTGATAAATGCAAGAGTGTAGCTAGTGTTTTAGAATCTATCACGGTAAAACATTCTTAATTTAATCTAATTCATTCTGAAGATATTGATATGACTTTACTATTAATTATTATAGTTTTAGCATTAGTTTTTGATTACATCAATGGTTTCCATGATGCTGCCAATGCTATAGCTACTGTCGTTGCAACTAAGGTTTTGTCTCCTTTTCAGGCAGTACTTTGGGCGGCTTTTTTTAACTTTTTGGCCTATTGGGTTTTTGGTTTAGGTGTGGCGAACACAGTTGCAAAAACAGCAAATACAAGCGAAATTGATTTAGTTGTGATTCTTGCAGGTGTTGTTGCTGCTATTATTTGGAATTTAATTACTTGGTGGCAGGGAATTCCTTCCAGTTCTTCACATACTTTAATTGGCGGTTTTGCTGGAGCAGCGGTTGCGCATGCAATTACGATGCACGGATTTTCGGATTATGCTGTAATTGAAGACGGAGTGCAGCATACTAAACATTGGTATGATATTGTAAGCTGGTACAAAGCAGGAAAAGACGGAGGTATGCCTTCCGGAGTAGTAATTATCATTGCATTTATCGTTCTTGCCCCTTTATTAGGAGCTTTAATTTCTTATTTGATTTCTATTTGGCTGTTGAATGCTTCTAGAAAAAGTATTTTGCCTAAGCTGTTTACTATCGCATTAATGATAGTATCAATTTGGTTTGTTTATGGCCAAATGGTTCCGTTTGAAAAAATAGAAAAGCCTCGCTTTGAATCTCATTTCTGGAGTATTGTATTCGAATCGCATAATATTAAGTGGTTTTTGGT
>NZ_JBFUGG010000042.1:0-9141 GCF_056403035.1 Flavobacterium sp. P3_A6 | reverse complement strand
GTTCCATAAATCAATTAAAACGTGAGATAATTGAATATATAAAGTATTATAATAACGACAGAATCAAGCTAAATCTAAAAGGAATGAGCCCGATACAATATCGAGCTCATTATTATCAAATTTAATTATAAATTCGTCTAAACTTTTGGGTGCAGTCTAGTAATACTAGTAAGCCTCTTTGTATTTTGCGGACACGCCCAAACAGAGCTTTTACCCCTTAATCTGTTTTAATGAAGTTTTGATTCCTTTGATTAAAGAAGAACTGAAACCATGCAATTCCATTTCATTCAATCCCGCAATGGTACAGCCTTGCGGTGTAGTTACGCGGTCGATTAATTGCTCCGGGTGTCCTTTTTCCTCAAGAAGCATTTCAGCAGCACCTTTTACCGTTTGTGCTGATATTTCCAAAGCTGTCTTCCAGTCAAATCCAATTTCGATTCCCGCCTGCATAGAAGCACGGATGTATCGCAATGCAAATGCAGTTCCGCTTGCAGCAAGGACTGTCGCTGCGTCCATCAGTTTTTCGTCAATGATGGGAGCTGTTCCCAATCCTTGAAAAAGAGCTACGGTTTCTTGTGCTTTTTCTTTGTTTTTTTCGTGATAGGCAATACAAGTAGCCGATGCACCAAATTGTGCGGCAATATTTGGCATAATACGCACAGCACTATGGTTATCACCTATTTTGTTTTGCAAATTCTCGATAGAAAGCCCGCTTACCGCCGAAGCGATTACTTTGTTTGAAATAGCTGGCAGTATTTCGGCCAAAACGGTATCTACTTGATATGGTTTTATAGTCAGAATAATAACATCTGCTTCCTGAATATTGCTCGTATTGTCTGTAGTAAGAGTAATTCCTAAGTCTTTTAAATGAGAAATAGGCGCTAGGTTGCGTCTGGTTACGGTTACTTGATTGTCTTTAGTGAATTTTGCTATTCCTATTGCGACAGAAGCGCCAAGGTTTCCTCCGCCTATGATATGTACTTTCATTTTGATTGCTTTTATTCTAAGGTTAAAAGTGATAGAATCCGGAAAAAGCCGATTTAATGCCTTTCATTCACCTGTTTGCGTGGATTCTTTTCGGATGCAAAGTACACGAATTATCCCGAATTTATTATTTTTAAATTTAAATAAATTCGGGAGAATTGTTAAATTATTAAACCATCAATAGCTAATATCCTAATATGAGCCTAGCTATCCCAAAATAAATCATGATACCGAAAACATCGTTTGTAGTTGTAATAAAAGGCCCTGTCGCAATAGCAGGATCAATTTTCCTTCTGTGCAAAAACAGTGGCACCACTACCCCTAATGAAGCGGCAAATACTATTACCACCAGCATCGAAATAGAGATAGCAAATCCAACTAAATATTGCTGATACACTAAAGAATGATACAAAAATAAAAATAATGATATTATTGTTCCCGAAATCATCGCAACCGAAAGTTCCTTAGACAAATATTGTCTGCTATATTGTTTTAAAGTTCCGTTTGCCAAGCCTTGCACCACAATCGCAGATGCCTGTACACCTATGTTTCCAGCTGTTGCCGAAAGTAAGGGCACAAAAATCATTAAAGTAAAATATTTCTGCCCCGTAGTTTGATTACCTTCAAGAACCTTTGAAGCAATGATTTCAATTACCATTCCTATCAAAAGCCAAGGTAATCTCGCTTTCATTAACTCCATAACGGTATCACTGGACTCTACGTCATTGGTAATCCCCGCAGCCAACTGGTAATCTTTTTCGGCTTCATCTTTAATTACGTCCACAATATCGTCAATGGTGATTCGCCCCACCAAACGTCCTAATTCGTCTACCACAGGAATAGCTTCCAAATCGTATTTCTGCATGATTCTGGCCACCTCAACATCTTCGGTATCTACATTTACAGAATTCAGTTTTCGAATATACACATCGCTGATATTGGTTCTGGTAGAAGTAGTCAGCAGGTCTTTGAGCGACAATCTTCCTTTTAAACGGTCTTCATCATCAACCACATAGATAGAATGAACTCTCGAAATGTTTTCGGCTTGAATACGCATTTCCTTTACACAGGTAAGCACATTCCAATTCTCGTTGACTTTTACCAGCTCCTTATGCATGATTCCACCAGCGGTATCTTCTTTATAACGCAACAGCTCTACAATGTCCTTGGCATGCTCAACGTCCTGTAGTTCAGATATTACTTCGGCTTTTTTCTCTTTCGAAAGTTCCCCGATAATATCGGCAGCATCATTGGTCTCTAATTCATCAAGCTCTTCGGCAATCTCTTTTGGCGAAAGCCTGCTTAATATATTCTCTCGTAAGTCGTCTTCTAACTCTAAAAGAATCTCGGCAGTTTTCTCACTGTCTAAAACTTTAAAGATATATGTGGCTTGATCAAAGTCTAATTCATCTAAAACTTCGGCAATATCAGCATGGTGCATATCATTCAATAAAACTTCCAGCTGCTGGTCATTTTTACTTTGAATGAATTCACCGAGCTGCAGTATTAATTCTTTACTGATTTTAAACTCGTCCATCGGCTTCAATTTTTTGGGTCAATGCTATAAATTCTTTGTAATCTAATTGTTCGGGACGCATGTTAAAAACGGTATCTTCTCTCAAACTATCGGACAAATTTAAGGTTTTTAAACTGTTACGCAAGGTCTTTCTGCGTTGCTGAAAAGCCGTTTTCACTACAGTAAAAAACAATTTTTCGCCACAAGGCAAACTAAAGTCTTCTTTCCTGCGCAAACGCAAAACGCCCGATTTTACTTTGGGTGGCGGATTGAACACATTTTCATCTACGGTAAACAAATACTCGGCATCATAAAAAGCCTGCGCCAAAACAGACAGAATTCCATAAGCTTTGGTTCCTTTTTTTTCACAGATGCGCTCGGCAACTTCTTTTTGAAACATTCCTGCAAATTCAGGAATCTGATTGCGGTATTCCAATGCTTTGAAAACAATCTGCGTCGAAATATTATACGGAAAATTACCAATTATGGCGAATTGTTTTCCTGCGAAAACTTCGTTGATATCATATTTCAAGAAATCCTTGGAAATGATTCGATCTTTCAGTTTGTCATAATGAACACCCAAATATTCAACTGATTCGGTATCAATTTCGATAACGAAAGTATTGATTGGTTTTTCCAATAAATACTTAGTCAGCACTCCCATCCCAGGCCCTATTTCCAGCACATCTTCATAACCTTCTAAATTCAGAGTATCGGCGATGGCTTGCGCCACGCTTTCGTCTTTTAAAAAATGCTGTCCGAGGTGTTTTTTGGCTGTTACTTTTTCCATTTTGTTTTATTTAACCGCGAAGACGCAAAGACGCTAAGCTTTTATTTTTTCGTAATTTACATTTTAAGAAAGTCTAGACAATGCAAACGCCTAATCCTACATATTTTCTAATGCTCTGAAATCACTTGTAATTCGGTTCTAAAAGTCAGCATTTTATCGCCAAACAATTTTACGCCTTCTTCCCTTAGTTTAGGAGCATCTTCCTGGTAATATTTTTCTAATGTTTCCTTACTGTCTGTTGTATATTGAACAGAATAGGTAACGCCTCCCATTTCTTCTTCTACCAAAACACGAACCAAACGAGCTGAAATAAATTTTCCGCAAGCCAGCATTTCTGGAATGTGTTTGTGCTGCATCCAGATCATCCATTGGTCATGAACGCTTTCGTGTATGTTGGTGGTAACGTTGTATATTATCATTTTTTAAAAGTATTAAGATTGGAGAATTAAGACTTTAAAAGAATTACCTATTCCCCACATTCTAATTTGTATCCTGTATTTTGCTTTTTTTGTAATTGATATTGATATTGCAATTTTACAAGTTCGTATCTCCCCGCAATTCCCTAAATTTCCTCCTTGCATCTACAAAATAAATGCTGTCCTGATGTCCAAAAATAATCTTCTCATACAACGCCTTCGCTTTATCCGGTTGCTGCAATTGTTTATTATAAATCTCTGCCGAGAAATACAAAGCTTCGTCAATATAAATTCCGTCGCTGTGATGCTCAATAATATCCTGATATTGTGCCAAAGCCAAAGTATTATCGCCCAGCTTTTCATACAATCTGCCCAAACGCAATAAAGTTACGGTTTCAATTTCCTGTCCTTTGAAACTTTTTAGAATCTGCTGAAACTGAACTATAGCTTCCTGATTTCTATTTTGGTACAAAAGATAATCCCCTTTGGCAAATTGCTTTAAGGCCGTTTGAGTGGAATCGGCTACTGTATTGTCATTAATCAGTAAAAAATACTCTAAAGCATCATTAGCAATTAACTGCGTACTGGCTGATTTTAGCTCTTTAAACTGTTTCAAAGCCCATTCAAAATCAGTTTTAAAATAACTTGTTTTGGCTGACTTTAAACTTGCTTCATGCGACATTACATTGTTTTGCAGATTCTCCTGAATTTGCGAATAATAAAGCAATGCCTGATTAAATTTTTCTTCGGAAAGCAAAATATCTGCCAATTCCATTTTGCATTGTGCCTGATCAAACTGATTCAGCTGCATCTCCATGGCCCGTTTTATAATGGATTTTCCCTCAATAGGATTTTTCATTATGAAACTTGCAAAATGCGCCTGTTTCAGCTGCAAAGATAAGGTAACTGGCGTTATGCCGTATTGTTTTAACAGTGCATCAAATTGAGTATTGATAGCGGCAAAATCTTTTTCCTGCGCTTTTTCCATTCTCATCTGCAATAAATAGCTTTGCGCTTTCACAATCAATTCTACATCTGCAGTATTTTCCAGCACATAATTCATAACCTCTATGGCGACGTCCTGATTTCCTTCTTCAATGGCCATTTGACCTAAACTAAGAATGTTGGTAAGCGATTCCGGATTTCGTTTGTAAATCGCTTTTTCCTGGATAAAAGCTTTTCCAAATTCTTTTTGCTGCATGTAAAACCAGCTCAAAAACTGATTCCAAAATACATCCTGATTTTTTTGAACTCGGACAATCAATGCTTTTCTAAGACTTTCATTGAATTTGGAATCTTCATCTCTAGACATGTAGCGTGTCAATTGATTTTGAATCATCAATGCCGATTGCTGATTTTCGAATGCCTCTTCCAAAAAATTAGCGATCATTTCATCAGTTCTGCCTAATTGGCCATAGAGCAAGGCCGTCTGATATTTAAAATCAAATGTTGGCACTATTTCACCCGCCACCAGATAAGATTTTAAAGCATATTCGAGCAATACTTTTTTTTCAAAAGTATTGGCGACGCCATACACTTCATTTGGATTTTTTCGGATTCTGTCTATTGCCTCATCATAGTACTTTTTGGCCTTAGCATCATTTTTCTGTAATTGAAAATTATACCCTAATTCGACCAATAGCGTAGACTGCTTGGAGCTTGCCAATCGATCCTGTATTTCCTTTTCGGCTGGAGCAAACTGAAGCAGCTGCTGCATACAGTCAATTTTTCGCTGAAAATAAAAAGGATTAGACGGCAGACTATTTGATAATTCCTGATAGCTGACCAATGCTTTGTCAAAATCTCCTCTATCATAATAATATTGTGCCAATTGCTCATTTTGGGAAAACCCAATTAATGAAAAAAACAAGGCGATATGTAGAAAGAGTTTTTTCATTTTTTATAGCATTTTTTTTCTTGGGAAAATCAATCTTATAAACCAAATAACTAAATGAAGATCAGGCAAAAAATGGTAAATTATTTTAATTGTTTTTGTATTTCGGGAGGAATATTTTTACCCAATTTATTTGCACGAATAAAATAATCCATTGCACTCTTTTTATCTCCTTTTTGAAGATATCCAAGTCCTGTATAATATAACGCATCTGCTGAAAATTCTGAATTATTATTTTTCCAAACTTCATATGCTTTTGAACTATAAATTATAGCAGAATCATTTTTGTTTTCTCTCAAATAAACTTCCGATAGACTATACAATCCATCTCCATTATTAGGATTCATTTTTAATAATTTTCTAAATGTAGATTTAGCAGTTTTAAAATCATTTTTAAACATATAAACCAAACCTAAATTGCTAATTGCAAGTTCATTTGTCGGTAATTTTTTCAATGATAGTTTGTAATAATATTCGGCACTGTCTAATTTATTCAATCTACGATATGACAATGCACAATTATCTATAGCATCCGTATAATTAGAATCAAGTTGTATTGCTTTTTTATAATTTTTGATTGCATCTACATAATTCTCTTTATGAAATTCTGCATATCCATCATTATAATATTTCGCTGCATCGTCATTTTTTGTTGGCGAATTTAACTTCAATTCATAATTACCCGCATCATCTTTTTTTTGTGAATTTCCACATCCTACAACCAAAAAAATTAGAAATAAACATAGTGCGATTTTTAATTTCATACTGAAAACTTGAATTAATCTATAATATCAAACCCGCAGTACGGACGCAATACTTCTGGAATTACGATTCCTTCCGGAGTTTGATAATTTTCTAAAAGTCCGGCAAGAACTCTTGGCAGAGCCAATGAACTTCCATTAAGCGTGTGTGCCAATTGGTTTTTCCCGTCTTTATCCTTGAAACGCAATTTCAAACGGTTCGCCTGAAAAGTTTCAAAATTAGAAACGGATGAAATCTCCAGCCAGCGTTCCTGCGCCGTAGAATATACTTCAAAATCATACGTCAAAGCCGATGTGAAACCCATATCTCCTCCGCAAAGGCGTAAAATTCGGAAAGGCAATTTCAATTCTTGCAGAATACTTTTGACATGCTCTACCATTCCGTCCAAAGCTTCATAAGATTTATCGGGGTGCTCCACACGAACGATTTCCACTTTGTCAAATTGATGCAAACGGTTCAAACCGCGAACGTGAGCACCATAAGAACCTGCTTCACGACGGAAACAAGGCGTATAGGCAGTTCGCAATACGGGAAACTCATTTTCGCTTAAGATTACATCTCTAAAAATATTAGTAACAGGAACCTCAGCAGTTGGAATCAAATATAAATTATCGGTTGCGTCATGATACATTTGCCCTTCTTTGTCCGGCAACTGCCCCGTTCCATAAGCCGAAGCTTCATTTACAAAATGAGGAACCTGAACTTCCTGATATCCTGCTGCCGTATTTTTGTCCAAAAAATAATTGATTAAGGCACGCTGCAAACGGGCGCCTTTTCCTTTGTAAACAGGAAATCCTGCTCCCGTAATTTTATTTCCAAGTTCAAAATCAATAATATCATACTGTTTTACCAATTCCCAGTGCGGCTGCGCTCCCTCGTGCAAAACCGGAATATCGCCTTCTTCATAAACATTTAAGTTATCCTCCGGTGTTTTTCCAACAGGAACAATATCGGCAGGAAGGTTAGGCAGTGTGTATAATTTCTCAGTCAGTTCATTTGCCAAAACAACAGCATTTTCAGCTAATGCTTTGCTTTTTTCTTTTAACAGAACCGTTTTTTCTTTAAGGATTGCCGCTTTAGATTTCTCGCCGGCTTTCATCAAATCGCCGATATCTTTGGATAATTTATTAGATTCGGATAAAACAGTATCTAACTCTACTTGCGTAGCGCGTCGTTTTTCATCCAATTGTACCACTTCTTCAACAACTTCTCTGGCATCCATATTTCTTTTGGCCAAAGCGCTGATTACTTTCTCTTGATTCTCTCTAATAAATGCAATTTGTAACATAGTTTGATTTTTATAACTAAATAATGGAAGCAAATTTAAGGAAATGTTTGCTAACAATCAGACAAAGTTTTTTGTGCTTTTATTTTAGTTTTTGGCTTAGTATTTTGATCCTTTCATCTGTTTAATTTATCCTTTTGATATTATGTTCTAACATTTTAAAGATTCTAAATTGAACCCAACTATTTCTTTTTAGACATAAAATGGGCATTATTAAACTTTTTTTTTTCTAATTTTACTAAAAACTAGAAATCATGCTGTTAAAAAATATAGAAGACGCGCTGAATAAACAAATCCGAATTGAAGCAGAATCCTCTCAAATTTACCTTTCAATGGCTTGTTGGTCCGAGGTAAACGGACTGGAAGGAATTGCCCAATTTATGTATGCTCAATCTGATGAAGAGCGTTTGCACATGCTGAAATTAATAAAGTACATTAATGAACGTGGCGGTCATGCTCAAGTTACAGACCTGAAAGCACCAAAAACGACTTACGAGACTTTCAAAGGAATGTTTGAAGAGTTATACAAACACGAAATTTTTGTTTCAGAATCTATCAATGAACTGGTGCATATTACTTTTCAAGAAAAAGACTATGCAACTCACAACTTTCTGCAATGGTATGTAGCCGAGCAAATTGAAGAAGAAGCTACGGCCAAAACGATTTTAGACAAAATCAATTTGATTGGTGACGACAAAGGCGGATTATATCTTTTTGACCGTGACATTCAGCAGCTTTCAGTTGTAAGTGCTGCTGCCAATAGTGGCGCTGCTGCGAAATAATCTAAGACACCTCTTAATAAAATAAAAACCTCAAAATGCATGTACAGCATTTTGAGGTTTTTTTGTTCCAAAAATGTTAAAGTTTATTTAGAATAGATAAAAACAACATACATTTGCATTGGTTTTAAATTCTTTATACCAAATCCCGAACAGATTCATAACTATAATTCGCAGTTACCTTGAGCAAGAAAGAAAAAGAAAAGGAGAAAAAGGACAAGAAGAAAAAAAAGGATAAAAAAGAAATCCTTAAAAAATTAAAAGCTCTTGAAGGTTTTAAATCCAGTTGTCAATTAGCAGGAAACTGCAAATCCAGCTGTTGTGAAAAATACAAGAAAAGCGAAAAGAAACGCTGCAGCCGTTGTCCAATGTTTGATTTACTGAAAAAGACAGCATAACTTTTTAAGTTAATGGTTGATACTTTATTTGACTGTGAATAGTTTGTTATTCCCATTGTCAAAACGTCATATTTAAAAGAACCATCGCAATTTTAATATAGTACTAAACCACTCTGCACTGAAAGTGCAGAGGTTTGTTTTACGAGGGACTGAAAGTCCCTCATCTATTTCATTCGAGAATGAAATTTGAATTATCGTCATTCTCTTTTCTTCTATGATGTTCCAAATATTCATTTACCATTTTATCGGTTATATTTCCAGTACTCCAAACACCATAACCACTTGCCCAAAAATGTTGTCCCCAATAACGTTCCTTC
>NZ_JBFUGG010000041.1:0-11682 GCF_056403035.1 Flavobacterium sp. P3_A6 | reverse complement strand
GTACAGCGCGGCCGAAATGGAAAGTATTTTGGAACACGAAAAAGTACACAGCGAGCAATACCATACCGTAGACGTTTTAATAATGCGTTTTTTTTGCATCCTTTTTTGGTTCAATCCATTTATTTGGCTGTACAAAAAAGCCATTCTGCAAAATTTGGAATTCATCGCCGACAGTGAAGCCGCCAAAAACATATCCGACAAAAAGGCCTATCAATTGACGCTTTTAAAAATAACAGCGCACGAAAATTGTGTTGTCCTTACCAATCATTTTTATCAATCATTAATCAAAAAACGAATCGTTATGTTAAACAAAAATCAATCAAAAAAATGGAATTCCTGGAAGTATGTATTAATACTTCCAGCTTTAATCGCCTTTGTGTTTTTATTCCAAATGGAAGTTATAGCAAAGGAGAAAACTTTGAGTCCAAAAGTAGAACAATCAGCCTCAAACGATGTTGATGTCTACAAAATCACAAAGAATACTACAGAAGCCGAATTGAAGGAAAAAGCAGAAACTATAACCAAAAATTATGGAGTAACTGTTCATTTTTCGAATACAAAAAGAAACGCAAATAATGAACTGACAGCTATAACAGTCGAATTAAAAAAAGGAGATGAGATTTCCAATAACAGAAACATAAACAGTTCCGAAGCTATAAAACCATTTGGAATAGTTATTTCTAAAGATTCAAAAGGAAGGCTGGCAATCGATTTTGTTGAAGACGATAAATCAATTGAAAAATTAGCCAAAATAAGTAAAGTTGTTACACCTAATGAACCAATTCCAGCTGACGCTCAAATTTATATTGATGGATCAAAATCGGATAAAGCCAAAATGGACGAGTTAGATCCTAAAGAAATTGCTACTGTAAATGTCATCAAAAATGATGAGAAAAAAGAAATCCGAATAATCACCAAAAAATTTTCCAAAATAGGTAATGAGAATGATATTTATATCAATGATGAAAAAGTAACCCAAAATGAATTAGAACAGCTAGATCAAGACAAAATTGTATCGATGGATGTCAACAAGGATGGAAAAACAATCCGCATTGTAACTAAAAATGGCACATATAACATACAGAGCAAAGATTTTCCTGTACCTCCGACTCCTCCAACACCACCAGCTTTTAAAATGAAAACTCCGACACATCCTCCATTACCAAAAGCGCCGAAAGCTCCAAAAGGAGATCCGATACATGGAGACCAAAAAGCTTGGAAAGAATTTGAAAAGAAAATGGAAGAATTTGATAAACAAATGAAAAAACTGGAACCTCAAATGGAAGCTTTCGACAAACAAATGGCTGAATTTGATAAGCAAATGGAACCATTCGACAAAGAAATGGAAGCTTTTGATGAAAAAATGAAAGTGTATGACAAACAAATGAATGAATACATATCTAAGTTAGAAAAAGAGAAAAAATAGCGATATTTTTCCAAAATAGAATCAACAAAAAGACGGTCTACATCAAGACCGTCTTTTTTATATCTTTGAAAAAAATATATGATTATGTTTAAAATTCTTGCCCGAATCAACAAACTTATTTTACCAAGCTTCACCAAGCAAAGACTGGACATATCCAAAGCTAAAAAATGGCAAATGGCAATTATTGGATATCGCTATTATGTGACCAAAAGAGCTTTAGACTAAAGATTGTCCATAGTTTAAAAAGTTGGAGTGTTTAATGCAGTTTAAAATTGTTTGATTAGCTAATCGCAAAAAAAGTTTTGCAAGGTAAGAACCGCTTAAACAACTTTAACCTTTTAAACAATTTCAATACGTTATTGCTGCAAAAATCTCGTTTCCTGCAATCTTTTCCCTTCCATTCAAGAAAGTGAGTTCCATCAGGAAATTGCACTGAACGATTGTACCTCCTAATCGTTCTACCAATTCGCAAACCGCTTTTGCGGTTCCTCCTGTCGCCAAAACATCATCATGAATTAGAACTCTATCGCCTTTTTGAATCGCATCTACATGAATTTCAAGAACATCCATACCATATTCTAAATCATAAGAAGCTGAAATAGTATGAAAAGGCAGTTTATTAGGTTTGCGTACCGGAACAAACCCCACATTCAATTCCTGCGCTAAAAGCATCCCAAAGAAAAAACCACGACTTTCTACCCCAATTACCTTATCAATTTTTTTATCTTTTACCGATGAAACCAATATTTCTAAGCATTCTTTCCTTGCTTTTGCATCAATTAGTAATGGAGTGATGTCTTTAAACACAATTCCTTCCTTTGGAAAGTCCTGAATATCACGTACATATTTTTTTAAACTCATTTTTTTTATTTTTTATGCAAATTCATCCTTGCAAGTTACACATTTATTCCTATATTTGCACCCGCAAACAAGTTCAGCGCACATCGTTGAAAACAATGAACAAATAAGCAAAATGGCCTCGTGGCGCAACTGAATAGCGCATCTGATTACGGCTCAGAAGGTTACTGGTTTGAATCCAGTCGAGGTCACTCTACGGGACAAAGAAAAAAACTTCTTTTGTCCCGTTTTTTTTACCACCTAATTCGCTATTAATCAAATAAATACGACCATCTATTTCATTGACTCGAGCGGTATGGAATTGATTATTTCGAAATGTGAAATTTTCAGGATAAATTAAACCAATAAGATCTCTGACTTCCGATAGATTAGTGCTCGTATAGGCAAAATTAAGTTTCATTAATTTGTCAATTCCCATATCCAGTAGCCCTTCAATACTTTCCTTAACATCCGAAATGCCATTAAGCTTAATCTTGTTATTTATAAAGGAAATTTAGCCTGCTAATTTTTCATGGTTGATTCCCTTTCAATTATACTTGTCTCCAATTCAATCGTTCTCGGTAAAAATGGAAGTCCGTTTTTCCGGCAAATCATTTCTTCGAGTAATAAGGTAAAGGCAGCAACTCCCATTTCATAATTCGGTTGATCAACGGTACTCAACTTTGGCGTGATTACTTGGGACACAAACCAATTACTAAAACCAATTATAGCAATTTGGTTAGGTACTTGGATTCCTATTTCATTAAAATAGGCCAAAACACCAATAGCAACCAAATCCGTGATGACAAAAATACCGTCAATTTCCAGATTCTCCTCGACAATTTGTTTCGCAAATTCTACTCCTTGTTCAAAAGTGATACTTTTACATGCATAAACCAATTTAGAATCGTAAGGAATTCCATTTTTTTCCAAAGCTTTTTTATAACCTATAAAACGATCAATCGAATTTTGCGGATTTTCAAGACCCCGAATATGGGCGATTTTTTTGCAACCCTTATCGATTAAATGCTGAACAGCTCCCATAGCAGCCTTTTGATCATTGATAATAACCTTGGAACTCGGAATTAATTTAGAAATCTTGTCAAACTGCACAAAAGGAATTTCTTTTCGGAGTATTTCCTTGATGTGAAAATCATTGTTGGATTCATTGGAAAGTGACATAATAATTCCGTCAACTCTTTTATTGATTAAAAGCTCCACCTGTTTCTTTTCTAATTCCAAAGATTCATTTGATTGCAGAATAATAACAAGATAACCATTTTTCTCGGCTTCGGCGATGATCCCTTTTATTACATTGGAAAAAAAATGGTGTACCACCTCAGGAATAATTAATCCGATGGTTTTAGATTCCTTGGTCCGAAGATTTACTGCAAAACTATTGGGCGTATAATTAAGTTCTTCTGCCAAAGCAAGAACTTTTTCTATAGTTTTTTTACTGACATCGGATTTGTGTTGCAATGCTTTTGAAACAGTGGTAATCGATATCCCTAAAATTTCTGCAATTTCTTTTAGAGTAGTCTCTTTCATTCAGTAAATATTAGATTTATTTTTTTCAATTTCAAATCGCAAACGTTTGCATAGTTTTCGCAAACGTTTGCGACAAGATTATTGTATTATTTAGTTAATCTAAAACTAAATTTACAATTAATTAACTTTAAATTTATTAATTAAACAATTTTAAACCATGAAAAAAATCATTTTTTTATTAAAAAGGAGTCAATTGATTTTAGCGCTGCTGCTATTCAATTTGTCTTTTTCCCAGAATTCCATATTATCAGGGGTTGTTTCTGACACGAATGGTAATCCAATTTCAGGTGCTAATATTATGATTCAAAATACAGCAATAGGAACTTCAACTAATTTTGATGGGAGTTACAAAATTTCAAATCTTCAAAATGGAAATATCACTGTCATAGCATCCTATATAGGGTATAAAACGACACAAACTTCTGTTGATATTAACGGAAATACGATTCAAAATATTTCGATGACATCAGATGCAAATCAATTAAATGACATAATTATCACAGGGGTTGTTAGTCCAAGAACCAAAATCAAGTCGAGTGTTTCTATTACATCGCTTAATACAAAACAAATTGAACAATCGGCTCCAAGATCAACAGCAGAAATTTTCAGATCAATTCCAGGGATTCGTTCAGAATCATCTGGCGGAGAAGGAAACTCGAATATTTCTGTTCGAGGTGTGCCAATCTCTTCAGGTGGATCAAAATATTTACAAATCCAAGAAGATGGACTTCCTGTTCTTCTATTTGGAGACATCGCTTTTGCAACAGCCGATATTTTTACCAGATTTGACGGGAACGTTGCCAGAATCGAAGCCATTCGTGGCGGATCGGCCTCTACTTTATCTTCCAATTCTCCTGGCGGAATCATCAACTTTATAAGCAAAACTGGAAAAACAGAAGGCGGAATGATGAGAACAACTTTTGGCTTGGATTACAATAATTTTAGAACTGATTTAGACTACGGCGCAAAAATTGGGGATGGTCTATATTTTCATGCAGGTGGTTTTTACAGAGCGGGTGAAGGAGTTAGAAAAACGGGTTCCACATCTAATAACGGAGGACAGGTAAAATTCAATATCACAAAAGAATTTGAAAAAGGAACAGTCACTGTTTATGCTAAATTTTTAAATGACAAAGCGGTGGCTTATATGCCAATGCCTGTTCAGGTTACAGGAACAAATGCGGATCCAACATGGGGAAATATTAAAGGTTTTGATGCTACCACAGGCGCTTTGCAATCTATTTATTTAACCCACAACGTAGGTCTTGGTCCTGATGGCCAATTGAGAAGAGGGAATGTAGCCGATGGAATGAATCCAGTTTCAAAATCAATTGGAGCTAGTGCTTCTTTTAATCTGGACCAAGGCTGGAAAGTTGAAGATAATATTCGTTATTCTGCTAATAGTGGTGGATTTATAGCACCATTTCCTGCAGAAGTTGGTTCCGCTTCTACAATAGCAAACTCATTCGGGGCAGGTTCTACTTTGACTTATGCAAATTCAGGAGCGCCTTTTGACAATCCCAACGGATTAGTAGCTAGAATACATATGTTTGATACAAAATTAAATGATTTAAGTAATTTTATGAATGATTTAAGAGTAACGAAAAAATTCGATAAGATTGGAATTACAGCCGGTTACTTCAAATCAATCCAAAGCATCTCTATGTCATGGCTGTGGAATTCGTATTTACAGGAAGTTTCAGATGATAATCCTCGCTTGATAAATGTCACGAACGCTACTGGAAATTTATTGTCGGAAAACGGATTGTATGCTTATGGCGTTCCGGCTTGGGGCAATTGTTGCACCAGAAATTATGACACTCAATACAACGTTTCTGCTCCCTATGTAAACGTAACTGTTGATGCAACTGATAAACTTTCGCTCGAAGGTGGCTTACGTTATGATATAGGCAAGGTTTCGGGATCTTTTGCCGGCAGTACACAAACCATATTTGACATCAACAATAATGGCATAATTTCTGCTCCTGAAACAAGTGTTTCTGCAGTGAACACGGCAAATGAAACTGCAGTTCACTATGACTACGATTATGTTTCATATACTTTTGGAGCTAATTTTTTATTGACGGAAAAACAATCTCTTTTTGCCAGATATAGTAAAGGTGCTGCTGCAAAAGCCGATCGTATTTTGTTCTCGGGATTGGATTATTTAGATGGAAATAAAATCAACGCACTGGACTTTTTGACACAAGCAGAATTAGGGTACAAACAAAAATTCTCTAAAGGATATGTTTATGCGACTGCTTTTCACTCTAAAACAGACGAGCAAGGCGGTTATGAAGCTACTTCAAACAGCATCATCAAAAACAATTATAAATCGTATGGTTTAGAATTAGAATCGTCTTATAACGTGGTTGATAATTTCAATTTGCGCGGAGCATTAACCTATACAAAAGCTGAAATTACATCAGGCAACAACAATGGTAATGAACCGAGAAGACAACCCAAATTAATGTATAATTTTATGCCAACCTATAACTTTTCAGAAGGCAAAAACACCATTGGATTGAGCTTTATCGGTCAAACTAAAGCTTATACACAAGATTCAAACGAGTTAGTAATGAATGGTTTTGTAATTGTAAATGCTTTTGTCGAAGTTGGAATTGCAAAAGGATTATCAATAAATTTTTCAGCAAACAACTTATTTGACACCTTGGCAATTACAGAAACAGAAGAAGGAAGTATTACGGCAAACACTGTAAACTACGTAAGAGCTAGACCAATGTCAGGAAGATCAACTTCTGTAGCTTTATCTTATAAATTTTAAAAAAAGATGTTTCTGTTTAGTTAGTTGACAATTCCTGTACTTTTAAAGTATGGGAATTGTTTCTAAAAAATGATGATTCTTGTGTAATCTTTAAAATGCATAAAATGAAAAAAATCACTTATTTAATTTTACTTTTTTTTGCTCTATTTCAATACAATTTGAATGCACAAGCCATTGCCAAACCTGAAAAAAAGGATGAAAAAACAAAAAAAGCAATCCTGATTTATGGAAGCCCAGATTGTCATTATTGCATGGACACCAAAAACATTTTAATCGAAAAGAAAATTGATTTCATTTTCTATGATATCGATACTGACAAAGCTGCTCTTAATGAAATGCTTGCTAAATTAAGGAAAGCCAACATAAGTACATCAGGACTTGGCATTCCAGTTATTGACAAATATGGAGAACTATTTTCAAACAATACCACGTTTGATGATTTTATAAAAAAATTAATTCCCTAAGCTATGTTCAAAAAGACAAAACTGAATTTTTGGCAGATTATCAATATGAATGTCGGTTTTTTCGGAATTCAATACAGTTTCGGTTTACAGCAAAGTGCTGTTAATCCTATATATGACTTTTTACATGCAAGTCCAGATCAAATTCCGATACTTAATCTTGCGGGGCCATTAACGGGATTGTTGATTCAACCCATTATTGGTGCGATGAGTGATAAAACTTGGCATCCAAGATGGGGAAGAAGAAAACCATACTTTTTTATTGGAGCCATAATTTGTAGTATCGCATTATTTCTATTCCCATTTAGCAGTTCCTTATGGATGGCGGCAGGCTTGCTTTGGATTTTAGACGTAGGAAATAATACCGCTATGGAACCTTATCGGGCTTTTATTGCTGATACGCTGGACGAAGAACAGCAACCAGTAGGTTTTCAGGCGCAAAGTTTTTTTACTGGTTTTGGACAGTTTATGGCTTATATTTCTCTTTTTCTGTTTCCAATTGTTTTTGTTGGTTATACCGGGTCGTTACCTACTTGGATTTATGCCTCCTTCTTCTTAGGAGCAATCCTTTCTGTAACTTCCATTTGGTGGAGTATGGGCAAAACAAAAGAAATCCCGCCAACAGCAGAAGAGTTAGCCATTTTAAAGGCTGAACCATTAAATATTTTTTCGCCCTTCATCGATATTTATAAAGCAGTTTTAGAAATGCCAACAGTGATGTGGCAACTGTTTCTGGTTTATTTGTTTCAGTGGTATGCGATGATGTGCTATTGGCAAAACAATTCAAAAAGTATTGCCTTGTCCGTGTGGAATGTGACTCCAAAGAATGTGACGGGTTATGAAAAAGCGGTAGAATGGAATGGATTAATAGGCGCCTTTGGATTTATAGTCACTTTCTCTATTGCCTTTTATTTGGCCAAATTAGCAAAAAAACACGGTTCAAAAATGATTCATTTTGCGTGTCTGCTATTTGGAGCTATTTCTTTTTTGTGGTTTCCGACAGTACAAAATCAATATGTGTTTTTTGCGGTTATTATTGGGTACGGAATTACTTGGGCAAGTATGATGGGCATTCCCTATCTGATGGTCGTTGCGGTTGTTCCAAAAGAGCGTTATGGGGTTTATATGGGAATTATAAATATGATGATTGTTATTCCAATGATTATACAAAACCTGTCCTTTGGTTACATTTTAAAGAACTTCTTGGATAATGATCCACGTCAAGCAATTAGTTTTGCGGGTGTACTATTAGTACTTGCTGCTATCTGCACCTTGTTAATCAAAATAAAAAAAAATTTAAGTAAATAATACAATAAATAATAAAATGGATAATATAGACATCCTTTGTGTTGGTGAAGTACTTGTAGATTTTATTGGGCATCAAGAAGGTGTGCTTATTAATGAAACCAGAGATTATCATAGGTATTTAGGAGGCTCACCTACTAATGTTGCTATGAATTCAACTCGATTAGGTTTGAATACTATTATGGTTGCAACAGTGGGGAACGATGGTTTTGGTTCTTATATCACGGAGCGCTTATCGAGTGTTGGAGTGAATACAAGCCTCCTTAATATGCTAGAGAACAAGTCGACCAGCGTAATTTTTGTTTCAAGATCTGAGGGGACGCCTGATTTTATACCGTATCGTTCAGCAGATTGCTACATTTATGAAGAGCAAATTTCAAGTGAAGTTTTATCCCATACCAAAATATTCCATACCACTTGCTTCGCATTAAGCAAAAATCCGGCACAAAAAACTATCTTAAAGAAGGCAAAAGAAGCGCACGATATAGGATGTAAGCTAAGTATTGATCTTAACTATGCAAGAAAACTGTGGAAAAGTCAAAAGAAGGCTTTCAAAGTAATTAAAACCTATTGCCAGTTCAATCCATTAATAAAAATTAGTGAAGATGATATGCTGCGCCTATTTGAGAAAGAACTTCCGCATGAAGAGATATTCGAATTTTTTCATCATCAAGGAGTAGATACGGTTTGCTTAACTTTAGGCAGCAAAGGGGTCAAATTATCTCAAAAAGGAAAAGAAGTAATACAAATGCCAGCAATAAAAATTGATAAAGTAATGGATTCCACAGGAGCGGGCGATGCTTTTTGGTCTGGATTCTTATTTGCTTATATAAAAGAAAAATCAATTAATGAATGTTTGGATATCGCTTTAAAATTGGCTGCTTTGAAACTTCAAAATGTAGGACGACTGCCAGATAACATCAATATCCTTTCTAAACTTCTATAAAATACGATGCGACATAAAAATAAAAATATCAGCAATGGAGTAATGCTAAATGTTTATCCAGATAGTATAGGAGAGAAATTTAGTGATACCATAGGCATGCTCAAGATGGACGCTTTTAAAGATGTCTTTTCTTTTATATATGTATTGCCAACTTTTTTTAACAGTGATTTAGATAGAGGCTTTTCAATTATTGATTATGATATAAACAAGGATTTAGTAGACATAAAAGATTTAAAGGACTTGAATGAACTACAGATAAAGCTGAAGTTTGATATTGTATTGAATCATCTCTCTGTGGCTTCACCACAGTTTAAAGACCTGCTGCAATACGGGAATGAATCTAAATTTAAAGATTTTTTTATCAACTGGAATGAATTCTGGGAAGGAAATGGGGTAAAAAATGAAGATGGAATTGTAATTCCAGAACCGAAGTTTCTCAATAAATTATTTATGAGAAAGTCGGGTTTGCCCATATTAAAAGTGCGTTTCCCAGATAGTACAGAACAGCCGTATTGGAATACTTTTTATCAGCAAGTAACCTACAATCCGATTACTGTAGCAGATTTACAAAACATAAAAGGATTGACTGAGGCTCAAAATCTATTTATTGTTGCTCTAGTAAATGCCACAATGAATAGCAATCAAGATTTTACCACCCTAAACTTTGAAGACTGTACTCCTCTTAAATCAGAAATTTTACAAATTGTAGAGCAAAAGCGTTCCTATTTAGGACAAATGGATGTCAATGCTGCATCACCTTTGGTTTGGGAATTTTATGAGGAAACACTAAAAAAATTAAGTGATTATGGTTGTACTATTCTTCGATTAGATGCTTTTGCTTATTTGCATAAACAAGTAGGAGAATCCAATTTTTTTAATAAACCGGGAACCTGGGACTATTTAGACCGAATCAAGAAAATAGCACAACAAAATAATTTGATGCTGTTGCCAGAAATTCACGCAGAATATGGTTTGCATTTACACGATGAAGTAGCCAATGAAGGATATTATATCTATGACTTTTTCTTACCTGGTTTAACGATTCATACTATCGAAAACCAAACAAGTAAAGCATTGATTAGTTGGGCTAAAGAAATTATTACCAAAGGATATAAAACAGTAAATATGCTTGGCTGCCATGATGGAATACCAGTTTTAGACCTGAAGGGCAAGGAGGTAAATGGCGTTTACAATAAAGGATTACTAGAAGATGCCGAGATTGAAAAAATTATGACCGCAATCATGGAACGTGGTGGTCGTGTCAAAAATCTCTACGACCCTTCTGGGAATAAAATTTCTTATTATCAAATAAATGCCACCTTTTTTAGTGCACTAGGAGAAGACGAACAAAAGCTGCTTCTTGCGAGAGTCATTCAGATGTTTATGCCTGGAATACCGCAGATTTGGTATCTCGATATTTTTGCAGGCAAAAACAATTATGAAGCAGCAGATAATGGAGGTAGTGCCGGACATAAAGAAATTAATCGCACTGCATTGTCAATGCACGATATAGAGCAAGGATTGAAAACAGAAGTTGTTAACAAACAGCTCGAAATCATTCGCATAAGAAATACTTCTAATGCATTTTCAGGTGAAGTAGAAATAAATGATGCTGAAGATGACATCTTGGATATTAAATGGGCTAATGGCACTAGCTTTGCGAACCTAAAAGCGAATCTTAAAACCAAGGCTTTTACAATTGACTATACAAAAAATGGTATGCTAAGCAAGATGAGTTTTTAAATATCGTACTATAATCGAAAAATCACGTGAAAATTCATCAAAATCAAAATAAATAAATAAATAAATAGGTATCTGAAGAAGGAAGAGAAATTAATAATGATACAAACCAGTAAAGAAAAAAAGTACAGTTAAAATTGCCATATATCATTCGGAAATTAAAAAAATACCATATAATTACATCTCAATTAAGAAAATCAGAAATCGAGCCCACTACAGTAATTTTTTGTTTCAAAATCTATGGGAACACCTGATTTTATTACTTACAGGGAAACAGATTTTCAAATCAATCCAAGCCAAATTCCGGACGAATTATTGGAAAAAGCCAAAATTTTCCACACGGCCTGTTTTGCTTTAAGCAAAAATCCAGGTCGCACCACCATTTTAAAAAGTGCAAAAAAAGCAAAAGCTTTAGGATTGCAAACAAGTATTGATATTAATTTTCTGAGAGGATTTAGACAGACAGAGAAGAAGCTAAGCTTGTTCTAAAGAAATACTTATCTACAGATCCTTTAAATTCATAGGGCCAGTAATCTTTTTTGTTGTCGCATATCCTGCAAACTGATCTTTATAATTGAGAGTATCAACATGCATTAGCATTATATACTCTCCTGTTTTTAGGACATTTTAATAC
>NZ_JBFUGG010000040.1:0-14983 GCF_056403035.1 Flavobacterium sp. P3_A6 | reverse complement strand
ATTTATAATTAATCCATTTTATAATCACGGACATCAGCTAATTGCTCATGACGGAGGTTTTTTTGGCACAATGACTTCTTTTAACCGATTTACAGATGACAAAATTTTTGTGACTGTACTTTCCAATAACGAATCATTTTCATACATCATAGGTTATGGCCTTTCAGCAATTGCATTGCAAAAAGAAGTAGAACTTCCATACAAACATTATCAAACTAAAATAGATACTACCATATATGACAAATATGCAGGCCAATATGGCAAAATTGAAATATTAAAAATTGACGGTAAACTTTACTACAATAGTGAAGAAATGGAACTCCTGCCTGAGTCCAATACAAAATTTTTTAGAGCGGACAATAACGACAGGACAATTGAATTTATTCTGGACAAATCCGGTATTTGCAATTCTATCATTTTGACAAAAGGAGGAGTTAAAGAAGTTGTAAAAAAATAGCACAAACAGCTAATCAAGTAGACAGGTCTGCCAGTAATTGATACAACACGCCTCTCATTCCACTATAAATCTGCTTTCAAAGGATTATAAAATTTGTGAGAAAGGGGAAACTTCATTACCAGATTTAAAAAATTTAAAAATACAAAAACCATAAAATGCAAAAAACCCACTGAAATCAGTGGGTTTCAAAGTGAACGCAGAAGGATTCGAACCTTCGACCGCCTGCTTAGAAGGCAGGTGCTCTATCCAGCTGAGCTATGCGTCCATTATTTTAATCTGTCGGGGTGGCAGGATTCGAACCTGCGGCCTCCTGCTCCCAAAGCAGGCGCGATAACCGAGCTACGCTACACCCCGAAAACAATCTATATAATTTATTTATGAAAATATAATAAAATATTGAACCTTGCTATGATTCTTAATCACAAATAAATTGCGGAGAGACAGGGACTCGAACCCTGGCGACGATTACTCGTCGACAGATTAGCAATCTGCTCCATTACCGCTCTGGCACCTCTCCAAAACCTCAGGAAACGTGTCCTGTTTTGCGGTTGCAAACTTAAGACATGTTTACGTTTCTCACAACTATTTTAGCACTTTTTTTTTATATTTTTTAGCATTTCTTTAAAATGACTTCACAATCAAAGATATAGCAAACAATTAAAAAACAAAAAAATTACTCACCCAATTAAACAGCATAACGAGTAGATCACTTTATATATAAAACATAGAATTTCAAAAAAAATCCAATCAAAAATCTAGATTCTGCTTTAAAACATTTTACAATATAAAATTATAACATACACAAAATAAACCATCAATCATTATTCTTTTTACACAAAAACAAACAATAAAATAAGATTTTACTAAACACAACCTAATTTAAACTCGGTAAAATTTTAATATTATAAAAAAGAACTTAAATTTGCTATACAAATCAACACAATAATAAACATGAGCAAAAGAGTTGTTATCGTTTCTGCTGTTAGAACACCTATTGGCAGTTTTATGGGTGGATTATCTACAATAACTGCGCCGCGATTAGGAGCAATAGCTATAAAAGGAGCATTAGACAAAATACAATTAGATCCAAACTTAGTTGACGAAGTTTTTATGGGTAACGTTATTCAAGCTGGTATCGGACAGGCTCCTGCTCGTCAAGCTGCAATTTACGCTGGTCTTTCAACTGAAGCAGCCTGCACTACAGTAAACAAAGTTTGCGCATCAGGAATGAAGGCTATAATGCTGGGCACACAAGCAATTCAATGTGGTGATGCCGAAATTGTAGTTGCTGGCGGAATGGAAAACATGAGTTTAATTCCTCATTATATGCACTTGAGAAGCGGAACTAAATTTGGATCCAATACTATGGTTGACGGAATGCAAAAAGACGGGTTAACTGATGCATACGACAACAATGCAATGGGTGTTTCTGCAGACTTATGCGCAACAGAATACAAGATTTCAAGAGAAGAACAAGATAATTTTGCAATTCAGTCTTACGAGCGTTCCGCTAAAGCCTGGAGCGAAGGAAAATTTGATAACGAAATAGTTCCGGTAGCAGTTCCGCAAAGAAAAGGAGAACCAATTATCATCTCAAAAGATGAAGAATACACTAATGTTTCACTAGAAAAGATTCCCACATTAAGCGCAGTATTTACAAAAGAAGGAACTGTTACTGCAGCAAACGCATCAACTATTAATGATGGTGCCGCCGCAGTTATTTTGATGAGTGAAGAAAAAGCAATCTCTTTAGGCCTAAAACCTTTAGCATTCATAAAAGGATATGCAGATGCTGCTCAAGAACCAAAATGGTTCACAACGAGTCCTGCAAAGGCACTTCCCAAAGCATTAGCAAAAGCTAATCTGACTTTAGACGAAATTGATTATTTTGAATTTAACGAAGCATTTTCAGTGGTTGGATTAGCCAATTCCAAAATACTTGGATTAGATAATGACAAAGTAAACATCAATGGTGGAGCTGTATCATTAGGACATCCGCTCGGATGTTCCGGCACACGCATTATTGTTACTTTATTAAATGTATTAGAACAAAACAATGCTAAATATGGCGCAGCTGCTATTTGCAATGGTGGCGGTGGAGCATCGGCTTTAATTATAGAAAGAAATATTTCATAAATATCGTTTCAAATAAAACAAAATAATTAAATAATACGAATTGAAAATCATTATTTTTACGGTCATTTTTGATTCGTATTTATTTTTAATCTAATTTATATAAATGTTTGGAATTTGTAATTTAGCCATGATTCCACTTCGTGCAGAAGCCAGTGATAAAAGTGAAATTGTTTCCCAAATTTTATTTGGAGAGCATTTTGAAGTTTTGGAACAGCACAACCAATGGACTCATATTAAAACACAATATGACCAATACGAAGGCTGGATTGATACGAAACAATTTCAAATAATTACGGAATCAAACTACGCACAGCTTTCCTCAGATGCTATAATTTTGAATGCCGATTTAATAGAATACATTCTGGCTCCATCCAATTTATTAATTCCAATACCTCTGGGAGCGTCTTTGTCGTTTTTAAATTATCCGGAGATAAATACTAATCATTTTGATTTTGAAGGAACAAAAATAAGCGGAATAAAACTCAAAAAGAATCTACTCTCATCGGCTTTTATGTATTTAAATGCACCTTATTTATGGGGAGGTAAAACACCTTTTGGAATAGACTGTTCCGGGTTTACTCAAATGGTATACAAACTTAACGGATACAAATTGCTAAGAGATGCTTCACAGCAAGCAACACAAGGTGAAGCATTAAGTTTCATTGAAGAAAGCGAACCAGGTGATTTAGCTTTTTTTGACAATGATGAAGGCAATATCACACATGTCGGAATTATAATGGAAAACAATTATATTATTCACGCCAGCGGAAAAGTCAGAATTGACCGTTTAGATCACTTGGGAATCTATAATGCCGAAAGCAACAAACACACTCATAAACTTAGAGTAATAAAAAAAATAATTTAAGGTAGTGTCTCACTAACTGTGTAAGTTAAAATAAAAAACCATTATTCAATAAGCCTAAAATATCTCATTGAATTAATGGTTTTAAAATTCGTTTTGTCTTTTAGAAAACCTTCAAAAAAATACTAGATTATTTCTAGCATTTTTTTTTATTCTACATAGTTGCCTTAAGTGCATTATACTCATTAGTCATATCTAACGAACGGTAAACACTTAATAACGATTTGACAACATCTTGATTTTTTGGATCAATATCCAATGCTTTTTTAAGATACGGGATTGCGCTTTTAACCAAATTGTCTTTTTTAATTTTTAGTTCATCATATTGCTGCATTTCTTTTGGAGTATTACCTAAAGCCGACATTTGATCCAGCAATGTTTTCTTAGACTCTAATTTAACATAAGCCAAGTTAATATAAGCGTCAATATACTTAGGATCCAACTCTATAACTTTATTGTAGCAAATTTCAGATTTTTCCAAATCATTTTTAGTCAAATAAATATATGCCAAGTTCTTATTAATCTCTAATCTTTTAGAAGGGGAAAATTCATCTCTTGGCTTTTCATAAAGACCTGCTAAAATTCCTGAATCTCTCGCCCCAGCCGAAACAAAAGCATCTTCTTCTTTTGTTTTTTTATTTGTAGCATAATAAATAATTCTTTTTCCAGAATAGTTAATCTTTCTCAATTCTTCATAAAATTTAATAGAAGAATCATTATCCTTAGCTGTCATGGCGGCAGCGGCAGCATTAAATAAATTCAAAGTATCCCTCTTATCAAACAAATAAACTTTATAACTCTTTTCTGCACTTTCTTTATATTTCCCATTTTTAAAATCATCAACTGCGCCATTAACCAGTTTAGATTTCATCTCTTTTAATGCGGTATTAGCCTGCAAGGTATATTTATATTTACCCGCTTCATTTTCAGCATTAATCAATTCCTGATATGCTTCAGAAGCCAATGAAAAATTATTAGCTGCATCAATGTTTTTTGTTGCTAAATCCTTTAATATATTTCCCTTCAAAAAATAAAAATCAGACTTATCTTCATCATTTGCATTAACAATAAGATATTCTGTCTTTTTTAAAATTCCCAGTGCATCTTGAGATTTTCCGCTCGCAAAAACTGATTGAGCATCTTTTATTTGTCCTTTTTGGGCATTAACACAAACATTTATCAATAACACTATTGATAGTATTACAAATTTTCTTTTCATTAGGTTAAGTTTTAGATTATTATAGGTTTTGGTTTTTTCAAAGATTTTATAAAAAAGAATACAAACAATCAGACTGCTGAAGGTTCTCAGCACACAAACTATACTCTCTAATATGAATCCAAAATTTTAGTCGATTATGAGAATCAACTGTGCAGTGTAGTTTTTTATCATATTTTATAATTATGGGGGTTAGACATTCAATTAATTGTTTTTTTTGAAAAATTGTTTTTTTAACAATATATAATTTACAATGTATTTTAATTGTGTTTTTTTTATCAAAAATTTTAATTTTCATCTAAAATAAAATTAAAAATTGATAATACAAGTATTTTTCAAACAATTTTTCAATTTAGTTATAACGATTTCGTAAACAGTATAAAAAAATCCGTTTCTTGAATTCTTTAATCATTATTTAAAACATAAATCCATCATAAGAATACTAAATAAACCTAGCAAATGATTTTTTTTGGCACTGTAAAATCATAAACATATAAAAATAAAACAAAAAAAATCCTGCACTGAGGTTATCAAGCAGGATTTTTTTATTTTTTAAAAGCTATTTTACATTTTAGCTTTCAAAGCTTTGTATTCTGCTGTCATTTCCAAAGCACTATAAACATTCAGCAATGTCTTAGTAACATCTGGATTACTAGGGTCTAACTCGACAGCTTTTTGCAAGTAAGGAATAGTACTTTTAAATAGGTCTTCTCTTTTCTTTTTCAAAGTATTATATTTTTTTGTATCATCTGCAGAAGTACCTAATTTATTCATGGCATCAATGATATTTTTTTCATCATCAAGTTTCATCGCMGCCATATTAATATAAGCATTAGTATATTTTGGATTTAATTCTATAACTTTATTATAAAACTTTTCCGCTTCGGTATAATTTTTTGCTTGAGCGCTTATAACACCCAAATTAAAAATCAAATCAACATCATTTGGATTTTTTTCTACAGCTTCAGAAATTAATTTTTTATATGTATCCATATCTTTCGTTTCAAGATACAAATTAGCTTCGGTCAACAGTAGCGAATTATCATCTGGATTCGTTTTTCTGGCAGCAGCTACAGCCTTCTTAGCTTCATCAATTTTCCCTTGCTGTACATAAATCAAAGCCACATTTTTATATATTTCTCCTCTTTTAGAAGGCACATTTTCGACTCTTGGTTTTTCATGAGTCCCCATTTTAACCATTCTGTCTCTATCAGCAGCTGTATTAAAAAAATCTTCTTGACCATTCACTTTATTAACTGCATAATAATAAGTTGCCTTTCCAGAATAATTCAGCACTTTTAATTCTTCATAAAGTTTCAAAGCATTATCATAATCTTTTGCATTAACATAAGTTGAAGCTGCATAATAAAGATTTATAGTGTCTTTTTTCTCCAATAAATAAGCCTGGTAAAGTTTTTGAGCTCCTTCGGCATCTTTGTTCGCTTTAGTATCTTCAATTGCACCGTTAACTAATTTTCCTTTAATCTGAGCAATTGAAGCTGCCGCTTGTGCAGAATATTTTGCCTTACCCGAAACTTTTTCAGCCTCTATTAAATCCTGGTAAGCTTTTGCCGCCAAAATCAAATTCTTATCCTCATCTATTTTTTTATTAGACAAATCAAAATACGCACTCGCTTTTACAAATAAGAACTGTGCTTTTTCAGCATCTGGCGCATTAACTGTTAAATATTCAGCTCCAGTTAAAATTGTCAACGCTTCATCTGCCTTTCCAGCTTTTAGCGCTTTTTCAGCCGCTTTAATTTCATTTTTTTGAGCAAAACTCATTACTGATAAAAATAATGCTGACGCAATTATTACATATCTACTTTTCATATTAATTTATTTTATATTTACTTATCAATTACTGTATAACTATTCCTCGTTATCAGTATCGTCTTCATCTGAATCATCTTCTTCTACTTCATCTTCAGAATCATCATCTTCGTCATCAGCTGTACCATCATCTTCAAGAACCTCAAGTACTGGTTTTACCCTTTCGATAACTTCTGTTTCGATAACATTTCCATCTTCATCAACAACTACTTCTGCCACATCGTCTTTCATTACCTTAGTAACTGCAGCTATCGAGTCATTTCCTTTCAGATTAATCAATTTAACTCCTTGAGTAGCACGCCCCATAACGCGTAAATCTTCAATCGCCATTCTAATTGTCAATCCCGATTTGTTGATAATCATTAAATCATCTGCATCTGTTACAGCATTTATAGAAATCAATTTTCCTGTTTTTTCCGTAATATTTAAGGTCTTGACTCCTTTACCTCCACGGTTTGTAATTCTATAGACATCTTCACCGTCTTCATCAACTAATTTGGTACGTTTACCATATCCGTTTTCTGTAACAACTAAAATTTGTGAATCATTAATATCTTCTTTATCAACAGTAACCATTCCAATTACTTCATCGGTATCATCTTTTAATGTGATTCCGCGAACTCCAGAAGCAGTTCTTCCCATCGGACGCGTTTTGGTCTCTTCAAAGCGAACTAACTTCCCGGATTTAACAGCCAAAATAATCTGACTTTCTCCATTGGTTAATTTTGCTTCTAATAATTCATCTCCTTCTTTGATAGTAATTGCCGCAACACCATTAACTCTAGGCTTAGAATATTTTTCTAAAGATGTTTTCTTAACCTGACCTTGCTTAGTTACCATTACAAGATTATGACTGTTGATGTAATCTTTGTCTTTTAGATCTTGTGTACAAATAAATGCTTTTACTTTATCATCACTTTCGATATTGACTAAGTTTTGAATTGCCCTGCCTTTTGCCGTTTTGCTTCCCTCAGGAATTTCATAAACACGCATCCAGAAACATTTCCCTTTTTGAGTAAAAAACATCATATACTGATGGTTTGTTGCCACATACATATGCTCTAAGAAATCCTGATCTCTTGTTCCTGCACTTTTTTGACCAACCCCTCCTCTATTTTGTGTTTTGTATTCGGTAAGATTTGTACGTTTGATATAACCCGCATGAGAAATTGTAATAACTACATTTTCATCTGCAATTAAATCCTCAATACTAACATCTCCTCCTGAATATTCTATTTGAGAACGGCGTGCGTCACCATACTTTTCACGAATTTCTTCAAGTTCTTCCTTAATCAAAGCTGTTCTTAAATTCACATCGGCTAATAAAGCTTTCAAATGCTCGATTAACTTCATAAGCTCTTCATATTCTGCTCTTAATTTATCCTGCTCCAGTCCTGTTAACTGACGCAAACGCATTTCTACAATCGCTCGAGCCTGAATATCTGATAAATTAAATCGTTCGATTAATTTTTCACGAGCTTCTTCTGTGTTCTTAGACCCTCTAATTAACGCGATAACTTCATCAATATTATCTGACGCAATAATCAGACCTTCTAAAATATGAGCTCTTTCTTCTGCTTTACGCAATTCAAATTGTGTTCTGCGTACAACAACATCGTGACGGTGCTCAATAAAATAATGAATCATATCTTTTAGATTCAGCATTTGAGGACGGCCATTTACTAATGCAATGTTATTTACACTGAAAGAAGACTGTAATTGAGTAAATTTATATAAGGTATTCAAAACCACATTTGGCGTTGCATCGCGTTTCAATATATAAACGATACGCATACCATTTCTGTCCGATTCGTCACGAATATTAGCAATTCCATCAATTTTTTTCTCATTTACCAAATCAGCCGTACGCTTAATCATATCAGCCTTATTAACTTGATATGGAATTTCGGTAACGATGATTGATTCTCTGCCGTCTACCTCTTCAAAACCAACTTTGGCCCGCATAACTATACGGCCTCTCCCCGTTTTAAAAGCTTCACGAACACCTTCATAACCATATATCACGCCTCCAGTAGGAAAATCTGGAGCTTTAATATGATTCATCAATTCATCGATTTCAATATCGTTATTATCAAGATACGCCAATGTACCATTAATAACTTCAGTTAAATTATGCGGTGGCATATTGGTTGCCATACCTACAGCAATTCCCGTTGCTCCATTAATTAACAATGTAGGAACTCGTGTCGGCATTACTTTTGGTTCATATAAGGTATCATCAAAGTTAAGCTGGAAATCAACTGTTTCTTTTTCGATATCGGCCATAATTTCTTCCGAAATCTTTTTCATTCTGGCCTCAGTGTAACGCATTGCTGCCGGACTATCACCATCTACAGATCCAAAGTTACCTTGTCCGTCAACTAATAAATAACGCATACTCCATTCTTGAGCCATACGAACCATTGCATCATAAACTGAGGTATCTCCATGAGGGTGATACTTTCCTAAAACTTCCCCGACTATTCTTGCAGATTTTTTGTGGGCAGATTTTGAAGTTACTCCTAAATCATACATTCCGTAAAGTACTCTTCGATGCACTGGTTTCAAACCATCTCTTACATCAGGAAGCGCTCTTGAGACAATTACTGACATCGAATAATCGATGTAAGCTGATTTCATTTCATCTTCAATGTTAATAGGAATTAACTTTTCTCCTTCAGACATAAATATATTCTTAAATTAAAATTATTTTGTATTAAAAAATCCCGCTAATATAAGCTTTCTCAATATTTTTTCAGGCATAAAGTAAACATAAATTTATCCGATTTATTAACAAATTTTTATCGTCATTTAGTTAATAAATTAAGTTACTTTTAAGTCTCTCTTCTTCATTTTTTTTGTCAATTAGCATTAATAGATTTATTAAGGTATGATTTTTGCTTTTAAACTTCATGTTTACTAAATTTACATAACTATATTTAAACATTATGGATGATAATTTTTCACCTAGAGTAAAGGACGTTATTACTTATAGCAAAGAAGAGGCACTGCGTCTTGGACATGACTTTATAGGTACTGAACATTTGATGCTTGGCATTCTGAGGGATGGTAATGGTAAAGCTATTCACATCCTGAACAACCTGTCCATCGATCTTGATCATTTAAGACGAAAGGTTGAAATCCTAAGCCCAGCAAGCCCTAGCATTGATGTCAGCGTAGAAAAGAAAAATTTACATCTGACGCGTCAAGCTGAACGAGCTTTAAAAACAACTTTTTTGGAAGCCAAAGTTTTCCAAAGCTCATCAATTAGCACAGCACATTTGCTGTTGTGCATCTTAAGAAATGAAAATGACCCTACAACCAAGCTATTGAATAAGCTCAAAATAGATTATGACATAGCTAAAGAACAATACATCAATATGACTCCAAACGAAGAAGAATTTTTAGAAAACTTGCCAAAAAATGAATCATACAATGATGATTCAGGACAAGATGACAGTCTCAAAGAAGGCAGTTTTAATAATCCAGCCAATAAATCAAATAAAAAATCAAAAACTCCTGTTCTTGATAACTTTGGAAGAGATTTAACAGAAATGGCCGAAGAAGGAAAACTGGATCCTGTTGTTGGGCGTGAAAAAGAAATAGAACGTGTTTCTCAAATTTTGAGCCGACGCAAAAAAAACAACCCATTATTAATAGGGGAACCTGGTGTGGGTAAATCAGCTATTGCCGAAGGTCTTGCTTTGCGCATTATTCAGAAGAAAGTTTCACGTATATTATTCAACAAACGTGTAGTGACTCTAGATTTGGCCAGTTTAGTTGCTGGCACTAAATATAGAGGACAGTTCGAAGAACGTATGAAAGCAGTAATGAATGAGCTTGAAAAAAATGATGATATCATTCTTTTCATAGACGAAATTCATACTATAGTTGGTGCAGGCGGCGCTACAGGTTCACTTGATGCATCAAATATGTTTAAGCCTGCTTTATCAAGAGGAGAAATTCAATGTATTGGAGCTACAACTCTGGATGAATACAGACAATATATCGAAAAAGACGGCGCACTTGAAAGACGTTTCCAAAAGGTAATCGTTGAGCCGACTTCTGTTGAAGAAACTATTGCTATTTTGAACAACATCAAAAACAAATATGAAGATCATCATAATGTAATTTACACTCAAGAAGCAATTGAAGCTTGTGTTAAATTAACTAATCGATACATGTCTGAACGTTTCTTGCCAGACAAAGCTATTGATGCATTGGATGAAGCCGGGTCTCGAGTTCACATCACCAATATTGACGTTCCAAAACAAATATTAGATTTAGAACGACAACTGGAAGAAGTTCGCGAATTGAAAAACTTGGTTGTTAAAAAACAAAAATATGAAGAAGCAGCCAAACTTCGTGATGATGAGAAAAAGATAGAAAAAGATTTAGCCATAGCACAAGAGCAATGGGAAGAAGATTCTAAAACCAATAGAATATTGGTAACCGAAGACAATGTTGCCGATGTTGTATCTATGATGACTGGTATTCCAGTAAACAGAATTGCACAAACTGAAAGCAATAAACTGGCAAAATTACCTGAGCTGATTCAAGACAAAGTAATTGGACAAAATGAAGCTGTTATAAAAATTGCTCGATCTATTCAAAGAAATCGTGCGGGATTGAAAGACCCTAACAAACCTATTGGTTCATTTATTTTCTTAGGTCAGACTGGTGTTGGAAAAACACAATTAGCCAAAGTTCTTGCCAAAGAATTATTCGATTCTGAAGATGCATTAGTTCGAATTGACATGAGTGAATACATGGAGAAATTTGCGATTTCAAGATTAGTCGGAGCACCTCCAGGATACGTAGGATACGAAGAAGGCGGACAATTGACTGAAAAAGTGAGAAGAAAACCATATTGTGTTGTACTTCTTGATGAAATTGAAAAAGCGCATCCAGATGTATTCAATATGATGCTTCAAGTGCTAGATGACGGTTTCTTAACAGACAGTTTAGGCCGTAAAATTGATTTCAAGAATACAATTATTATTATGACTTCGAATGTTGGAGCCCGTCAATTGAAAGATTTTGGACAGGGTGTTGGATTCGGCACTGCTGCAAAAATCGCTCAAGCCGATGATAATTCTAAAAGCATAATCGAAAATGCTTTAAAGAAAACTTTTGCACCAGAATTTTTAAACAGAATTGATGATGTAATCGTATTTAACACTTTGGAAAAAGAAGATATCAATCTGATTATCGAAATAGAGTTGAAAAAATTATACAGCCGTGTTAATGAATTAGGGTATCATTTGAAATTGTCTGATGAGGCCAAAGCATTTATTGCTGATAAAGGATTTGACAAACAGTTTGGAGCAAGACCTTTAAAAAGAGCAATTCAGAAGTATGTTGAAGATGCTCTGGCAGAAGAAATTATCACTTCAAAAATCGCTTCTGGCGACGAAATATTCATGGATATTGAAGAAGGCTCTCAAGAGTTAACTATAAAAGTTCACAAAGCAGAAGAACCTACAAATCAATAATTTAAATAAAAAACATCCATAATAAACCCGTTACGTTTTAATAACATAACGGGTTTATTCTTTATAGGATAATATTGTATTTTTTAAAAACAAATATTTACATTTGATACTGCATATAAAAGATCAACCAAAATTAATTTATGGTACAAAATAAAGTTATACTGGGTAGCGAAGAATGGTGCTCATTTCCAGAATTAGGAATTCCTACAATTAAAGCCCGAGTAGATTCTGGCGCCAAAACATCTGCTTTGCATGCTATTAATATTGCACCATTTATAAAAAACGATGCCAATTGGGTGAAATTTGACATCAATCCTATTCAAAACAATATTAAAACGGTTATTCATTGTGAAGCCCCTTTGGTGGGGAAACGTATTGTAAAAAGCTCCAGCGGCTTTAGAGAACACCGCTATGTAATTCAAACTTATATTGCTATTGGTGATTCCAAATGGCCTATCGAAATGACATTGACTAATAGAGATTCGATGGGTTTCCGAATGCTTTTGGGAAGAGAAGCCATGAGCGGAAGAATCCTTGTCGATCCTGAACAAAAATACCTTCTAGGACAGCCAACTGCCGAAAGCCTTAAAGAATTATATGTAAACTCAGAGAAAGCCAGTTCTGGTTTGCGAATTGGTCTTTTGGCCAGTAATCCTGAATTGTACAGCAATAAAAGAATTATGGAAGCTGGCGAAATGAGAGGTCATGAAATGCATTTCTTAAACATTAAGGAGTGCTACATGAAACTAGATGCCAAAACTCCCGAGATTCATTACCGTGGAGGAAAAATACTAAATCAGTTTGATGCTATTATCCCTAGAATCCGCCCAAGCATCACCTTTTACGGTTGTGCTTTAACGCGGCAGTTCGAAGCTTTGAGAGTATTTTGCCTAAACTCATCAACGGCTATTACGCAATCCAGAGACAAATTATTTTCTTTGCAGTTATTACTGAATCACGGTGTCGACATTCCAACAACAGGATTTGCCAATTCTCCATTGGATACCGATAATTTGATCAAAATGGTTGGAGGATCCCCACTAATAGTAAAATTATTGGAAGGCACTCAAGGAAAAGGGGTTGTATTAGCAGAAACCAAAAAAGCTGCCGAAAGTGTTATTAATGCCTTCAAAAGCCTAAATGCAAATATATTAGTGCAGGAGTTCATAAAAGAAGCCAATGGAAAAGACATCCGCTGTTTTGTAATTGACGGCAAAGTGGTTGCAGCTATCCAAAGAGAAGCTATGCCGGGTGAATTTAGAGCCAATATTCATTTGGGAGGAACAGCTTCTGTCATTAAGGTTACTTCTGAGGAGAAAAAGATTGCCATAAAGGCAGCTAAAGCCATGGATCTAAAAGTAGCCGGCGTAGATATTATTCGTTCCTCAAAAGGACCATTACTACTCGAAGTAAACTCTTCTCCAGGGCTTGAAGGAATTGAAGGTGCTACCAACAAAGATATAGCCGGAGAAATGATTAAAGCAATTGAAAAGAACTTTAAAATTAAATAGCTTTTTAGAAAATAAAAAGCAAAGAATATAGAAATCAGATTGAATAATTTTCAACACTAAAATATGAATCCCTATCTAGATATCGCCATTCGTAGTACTGCTGTATATTTATTTATGATTATTGCGCTGCGTATTTTTGGAAAAAAAGAATTATCACAACTCAATACTGCAGATGTGATTCTTATTTTGCTTATCAGTAATTCAGTGCAAAATGCGATGGTCGGAAATAATACATCACTTTGGGGAGGGTTGGTTGCCGCAATAATACTTTTTGCAATTAATTTCGTCATCAAAAAACTGCTCTTTAAGTATAAAAATTTCAGTAATTTCATGCTTGAAAAACCTGAAATCCTGATTCATGACGGAACTTTAGATTTCAAAACTTTAGGCAAATTAAACATCACTTCAGATGAGCTAAAAGAAGCTATGAGAGAGCATGGCGTTGAATATTTTAAAGATGTAAAAATGGCCATGCTTGAAGTTGACGGAAACATTAGCATTATAACTGGTGAACATATGTTAAAACAAACCCACTACAAACGTAAAAAGAATCATAAAAACTTAATTCAAGGAAACTAAATATTAAAAAAAAAATCTTAAATCCTTCAAAAATAAGCTGATAAAACCATTAATCCTGTCTTTAGCCCAGATGGAAACGGCATCTCCCGATATAAAAAACAAGGCTTTTTTGCCGAGTTTTTGTTAATCGGGAATATAGTGGACAGCTGGAGAACTGCTGATTATTACAGATAGATCTTTGCTCCAAAAATAAAACGCAAATTTTATGACATAAAAAAAACCATTCGTTTATTCCGAATGGTTTTTTTCAAACTGTATGTCTATTTTATAAAAATATTTTTAGAAACCAATATACCAATGAAGCCAGTAATGCTGAAACTGGAATTGTGAGTACCCAAGCCCAAAGTAAACTAACAGTTACACCCCAGCGAACAGCCGAAACACGTTTAGTTAATCCAACTCCAATAATAGATCCTGTTATAGTATGCGTTGTACTTACCGGCACTTTAAAATGTTCTGTGAAATAAAGCGTCAAAGCTCCAGCTGTTTCAGCTGCAACTCCTTCAAAAGAAGTTACCTTAGTAATTTTGGAACCCATTGTTTTTACAATTTTCCAGCCACCGCTTAATGTTCCAACCGCAATAGCAGTATAACATGCCAAAGGAATCCATTCTGGCATTGCGCCTTTGATGCCTTTATCATCATCCGGAAGAACTACCTGCAGCCACTCTGGAAGATGCAAAATATCTACGCCGCTAGTTTTAATATAAACTGCAACTGCAGCCGCGATAATTCCCATTACTTTTTGAGAATCGTTCCCACCATGACCTAAACTAAATGCCGCAGAAGACAGCAATTGCATTTTTTTCAGAACTGCATCTGCTTTGTGTAAATTTAAACTGCTAAATACCAAAGCAAATGCTGAAATAGACAATAGTATAAAAGGTATAAAAG
>NZ_JBFUGG010000039.1:0-19072 GCF_056403035.1 Flavobacterium sp. P3_A6 | reverse complement strand
CTGTACGCTAGGCAGTGACGGAAGCATTACGGTAACGCCGGCTACTGGAACAGCACCATATGCATTTGCATTGGCAGGAGCAGCACCAGCTAACCATACAGGAGACGCAAACGGTATCTATACAGGATTAAAAGCTGGTTCCTATACAATAACAGTAACCGACGCTAAGGGCTGTACATCGGCACCAGCAGCAGCTGTTGTTATTACAGAACCGGTTGTATTGACAGCTAGCGCTACTGTAACGCCATTTAGCTGTTCAATTACTAATGCACCTCAAGATGCAGTGATTACCATTAATGCATTAGGTGGTACAACTCCGTACAGTTACAGTTTTGATAATGGTCTGACTTTCCAAACCGCATCATCATTTACTGTTAATAGTGCACAAACTATAAAATATGTAGTTCTTGATGCTAATGGTTGTAGAGTTATTGGTTCTGAAGATGTATTACCATACACACCGCCAACGGATATGGATATAAGAGCATCAGCAGTTTATTGTAATGCGCCATCAGCTACTGTAACAGTAAATTCTGTGACAGGTGGTGTGGCATCATATACATATAACATTGACGGAGGTGCTTACCAAGTTTTAAATGTATTTAACAACTTGCTTCCAAAGATATATGTCTTTGGAGTTAAAGACGCAAATGGATGTATTGTTACAAAACCGTTTGAAGTAAAAGAGGCTTCTAAAATTACTGCTTCAGGTCAATTAATTAGTGATGTTTATTGTATGGGAGGAAATACTGGATCGGTAAGGTTTACAGTTTCTAATTATATAAATTCGGGTAATTATACTTTTGGTTTGACACCAGCAGCAGGTTCATTTACTCAAAGCGGTGATGTAATTACATATACAGGACTTACTGCTAATAATTATACTTTTACTGTTACTGATGGTGTTTCGGGCTGCGTTGCTAGTATAGTTAATTTCGCAGTTAGTGAACCAGCAAAAGTATTGTCTTCTACATCCATTGCTACTAATATCAATTGTAATAATGACAATGCTACAATTACGGTTTCAGCAACAGGTGGTACAGCACCATATAAATACGCAGTAGCTAGAGCAACTGATCCTGTTCCAGCATTATCAAGTTTTATTACGAGTGATCAATTAGCTGTAGATACTAATAATGGTATTGATATGAATTGGGTCGTTTATGTAACAGATGCTAATGGCTGTGCAATTAATAAACCGCAATCAATAATTCGGGATGCTAGCCCAATTATAAGCAGTGTTATTGCTACAAAATGTCCAAGCGCAGCGGGTACTTATGATATTACAGTAACAGCATCAGGAATTAGTACGGCTTTAGAATATAGTTTAGACGGAATTAGTTTCCAAGCTAGTAATATCATTACGGTAAATAAAGCAGGGAATTATAATGTTACAGTAAAAGATGCTAATGGATGTCTTTCGACTGCTACGCCAGTTACTATTTTACAACCGCTAAGCTTAACGGCTGTTGTTGCTACTGTTCCTTCTTGTGATGACAATGACGGTAAAGTTAACGTATCGGCAACAGGCGGTTCTTCAAATTATGTGTATAATATTGATGGTGGTGCATTTGTTGCAACAACTTTATTTGTTGGAGTGACAGGAGTAAATCACACATTTGGAGTGCGTGATACTGATACTTTATGCGAGTTTTATGTTCCAATTAGTTTAACCAAAGCAACATCAGTTACAGGGTTTGCTTTGAGCATGACTTCAGTTACTTGTAACGGTGGTGCTGATGGTACTATTACAGCAAAGATGGATACTCCAGAATCTGGAAAAAATGATAATCCAGTTTATATGTATAGTTTGAATGGAGGAACGCCTCAAACTTCTAATGTATTCGCAGGTTTAACAGCTGCCAATGGATATACGGTAACCGTTACTTCAGGAAGAGGTTGTAAAGCAACAGCTTCAATTGATGTTACTGAGCCTGGAATTATTAATGTACCGGCTCCAGTTGTAACTGAGTTTGGCTGTACTGCAGGTTCTAACAGTACTAATTATGCTACAATCACAGTAAACAATGTTACTGGCGGTTCAGGAATATATACTGTATATGAATTTGTTAAAAACGGTGTAACTGTTGTTCAGCGCGGTGAAAGTAATTCTTATACCGAATCTGATGTTAAAGGCGGCAGTTATGTTATCAATGTATATGATGATAAGGGTTGTATTGGCAGTACTGCAGTGCCAATTGTAATCAGACAATTTATTAGTTTAGATAAGTTAGATGTAAATGTTACTGCTCCTATTACTTGTACTCACAATGAAGAAATCTTGGTGAAAGTAGCAACTACTGGGGGCACTCCTGTTGCAGGACAGTTAGTTTATACTGTTTCTGGAATAAACGGAACGGTTTACAACGGTACAAATACTACAGGTGTTTTCACAGGTTTAGTAATTGGCGATTATTCAGTTTCTGTTAGAAACACAATTACAGACTGTACAATTGAAAAAATTCATTTTGTAAACAATCCGAATACATTTGAATTGAAAGCAGTGAAGATTCACGATGTGGTTTGTTTTGGATCTAATGATGGAGAAGTTGAATTGACAATTGTTGATACGCAATTAGTTCCTACTAATGATGCAGGTATTTTCAATTATGTGGTAACAGGACCGACAACAAGTTCAGGAACTTCAGCTTCAGCTGGACCTTTAAAACTTTCTGGATTAAAAGCTGGTTCTTATACTGTTACAGCTAGTTTGAAATTTAGCCCTGAGTGTACTGTAACAACTAGTTTTATTATCGATCAGCCATCTGCAGTTTTAGCAATTTCTGAGACGCACACACAGATTACTTGTGCAAGCGGAAATAATGATGGAACAATTTCAGCTTCTGCTACAGGCGGATGGGTAGGTGATTATCAATATGAATTGGTTGGGCCTGTAAATGCTACTTATGGAACAAATACAGTTTTCACCAATTTAACAGCAGGAAGCTACACAGTTAATGTGAAAGACAGTAAAGGCTGTATTGCTTCAATACCTGTTGTTTTAAGTAATCCTAAGCCAATAGTTATTACTGCTGTGGGAAGTATTGCTAAGGTTTCTTGTTTCGGAGATAAATCAGCTACAATAACTGCTGCTGTTTTACCAGGAGGCGGTCAGGGAAGTAATTATTTATATACCTTGAATTACGAATCGGCTTCTCCAGTTATTAGTTCTGGCCCTCAAAGTTCAGCAGTATTTGCTGACTTAGGAGCTGGGAAATACAGTGTGACTGTTACTGACGGATGGGGTTGTAGCGCAATTTCATTACCAGTTACAATTGCTGAACCAACAAAAGTAGAAGCAGGTTTGGTTATGACAACTCAGCAAACGTGTAAAATTCAAGCTACAGTGACACTTACTGCAGCTGGAGGCACAGCGCCTTACAGTTATAGTGATACTTCTAATTTTGTTACAAATACACTAATGGTTGGTAATTCAGCTACTTTCTCAGTAGGCAATGGTACATTCCGTTATTACGTTCGTGACGCTAACGGCTGTATTAGTGCAGTTTCTAATGATGTTCAAAATGATCCATTAGAGCCATTAGCTATGGAGTTAGATATTAGAAATGCTGTAATTAATTGTCAAGGTGATATGACAGGATTTGTAGTTGCTGTTGCTAAAGGAGGTTTAACCAATTATGTTTACTCATTGTTAGACGCTTCTGGAAATGCTATTGCTAGTGCGGTTCAAGCCACACCAGGTAATTTCACGCAATTAGCAGCCGGAACATATTTTGTTAAAGTTAATAGCGGCGATTGTGAGATTACATCTGCTCCTATTAAAATTACTGAACCAGCGTTAGCATTAGGAGCAACTCCTATTGCAATTGATGTTACTTGTAACGGTAATGGAGACGGTAAAATTATAATCAATGCAACCGGAGGCACCGGAATCATTAAATATGCGATTTCGCCTAATTTGGATCAATATTTTGAAACTAATACTTTCGAGAATTTAAAACCTGGTCATTATCAGGTAATTGTTCAAGATCAAAATGGCTGTTTCATTTTATTTAAAGACATTGAAATTAAAGAGCCAACTGCTATAGTAACATCAGTAGTACCAGGTTCTGTAGTACAAGAATATTGTTCTGGTGATAAAACAGGTGCTTTCAGCATTACAATTGCTGGAGGAGTTGGTCCATACAGTACTAGTTTAGACGACCCTAATGGAACTTATATCTTAGGTCAAGTCGCTTTTACAGGTTTATCTGGAGGTTCTCATACTGTTTATATTAAAGATCAAAATACTTGTATTTATGAATTGATTTATGAATTGGATGCAGCTGTTACTTTGAATCCGGTTGCAGTTCTATCTTATGATTGTGTGAACGATTTACCAGCTAATAAAGCTACAGTGACTATTGATCCTAGCAATAAGCCTGCAGATGTTGTATATTCTTTGGATAGCAATTCTGCAACGCAAACCAGCAATATTTTCACTAATCTTGTTTCAGGCGATCATTTCATAATGGTTCATCATAAAAATGGCTGTGTAGATGCTACTGCAGTTTTCCATATTGATCAGATAGATCCTTTAGCAATGACTTTAGATCTTGGCGGATTAAATGAAATTGTAGCTACTGCAACAGGTGGTTCAGGAGTATATCAATACTCAGTAAATGGTGAATCTATAGGATCTAACAACAAATATATTTATTACCATTCTGGTGATTATGCAGTAACAGTGACTGATAGTAATGGCTGTTCATTTACAGCTACGAAACATTTCGATTTTGTTGATATCAAAATACCAAATGTCTTTACGCCAAATGGAGGCGGTACGAATGATACTTGGGAGCCTACAAATACAACAAACTATCCAGATATTAAATTTGTAGTGTATGATCGTTATGGTCGTGAAGTAGGCCATTTTGGAGCAGGAGAATCTTGGGATGGTAAATACAAAGGTGCTGAATTGCCAATGGGTGATTACTGGTATGTATTGAAACTAAGAAATTCTAAAGATGATCGTGAATTTATTGGACACTTTACCCTATACAGATAACAGGGATGTGAGAAGTTATCTGAAAATGAAAAAAATGAAAATGAAAAAGATCTTAATCAGCATTTTGCTTTTGACTGTAGCAAGTGGCTACAGTCAAGAGTTAAATGTTCCCGTAGCGACTCAGTACTTAGCCGATAATCCATATGTGATTTCACCTACTTATGCCGGTATTGGTGATAATTTTAGAATTAATCTGAATGGTTATAAGCAATGGGTAGGTGTTAAAGATGCGCCTCAGAGTCAGGCGTTGTATGCCGATTTCAGAATTTTAGATCAATCGGGTTTGGGACTGACTTTGTATAATGATTCCAATGGTAATACTAAACAAGCGGGAGGGAAACTTACTTTTGCACATCACATCATTTTGGGCTATTATTCTAAAGAATATCTTTCCTTTGGTATTTCTTATATTTATAATTCATTTCGATTAGACTGGTCCAAATTTAATCCAACAAATCCTGATCCTGATATTACTGATAACCGTTCTACAAACAATAACAACTTTGAGGTAGGTTTTCTATACCGTAACAAAGGATTTTATGCAAGTGCTACGGCTACTAACATCTTGAAGAAAGACCTTAGCCTTGATATTGCTTACGAGCCAAATAAGCTTACGAATTACCAGTTATACAGTGGATATGTGCTTAATATTGGTGACAGAAGTGAATTGGAACCTTCTGCTTTTTATCAGTACTACCAAAGTGACGGCCGTTCGGTAACGGATTTGAATATTAAATACAGAAAATTCAACAGGTATGAAGATTACTATTGGATAGGTGCTTCTTATCGTTTTTTGAATGATCAAATAGGGAAGCCTTTGGCAGTTGGACCAATAGTCGGTTTTTTAAAAGGATATGTTTCTGTCGGTTACTCATATCAGATTACATTAAATGATTTAGCGGCTTATAATTCGGGAACACATTCTTTAACTATTGGATTTAGATTCCTGCAAGGATTAAGTAACTGTCCATGTACACAAAGTCCAGTACACGATTAGGACAGTATTTCTATAAATAATTATTGAAATCCCTATTGATTCTTGTACATTGAATTAATAGGGATTTTTTTGTGGAACAAATTGAATTTGCCTAATACGTTCGAATTTTCAGCTATTTGTCTAATAAGTTGTGTTTATTTTGTATTTACATCGATTTCGTTAGTAATTTCATATTTTTTTTAGAATTTTAAAATTTAATACTTATTTAAAAGTTATATCTTTGTTTTTCTTTCAAAAAACAATTAAAAAAAGAACCATGAAGACTTTAAATAATTTTGATTTTAATAATAAAAAGGCAATAATAAGAGTTGATTTTAATGTTCCTTTAGATGAAAACTTTAATGTAACAGATGCCACTCGCGTTGAAGCGGCAAAACCAACGATTGACTATATTTTATCTAACGGAGGCAGTGTTATTTTGATGTCACACCTTGGAAGACCAAAAGGAGCTGAAGAAAAATATTCATTAAAGCATATTCTAAAAACAACTTCTGAAATTTTAGGAGTTCCTGTTCAATTTGCTTCAGATTGTGTTGGGGCAGAAGCTCAGCAAGCTGCTGAAAATTTGAAACCAGGGCAAGTATTATTATTAGAAAATTTGCGTTTTCATGAAGAGGAAGAAGCTGGAGATGCAGCTTTTGCTAAAGAATTAGCCTCACTGGGAGATATCTATGTAAATGATGCTTTTGGTACGGCACACAGAGCACATGCTTCGACTACGATTATCGCTCAGTTTTTTCCAGAAAATAAATGTTTCGGAACTTTGTTGGCAAAAGAAATTGAAAGCTTAAATAAGGTTTTAAAAAACAGTGAAAAACCGGTAACAGCGGTACTTGGAGGTTCTAAAGTTTCATCTAAGATTACAGTTATCGAAAACATTCTTGACAAAGTAGATCACATGATTATTGGTGGAGGAATGACTTTTACGTTTGTAAAAGCATTAGGAGGAAATGTAGGTGATTCTATCTGTGAGCTTGACAAACTGGATTTAGCTCTTGAAATTTTAAGATTAGCTAAAGAAAAAGGAGTTCAGATTCATATTCCTGTTGATGTTGTTGCCGCTAATGACTTTTCGAACACAGCAGATACTCAAATTGTTGATGTAAGAGAAATTCCCGACGGATGGCAAGGTCTTGATGCAGGTCCAAAATCATTGGAAAACTTTGAAAAAGTAATCTTAGAATCTAAAACGATTCTTTGGAATGGTCCTTTAGGAGTTTTTGAAATGGAAACTTTTGCCAAAGGAACTATTGCTTTAGGAAATTATATTGCTGCTTCTACTAAAAATGGTGCATTCTCTCTTGTAGGAGGAGGTGATTCTGTAGCTGCTGTAAAACAATTCGGATTCGAAGATAAAATGAGTTACGTTTCTACGGGCGGAGGAGCTATGCTAGAAATGTTAGAAGGCAGAACTTTACCTGGAATTGCTGCTATATTAGACTAAATACTTTGTAATAACAGCGATGCTGACTTTTTAAAAAGTTAATTATAATTTCAAAATCATTTCAAAACCTTAAGCTGCTTCGTGTAGCTTAGGGTTTTATTTTTTTAATAGTATACTATATATCAGTATTTTGCGTTATAACTCAAGTTTGTTTCTTATTGATTTTCATACTTGTAATCATTTTCATCAATTCTAATTTTTTATTTTAAATATTGTAATTTTTTAAAAACCTCTTATTGCTTTTTTTGAAATTATTTACTCACAAACGAATAAAAATTAGATTAAATATCGATTATTTTTGTATTTTTAACATTATTTATGTTTTTTTTTAGAAAATACATTCTAAGTTTGCATAAATCATATTTGCAACAACTTGAATAATAGCGAATTAAATTACTGTTATGAAAATAAAAAATACCACACTTTCGTTTTTCCTAATGCTTACAGCTTGTGCATTTTCTCAAAATGCTGTAGAAAATTTAGGAATCGAAAATATTCAGAAACCAGTTAGCTTTTTAGACTCTATTAAAAGTTCTTTTGTAAAATATGACCGAACTGTAAAAACGGATAGTTTATGGATGAATCAAATTGGGACTTCTCTTGATATTTATAATGATTTAGCGACTGAAATTAATACAGTGAATGTGGATAAGGATATAGATGCAGAGCTGCCGACTGAATTACTGAAAGAAAGACTGGCTGCAATGGACGCTAAATCTCCTTTTAATATTGAATATAATCAAGGCTTAGAAAATCTAATTAAGTCTTTTCTTAAAAACAGAAAAAAAGCTTTCGCCAACCAAATGGCAGTTGCCCAATATTATTTCCCAATTTTCGAAGAGGCCTTGGCCAAACAAAATGTTCCTTTAGAGATTAAATACTTAGCAGTTGTAGAATCAGCCCTAAATCCAAAGGCCATATCAAGAGTTGGCGCAACAGGACTGTGGCAATTTATGTACAATACTGGTAAACAATATAATTTAAATATTGATTCATACATAGATGAACGTTCAGATCCTTTAAAAGCATCTGAAGCAGCGGCTCAATATATGACCAACATGTTTGCTATTTTCAATGACTGGGATCTGGTTTTAGCGTCTTATAATTCTGGACCAGGAAATGTAACTAAAGCGATTCGCCGTTCTGGCGGACTGCAGAATTTTTGGAACATCAAAAAATATTTGCCGCAAGAAACCCAAGGTTATGTTCCCGCTTTTCTTGCTACAATGTACATTTATGAATACCATAAAGAACATGGCATTAATCCTAAAAAAGCTTTGGTCAGACATTTTGCAACCGATACTGTAATGGTTAAAAAGGAAATGTCTTTTGCTCAGATTTCTAATTTATTAGATATTCCGATTGAACAACTGCAGGCATTAAACCCATCATACAAAAGAAACGTGATTCCTAATTATGCTGGCAAAAGCCATTATTTGACTCTTCCTTCCTGCAAAGTGGGTGTTTTTACTTCTAATGAGGATAAAATATATGCTTATCTTCAATACGAAATTGACAAAAGAGAGAAAACCAATCAATACAAAAAAGCAACTTTTATAAAAGATTCGACTGCTTTAGCTTCTAATAATAAGGTTAAATATTATAGAGTTAAAAAAGGTGATAATTTAAGTGAAATTGCCAAGAATAATAATGTGGCTGTTTCTGATTTGAAAAAATGGAATCACATTAAAGGAAATGCTGTCGCTTCCGGAAAATCTTTAAAAATTGTTATCGAAAAAGATATGGATGCCAGTGCATCTTTGGCATCCAACCTTGATAAAAGCAAAGCTATTATTGTAAAAGACAACACGAATGTTGCAACGGCAGAATCTAAAGCTACTGTTGACAAAAAGGACACATTGGTTGCCAATGCTACCAATTTCTATGTGGTTCAAAAAGGAGATAATCTGAATAGTATTGCCAAAAAATACAATACTACAGTTGCCGAAATTAAAGAGTGGAATCATTTAAGCTCTACAAACTTAAAATTAGGCGCTTCCATTCAAGTAAGCAATGCTGTTGTTGAAACAAATGAGGCAGTTGCTGTTGTTTCTACTGAGTTGAGAGATATTAAATATGAAGTTAAAAAAGGAGATAACCTTGGAAGTATCGCCAAAAAATTTGGGTCGTCTGTTGCTGATTTAAAAAATTGGAACAGTCTTCAGTCAAATAATATAGCTCTTGGGAATGTTTTGATTGTTGCCAAAAATGAATTAGCTATAAATACTAATAATGCTACCGCAGATTCATTCAAGAAAAAAGACATAAGTGCTGCTTCAAAAAACAGTGATATTAATTACTTGGTTCAAAAAGGAGATTCGCTATTCAGTATTTCCAAAAAGTACCCGGGTGTTACAGTATCTGATTTACAAAAATGGAATAATATCTCTGGAGATGATTTAAAACCTGGCATGGGTTTAAAAATTAAAGGATAGGCTTCGTTTAAAAATTTTCACCTTAATGCTCAAAAAATCCACCCTTGCTTTTGCACTTCTTTTGCTGTTAAATTCGTGTGCCATTCATGATAAAAATTTATCGGAAAATGATTGGTATGCTTTTACAAAGACAAGCAAACAAAGAATTAAGCCTTCGGAAGTCTATGAGTTTACCGATGGAATGATTCGTATGCACGGAGATAATATTGGCTATCTGATGACCAATAAAAGCTATAAAAACTTTGAGCTGGCTTTAGAGTTCAGATGGAATACAGAAGAAAAATTTAATAAAAACAAAGCCAAAAAAAACAGCGGTGTGATGTACAACATTCCTACAGATTCACCTGATAATATCTGGCCAAAAGGAATCCAATTCCAGATGAAAGAGAATACTACCGGAGACTTTATTTTTTTGGATAATATAACTGCGGTTGTAAACGGAAAATTAGTAGAAGCCGGCGCAAGCGTGACTTCGCCTAAATTTAGTGCTAATGAAAAGCCTTATGGAGAATGGAATCAAGTTTTGATTCACTCATTCAACGGAAAAATTACTCAATATTTGAATGGAAAATTAGTAAACGAATGTGTGGAAGCTTCTTCTAAGGAGGGTAAAATTTCTTTAAATTATGAAGGTTCGCCAGTCGATTTTAGAAATATTCGATTAAAAAGTATTTCTAAAGAAGAAAACTAAAATTTTTAAAAAGGCTTTTTTTATTTTTGATGATTAATTGCCCAATCAATGAATAAAAACCTTTTTCTGTTTCTTTATTTTTTATTGCTTTTGTTCTTTTCATGCAAAAAGCAGGAAGGCGATATGCCAATAAAATCGACTGGTAAAATCAACACTATTTCGGTAGTTATTGATGATCAATTGTGGAATGGTATTATTGGCGACAGCATTCGGAATAAATTTGCCAGTCCAGTTGAAGGCTTATCCAAAGAAGAGCCACAATTTGACATCAATCAGTATCCTATAAACGTAATGGAAGGTTTTGTTACCAAAAGCAGAACAATTATTGTAGTTAAACAAGGGGAAGAAAATAATTTTACAATTAAAAAAAATCAATACGCCATTCCTCAAAATGTAATCCATATTACGGGGAGAACCCTTTCGGACTTATCGAATCTTATTGAAAAAAGATCGCCACAGATTATTAGAATCATTCAAGACGGAGAAATCAAAGCGCATCAGCTTCTGCTGAATGATTCTCTAGCCGATACAAAAGCAATCCAAAAGCAATTCAAGCTCACATTAAAAATTCCTAAAAAATATTCGTATGCCTTAAAGAATAAGAGTTTTGTTTGGCTTAAAAGCGAATTTCCAAGCGGAAGCACCAGTTTACTGATTACGCAATTGCCAATGACCACCATCAGTTCGGAGGACAATGTGCTGGATAAAGCTATAAAAGTGCACGATTCGATAGGTACTTTGTACATACGGGGCAAAGAACCAAGTTCTAGTCTGTATATTGACAAATCGTATCCTCTTTACCCGTCACAGATTACTCTTGACGGAAAACCAGCTTATGAAACTAAAGGAACATGGCGATTGAGAGACAGCTTCATGTTTGGTGCTTTTGTAAATTATCTGATTGTAGATTCAAAAAATAACAGAATTATTTATCTGGAAGGGTTTTGTTACATTCCATCAAGGGAGCAACGTGATTATATGCATGAATTGGAATCGATTATTAAAGGCATAAAGATAAATTGATTTTTATTTTTTTATCATTTTTTATTTTTGAGGTTTATATTTGCTATTTAACACAATAACGAATTTCACCAATGTCAATAGAATGGAAAATAAAGCCCTTTGAGGCATTAACTGTAACCGAGTTGTATGATATACTTCAATTGCGAAGCAGAATCTTTGTGGTGGAGCAAAACTGCGTTTATCTTGATATGGACGGCAAGGATAAAATAGCATTGCATCTTTTTGGTGTTTATGATGATAAAATTGTGGCACACGCCAGACTTTTCAAAGCCGGTATTTCTTTTGACAATGCTTCTATCGGAAGAGTGACGGTAGATTCGGATTACAGAGACCGAAAATGGGGGCATGATCTGATGGAAAATGCTATTGCTGGCATTTTGGAACACTTTGGCGAAAGCCAAATTACTATTGGCGCTCAATTATACCTCAAAAAATTCTATGAAAAGCATGGTTTTGTACAGGCAAGCGAAATGTATCTTGAAGACGATATTCCGCATATAGAGATGATTAAGAGCTGATTCTTTTTTTTGCAGTTTAAAAATTAGTTGTATTTTGTGTTTAAATTGTTTTCAGCTTTATTCTGCAAATTAACATACAGCCATGACTTTTGACTTAAACCCAATTGAAGATACAATATTGATGACCTTGCCCGAGAGACAGTACAAATTTGTATTGATTTTTTGTAATTCAGGAGAAGTAAAGATTGAAATTGACAATCAGCTTTATGAAATTAGTGCAGGTTATTTTTTGACAATAACCCCAAAACAATATTATCAGTTTATAGAAATTAATAATTGTGAAGGCTATATTTTAGAATTTACATACGACTTCTTCTGTAAAGATGAAAAAGCAGTTGAACTCATTTACCACAATGGATTATATTGTCATTTTGGATTAAACGAACTCATTAAAATACCAGATGAAAACAGTTTAAACAGAGTTAAGGATTTTTACAGCGCATTAAAAAGAGAATTAGAAAATAAGCCATTTGAATACGAAACAAGCCTGCATTCTATTTTGAAACTGCTGATTATTGAAGTAAGCAGATGCAAAATAATGCAGCAGGAAAGACCGCTTTACAAACCAGATGCATTGTTTTTGCAGTTTTTAAACTTGATTAGAGACAGTTTTGAAAAACGTCTCACCGTAAAAGAATATGCTCAATTATTGCATATTTCGGAGCAAAAACTAAATGAGCTTACCAAGAAAAACACCAACGAAACGACGCAGCAGCTCATCAATGATTTAATTATTCTGGAAGCAAAGCGCTTATTTAACTACGAAAACCTGAACGTAAAACAGGTAGCCTATAAATTGGGATTTGATGACAGCCATTATTTTTCGAGGTTTTTTAAAAAACAAACTGCCACTAGGGCAAAAGACCATTTGCGTTCACTCTTGACAGAATAGCAAAGTCCACCATTTTTAAAGTTTTGTCCATTTTTTGGCGAAAGCCATCCTTATAGTTTTGTATTATAATTTAAATCAAACAAAAATGCAAACACAAAGAATTGACATCAACACTGTAACGCCTGGCGCTTATCAATCACTTATTCAGCTGGACAAATACGTTACCGAAACAAATCTGCCAAAAACACTGTATCATCTTATCAAAGTAAGAGCATCGCTAATCAATGGCTGTGCCTTGTGCATCCAATCACACAGCAATGACGCATTAGCGGGAGGCGAATCTTCCAAAAGGCTGCTGGCTCTAAATGCTTGGGCTGATTCTCCTTATTTTACTGATGAAGAAAGAGCGGTTTTGACCTTGACAGATGAAACCACTTTGATTTCAGAAAGCGGTGTATCAAACGAAACCTTTGATAAAGCAGTTCAAGTTTTGGGCGAAGAGAAAGTTTCGCATGCAATTATGGCAATTGCCTGTATTAACGCATGGAACAGAATAGGCAGAGCCACTTTGTTAATTCCTCAATAACAAAATGATTGAAATTAAAACAGCAATTACAGATCAAGACATAGCTTTCTGCTGGGAGGCTATGTTCCTTTTGCGCCCCATGCTGAAAGAGAATGAATTTGTAAATCAAATCAAGGAAATGCAAAAAGAAGGATACACGCTTTTATATATTTTCGATAAAGGTAAAGCCGTATCGATAGCGGGATACCGATTTTTGACCATGTTGTATTGTGGCAAAATGTTATACATAGACGACCTTTCGACTCTCGAAAATTACAGGGGCAAAGGACACGCATCTGCATTATTAAATCATATTTATGGCATTGCGAGGGAGCAAAATTGCAAATCGGTACAATTGGATAGCGGTCCCTCACGAACCGATGCGCATAAACTTTACTTAAAAGAAAATTTTGCCCAAAATGCATTTCATTTTAACAAACAGTTATGAATCAGAAAAAAATAATTGAATGGTTTTTGAGAATATCATTAAGTGTCGGATTTTTGTCGGCAGTTGCCGACCGTTTTGGCTTCTGGAGCAAAGAATTGTCCGCTTGGAATAATTGGGAAACTTTTGCAAAATATACAAATTCGCTGTTGCCCTTTTTGAATTATAGCGTAGCCGCGATCATTGGAGGAACAGCAACTTTTTTAGAAATCGTTTTTGCAGTTGCTCTGCTGACTAATTTCAAGACTAATCTAATAGCCAGATGCAGTGGCGTTTTGCTGCTTCTTTTTGCGTTATCCATGGCATTTTCAATTAATGTCAAAGCACCGCTTGATTATTCTGTTTTTACAGCTTCTGCCGGAGCATTTACGTTAAGCATTCTTATAAAAAAGAGTTCGAGACTGAACGATGTATAATTTAATGGAAACTGTATTTTTTGAAGCAGGAACAAGAGGCATTTTGGTTATATGGTTCCTGCTCTACACGATATTCCCGATTAACAAAAACTACGGCAAAAAAGCCTTGTTTTTCTAAATCGGGAGATGCCGTTTCGATCAGGGCTAAAAGGAATTATAGTGCTTCTTTGCCATCATTTACAATCACAATCGGGATACATTTATAAAAAAGAAAAGCCCCACATAATGCGGGGCTTTTATATCACTTATCGGTTATAAGTAAAAAATTTAATTAACTGAAATTAGTTTAACATCAAAAATTAAAACTGAACCGCCTGGAATAGTACTATAGTTGTAACTGCCATAGCCCAAAGTAGCAGGTATCAAAAGCTTTCCGCTTCCGCCTTCTTTAAAATGAGGGATTCCTTCTGTCCATCCTTTTATAACGTTTTGCAGATTAAATGAAACTCCGGTACTGCTGCCTTGATCAAAAACAGTTTTATTTGTATAATAACCTTTGTAAGCAACTGTTACATTTGAAGTTGCAGTGGGTTGTTTTCCTGTTCCCGCTTCGTCAATTACATAATACAAACCTGATTCCGTTTTTACGGCATTTAGTTGATTATCCGCAATATATTTTACAATTTCAGCATCATTTGTGGCACTAAATTCAACCGAAATCAATTTGATTTCATAAATCAAAACAGAACCGGCAGGAACACCCCGAGATTCATCACTTCCATAAGCCAAGTGCGCTGGTATCAAAAGAATACCGCTTCCTCCTTCTTTAAAAAAAGGAATCCCCTCAATCCAACCTGCTATCAGTCCTTGTAAATTTGTAGTAATACCAGCATCTGTACTTTGACCTAAAGCCTTTTTATCAGTATAATAACCTTTGTAAGCCACTGTTACATTTGAAGTTGCTGTGGGCTTTTTGCCTGTTCCTTCTTCGTTAATCACATAATACAAACCAGAATCCGTTCTTTTGGCATCCAGTTTGTTCTCGGCAATATAGGCTTTAATTTCAGCTTCATTTTGAGCTGTATAATCTTTGGGCTGTTCCGAATCGTTGTTGTTACATGAGATAAAAAGCACAGCTATAATTGCAAGGAATGAATATTTCATAAATAAATTTTAATAGTTATTGGTGGCAAATATACTTTTTTTGAGCTTAGATTAATTAATAAGATTTTCTTAAAAAAATCAAAATTGACTTACGGTTATCTGTGTGTTTTTGAATAAGATATTAACTGGAATTCAATTGTAAATGATAACTAAAGAAGTATCATTATAGCCAAAAATGCCACCCGATAGCGAACAGGCAAAGCAAATCTTTTTGCTTTCTGGATAAATACTCGAACTTGGTTTGAATTGAAAATCATAATATTCCGCTAATTAGCATTAAAAAATCGTAAAAGTTCACTATTTTTGCGCCCGATTTCAAATACGTTTTATTGCACGTAAACGAAAATCAACATATATTTTTCTCAACTTAAACTGTTTATAGCATGCAACTGTACAACACCTTAAGCGCAGAAGAAAGAGCCATCATGATTGATGATGCCGGTAAACAACGTCTTACGTTGTCTTTCTATGCGTATGCCAAAATTCAAGATCCCAAAAAATTTCGCGACGATTTATTTATAGCCTGGAACTCTCTCGATGCTCTAGGCCGAATTTACGTTGCCAATGAAGGAATTAATGCTCAAATGAGTATTCCTGAAGAAAATTTGGAAACTTTTAGAGCAACTCTGGAAGGTTACGATTTCATGAAAGGCATTCGTTTAAATGAAGCTGTAGAACATGATGACCATTCGTTTTTGAAATTGACTATTAAAGTGCGTCACAAAATAGTTGCCGACGGTTTAAATGATGACACTTTTGATGTAACCGATATTGGCGTTCACCTGAAAGCCAAGGAATTCAATGATATTCTCGATGATCCAAACACGATTGTAGTGGATTTTAGAAATCACTACGAAAGTGAAGTCGGATATTTTAAAGACGCGATTACTCCAGATGTCGAAACTTTCAGAGAGAGTTTACCCATAATCAAAGAACAGCTCCAAAACCACAAAGAAGATAAAAACCTGGTAATGTATTGTACTGGCGGAATTCGTTGTGAGAAAGCAAGTGCATATTTCAAACATCAGGGTTTTAAAAATGTTTTTCAATTAGAAGGCGGAATCATAAATTATGCCAAGCAAATTAAAGAAGAAGGTTTGGAAAGCAAGTTTATCGGAAAGAATTTTGTTTTCGATAACCGTCTTGGTGAAAGAATTACAGATGATATTGTTTCGCAATGCCACCAATGCGGGAAACCTTGCGACAATCACACCAATTGTGAGAATGACGGATGCCATTTGTTGTTTATTCAATGTGACGAATGCAAAACGGCTATGGAAAACTGCTGTTCTACAGATTGTCTTGATATTATTCATCTGCCTTTGGTGGATCAGGTACGATTAAGAACTGGACAACAGGTTGGAAACAAAGTTTTCAGAAAAGGAAAATCTGAAAATCTTAAATTCAAACATTCTGGCGAACTATCAAATACGGCGATAGCTACAAAAGAAAAACCTGCTGATATTCGTCTAAAAGTAAAAGTTAAAAAAGTACTTCTTGGCAAAGCGGAACATTATTATGTGAAAGCACAAGTGGGACAATTTACTGTTGAAAATCACGAAGTAAACAGCGGTGATAAAATCTTAATTTCCGGACCAACAACAGGTAATCAAGAATTGGTTTTAGAAAAGCTGATTGTTGACGGAGCCGAAACTGCAACGGCTAAAATTGGTGACAAAGTTACTTTTGAAGTTCCTTTCAGAATTAGATTGTCAGATAAAATATATAAAATTTTAGAATAATTTATCATGACAGTTACTAATAAAATTGAACTTATGGCTCCCGCTGGGAACTTTGAGTCGCTTCAGGCTGGACTTGATAATGGTGCTGATTCTGTATATTTTGGAGTAGAACAATTAAACATGCGCGCCCGTGCCACAGTAAACTTCACGATGGATGATTTACCTGAAATCGCCAGCCGCTGCGAAGCCAAAAACGTTAGAAGTTATTTGACGTTGAACACTATCATTTATGATCACGATTTATCGGTGGTAAAAACATTGCTAAATAAAGCCAAAGAAGCCAATATCACGGCGGTTATTGCTTCGGACCAAGCCGTAATTGCCATGGCGAAAAGCATTGGAATGGAAGTTCATATTTCGACTCAATTGAATATTACAAATATCGAAACCATAAGATTCTACAGCATATTTGCCGATACAATGGTTTTGAGCAGGGAATTGAGTTTACGGCAAGTAAAAAACATCACTGCCCAAATCGAAAAAGAACAAATCAAAGGACCAAATGGCAAATTGGTAGAAATCGAAATTTTTGGTCATGGTGCGTTGTGTATGGCCGTTTCGGGAAAATGTTATTTGAGTCTGCATTCGCATAATTCATCGGCAAATCGCGGTGCATGCAAGCAAAATTGTCGTAAAAAGTATACCGTTATCGACCAGGAAACTGGCTTTGAAATCGAATTGGACAACGAATACATGATGTCTCCCAAAGATTTATGTACGCTGGATTTTCTAGATCAAGTAATGGATTCGGGCATTCAAGTTCTGAAAATTGAGGGACGCGGACGTGCTCCTGAATATGTTGCCACCGTAATTAAAACTTATCGTGAAGCGATTGACAGTTATTGCGAAGGCACTTTCACCAAAGAAAAAATTGCCCTTTGGATGGAAGCTTTAAATACGGTTTACAATCGCGGTTTTTGGTCAGGCTATTATCTCGGACAGGAATTGGGTGAATGGAGTGATGTTTCGGGATCGATGGCAACACAAAAGAAAGTATATGTAGGGAAAGGAATCCATTTTTTCCCAAAAGCCGAAATAGGGCAGTTCAAGATTGAAGCTTATGACATCAAAGTGGGCGACAAAATATTGGTAACCGGCCCAAGCACTGGAGCGCAGGAAATGATTATCGAAGAAATGTATGTGAATGATCAATCGACAGAAAAAGCAACCAAAGGCGACGACTGTACTTTCAAACTGCCTTTCAGAATTCGTATGTCCGACAAATTATACAAAATAGTGGAAGCCTAATGGTTATCATAACATTGCAAAGAGACAAATGCATTGGGTGCAATTATTGTGTTGAAATGGCACCTGCTCAATTTCAGATGTCCAAAAAAGACGGAAAATCTGTATTGATTAAAAGTGTAAACGCCAAAGGTTTTTACACTTTAAAATCATCCGATCACAGTATAGCCGAAAGCTGTGAGTTAGCTGCAAAAGCTTGTCCGGTGAAAATTATTACGATGAAGGAAACTTAGGCATGCCATTCCATCTACAATTAAAAATAAAAACAACCCTTAATAACATTGCAAACGCATGAGTTTTTTATCGCAGATTTGCAGATTTTAAACACAAATTAACCGCTTTCAGCGGAATTTGCTCATTTTATTTATTGGTCTCAGATTAGGGTCTAAAACCCTGCAATTTATTGCAGTACTTTAGTAATGCGAAAAAATCTTTATCTTTAGATTATGAGTACAGATTTAAGAAAAGGTTCGCACACAGTTAGCAGATTAACATGTCATGTTGTTTGGGTTACTAAGTATAGGTTTAAAGTATTGAAAGGTGATGTTCAAAAGCGTTGCCGTGAGATTTTGATACAGATCTGTGAAGCTGAAGGAATTGAAATTTT
>NZ_JBFUGG010000038.1:0-19706 GCF_056403035.1 Flavobacterium sp. P3_A6 | reverse complement strand
TACCAATAGTTCCTCCGGTATAAATCAAAAGAATCTTTGGCTTAGAGTGCAAGTGCATCAACATATTTTAATTTATTAACAACTGGATTAGCATACATATCCAAAAAGCCTTGTTTAGCAACTGGATGTTCATGATCAATTCTCATTTCCAATCGTCTCTCAAAAAGTAATTTTTCGTTTTCAGTATATAAATGAGAAAATCGATTCGAGCAGTTCAAAATATCATAAGCAATAAAATTGGTCGTCCATAATTTGTAATTGGATAAAATAGAATCATCAATTACTTGTGCCAATGCTTGTACTTGCTTGTTAGTAGTGTCTATATTTTTGATAATGTCATCGATTTCAGTATCGAGCACATTTCCTACATGAATGTGTATTCTTTTCTTTTGACCAATAATCCCGCTCAACAAAGTCTTAAAATCTTCATTTTTCTCTTTGATATAAATCTCATTATTAGCTTCTGCCAATAATTGCGGCATTTTCAAGGCATCGGTTGGATCATACTCATAAGAAATAGAGACTGGCACAATTTTAATCTTCTTAAAATAGTCCATTATATTAGGTTCGTCAGATCCCATGGCTATCATTTTCAAAACCCCTGGATTGGTTTCATCATTCCCGTCTTTGGTTCTTCCTTCTCGCTGTGCAATCCAAACCGAACGATTTTCATGCAACAGCAACTGAGCCATATATTCGGACAGCAGTTTAGAACTCGCCAATAATTCTCTTGGAGACAATCCGCGCTGCACTAAAAAATTTCTATTTAATTTTGATAATGTTTTTAAAAATGATTTTTTAACCAAATTATCACCAATGGCAGATGAAGTCATATCCAAACCATGCTCAAACAAAGAAGCATTCAATAATGATGTATCTAAGACAATATCTCTATGATTGGACACAAACAAATAAGCAGTATTTTTTTCCAATTTCTCAAAACCCGAAGTAGTTAAACCCTCCGAACTTTTTTCCAAAACCTGCTGCACTCCATGATAAATAAAGTTGCATTGAAAATCACGAATAGAGTGTGTTTTACGAAGCTGTTCTTTCCAAACTTCATCATCTACCCCTGGAAAACAAAAGTTCATCAAAGCCTTCATCATTGGATGATCAATTACTTTTATTATTCCTTCATTTATTTCGGAATCATAAAAAGACCGGATCGCATCAAATTTATTCATTTTTGTTTTCAATTTAGTTGGACAAAAGAACAAAAAAAATATTAAAGTTACAGAATATCTACATTAAATACCGAATATTTCAATCGAATTATTGGTTGTTACAGCCGCAATCTCATTGGTAGAAACATCATATATTTGAGCTAATTTATCGGCAACATTTATCAAATAGCTGCTCTCATTGCGTTTGCCTCTATAAGGAATCGGAGCCAAATAAGGAGAATCGGTCTCAAGAACGATATGCTTTAAATCAATTTTATTTAAAAACTGATCTATTTTACCGTTTTTAAAAGTAACCACTCCCCCTATTCCTAACTTCATATTATAGGATATCGCCTGTAAAGCTTGTTCGTAGCTTCCAGAAAAGCAGTGAAAAATTCCAAATAATTCAGGTGATTTCTCTTCTTCCAGAATTTCAAATATTTCATCGAATGCTTCTCGACAATGAATAATGATAGGGAGTTTATACTTTTTGGCTAGCTGAATTTGTTTTCTAAAAGCGTTTTGCTGTTCTGCTAAGTGCGTCTTATCCCAATACAAATCAATGCCTATTTCACCAATAGCCACAAACTTTCTTTTGGCTAACTCATTTTCTACATACTGCAGTTCCTCAAGATAATTATCCTTTACATAAGTTGGATGCAAGCCCATCATCAGGAATACATTATTGGGATAATCCCTTTCCAAATCATACATGCTTTGTGTACATGACGAATCTATTGCAGGGACAAAAAAGCGAGAAACACCATTGTCAATGGCGCGCTGTATCATTTCATTTCTGTCCAAATCAAATTCTTCTGAATATAAATGGGTGTGGGTATCGGTAAGTATTGTTTTTGTTTCCAAGTCTGAAATTTAATAGTGCAAAATTACTCGAAAAAACGGGCTTTACCAAAAACAGACTGCACAAAGGTTTTTCCGCAAAGATTCACTAAAAAAAATTCGCAAAGACATTAATATCTCTGCGAATCTTTTAAAATAACCTTTTACGAATCTTCTTGCAAACTTTTACGAAACAACTACTACTCTAATCCAACTCTTCCAATAAAGCGTCAACTTGATCATTCCCTTCATAATCCTCTGGAATCGTCAAAAGCAGTTCTTTACAGGATTTATAGTCTTTTTGTTTTAATTTACTTAAGGCCAAACTCCAAACCGCCTTGTTTTTATAAATAGAATTTCCAGATTTCAAAGTATTAAAAACAGCTTCTGCTTCTGGCAATCTATTGTCTTCAAGTAAAGAAAGTCCATAAAAATACTGAATCTCGGCACTTTTATCCGTTTTCAAAATAGTTTCAAAAAGCGGAATCGCCGTTTTATACTGCTTGGCATTAAAGGCATCCTGAGCCAATTTCAAATTATCATTTGCTTCTCCTCTTTCGGTAAAAAATGCAGTTTCAGGCTGATTGTAATCCTCAAACACCGGATCCGAATTTTGATTCAAAAAAAACAGCCCACCCAAAACCGCCACCGAAGCAGCAACTCCATAATGCCATGGTTTGAAAGCAATCACTTTTGGCTTGGCCTTTTTATAATAAGTATTGGAAATCCCTTTCAAATTCTTCTTGAACGCTTTTAATTCATTAGCTTGTCCAAACTTATTTTCCAAATGAAGATGCAGTTCCTTATACGTTTCAAAAGCCAAAGCAAATTCTGCATCTGCTTTCAATTGATTCTCAAAAGCCAATTTATCTCCATCGCTCATTTCGCCTTGAAGATATTCATCAAATTTCAAAAAGTTTTCTTCATTCATGGCTAGGTATTTTTTATAGTTTTAAAGCGATTGTTTTCTTGAATCCACTGTGTTAACTGGCCAATGCAGAGCGATTTTTTCTTTCGGACATAACCATACGTTACTGCCAGTTTTTCGGCTACTTGTTCCATCGAAGGAAGCGTAAAACTCAGTTTTAACAGTTCTTGGCATTTATCCCCAAGTTTTTGAAACATGGCATCATACAGTTGCTGTTTCTCATCAAAATGTTCTGTCTGCAAAACCATCTCATCAGCAGATTCATGTATAGATGTCAATTCTTCCTTAATTGTTACCCCTTTATTCGAATGTTTTTTCAGCTCATTGAGCCATTTTCTTTTGCACAGCAAAAAAAAGTACGCATCAAAGGGACACGTCAATCGAAGCTGTTGCGCTTTAGCCTGATTAAAAAGCAAAATAAGCACTTCCTGAATCACATCCTGCGCCTTATCCTCATCACCAGAATTATTCCTTATATAATAGACCACCTTCGGCACAAATTTTTTATAAATAGCATGAATAACCGCCGAATCATTATTCGCCAGTCCTTCAATATACATTTGATCGGGATGAACAGTTGTTGAAGCCATAAAAAAACTTTTCCCCGAAAATACTAAAAAAAGAGAGAAAACCACTTCATATCTTTTTTTATGAATACCAATAATCATCTGGGCGTAACCCCATTATGAAAACAGGCCTATTTTTCTTTATGCCTATTAGGCCTTTTTCCATAATGCGGTCGGGCTATCCGCGCTGCTTCGGCAGCCTGCTTTTATCCCTTACGCGCATCACGTAAAACATCATATTTAACACTTTAAAAGAAACAGCAAATAACTTCAATTGCAAAAATTGCATCAGTTCCTATTTCCTGCAAGGTCAAAAAAAGACCTTGCAGGACTCTCAAACAACAAAATCAAATAAAAAATTCTCAAAACAGGGGTAACAATTATAAAACCAAATGGATATAACCATATAAATCGATAATTAGAACTTTTTAAAACTTTTAGATTATGGAAAATATTAAAAAAATAGGAATCAGTTTCTTCAGCAAACTTTGGGCATTAATTACCCGATGATAAAAAAAAACAAAAACAAGGGTAACAAACCAAAACTAAAGTTGATATAAGAATGAAATTAGAATTAAAAAAGAAATTTCAAAAACAAGGGTAACAATATCAAACCTCAATTGATATACAACAAAAGAAACAATAATTAACAACCAGAATCAAAACAAACTCTTGAAAATTTCAAGAGCGATTCAAAAAAAATTAGAAATCATGAACAGAAATTTAAAATCAATCGCATTTTTATTTTTAGCAGCAATGGCAATGGCAAGCTGTACAAACGAGGATAATCCAACAACAGAAACTCCAATCATCCCAGCTACTGCCTCCGAATTCAAAGCCATCAGAACCGAAGTCCTGACCAAATTAAAACAAACATTCAGTATTACCGAAGCCTCTGGTACAGTGACACTAACTTCCGCCAAAGGAGTAAAACTCATGATCAACAGAGATTATCTCAGAAAAAACGGAAATCCGGTTACCGGAACCATCAATATAGAATATATAGAATTGTTCGACAAAGGGCACATGCTAGTGGCAAACAAGCCTACAATGGGATTAACAACAGACGGAAAGAAAAATTTATTAATCTCTGGGGGTGAATTTTATATCAAAGCTACACAAGACGGAGTTGCCCTGGAATCGATAGCCAATATGACCCTTCTTGTCCCAGCAAACTTAACCGATGGATTAAAAACAGGAATGCAGCTTTGGATGGGCAATTTAGAAGATCCTGAAAACTTAGTTTGGAGAAATGTAGCCGATCCCGGAACCGCAGGAGGAAAAGGCGGCGTTCAAGGAGAAGGAAACAATTACTATGTTTCTTTTGGAAACTTTGGATGGACAAACGTAGATAAATTCTATAGTGACCCAAGACCAAAAACAACCATTCTTGCCGATGCCCCCGAAGGTTACGACAACACCAACAGCGCCATTTATTTATCTTACGACGGTGAAGGAAAAAATGCGCTTGCCAAATTAGATACTTATACTGCAGCAGGCTTATTCAGTGAACATTACGGACAAATTCCGATTGGTCTGGCTTGTCACGTAATTTTTGCAACCGAAGACAATGGACAATGGAGATATGCAATCAAAGCCGTTACTGTGGCAGCAAATGATGTTTACACCTTCACATTAGCAGAAACGACTGTAGGCACCGAAGCGCAATTAATAGCAGCAATCAATGCCATTCAATAATCTATAAATTCAAATTAATAAGAAAAAGTGGTGATTTGCTCACCGCTTTTTTTTACTTTTAAAAATTATTTGAATTTCAAAAATCCAAAAAAACTATTGACCGACCAAAATAACCAAATATGAACAAATCGCTATTCGTTTTTTTTCTAATTGTGGCTTTCCCGCTCTACGCCCAGACAAAAGTAAAAGACACCATTACCCGGAGAGCTAATATTGGATATGATCAAAAAGGAAATTTAGTTGCTTTCAAACCAGAAACACCGCCATTAATCCCCATTGCAGGTGCGCCAAAACCCAGTTATTCTTACTTATGGGAGTTGGGCGATGGTCATTACAGTAAAGAAACCGAGCCTAAACATGTCTATAAAAATAAAGGAACTTATACTGCCAGACTTACCGTAACCAATAATTACGACAACGGAAAACCGCCTGCCACACGTCCCAAAAAAGTAGTGATTAATGACATTGAGGACAGCAGCTACAAAGACATTGCTTCTATTGCTCTTCAAAACGGACTATCCATTCAGAAAAATTGCGACCCCATTCCCGAACAGGAAATGCAGGTGATTGTGAGTTATGAAAATCTGGAAAACTATGTTACCAACGGAAAACTCTATCTTTTTTATAACGAAAAACAATTCAAAAACAACAATTTCGATTTACAGGAAGTGCGCCCTTATGCTGGTGAAAGAACCGTAAAAGAAAACAAAATTGTTACTGCCAAAGATATTGATAACTCGAATCGCTATTTGGCATCTGGCGAGACTTTGGCTTTTGCCAAAAAATATAAAGAAACCGCTAGCGAAACCGATTTGGATTCGACATTATTAGCCGCCAAAAACAGCTATAAAGATGTAGCTGTTTTAGAAATAGACGATCACAATCCCGGAGAGACCCGAAATGTTTTTTATACTTTCAAAACCACTCCTGAAATGATCAAAGACACTAGTGCCACCATAACCATGCGCTCTATTTATGTTCCTAATCGAAATTTCAAAAATCATAAAATAAAAAATCTGGAAATGGAAATTGTCACTTCCCATGACCCAAACAAAATGGGTTCCAACGGGAGTTTCATGAATTATAGATTTGTACGTTACAAAAGAGTCAAATTCAAAACCAGTTTCCAAAACAACGGCGAAGGACCGGCAAGAAAAATTCAGCTCGAAACGGATATCCCGGATATGTTTGACAAAAGAACCCTGAAAATTGAAAGCATGTATCCCGAATGCCCCATTTGTCCTAAAGGTGAAGCTCCAACAGTGAGCTGTCTCGATACCATTGTGAGAAATACTCAGATTTTTTTCGTTTTCAGAAACATCTATCTCCCAGGCAGTAATCAGAAAAACGTAAAAGAAATTGACAGCACCAAAGGCTTTGTAAAATACTCCATGAAGTTCAATGAAGATTTTCACAAAATAAAAACCAAAAGCAGAACAGCTATCATATTCGACAAAAACGAGCCCATCATTACCAACTATGCCACTACCCGGTTCACTCCTGGCATATCCATTGGAGCCAAAGCGGGTTATAATATTTACAATAATTTGAACAACCCAAAAAGTTATTTTGTGGGAGCTACAATCTCCCCTTTTAAATCCTACCGCTATTACATGCAGGCCGAATTTTTAAACAGTGTCACTTCCTATGATGGCGCAACTACTTTCGCCGAAAAAATCAATCAAGATACAGGCGCAGTACAATTAAACCGTATCACGGCATCAATTGAAAACAAAAACATCAATTGGGAAATTCCAATATTGTTCCGATATAACATCTCGACTTATTTTGGTGTGGGGGCAGGTGCTCAAATCAACATGAATGTTTCCGAAAAGCAAACTCAAAACATAAAAACTGATATCTATGAAGGAACATCAGATAAATTATTATTGCGGACAGTTTACTCAACCGTAACAACTAAAAACTCATTTTCTGAATTAAAATCAGGGCTCTTATTTGATTTCACAGCAGGTTTTGCACGAATTGGCCCTAGTTTTGGAGCGCGTTATGTGCTTAACTTTGACAATAATTTCAATTATTGCCAGTTATATGCTCTTTGGAAATTTTAGAATTTTGGCATAAAAAAAACAAAATTTCATTCACCAATATTTAAATTTTTAAACAATTTTTAAAATATCTAACAATCAAAATGTTATGATAAAAAACAGTATTTTATTTTATCTTTTTACAATTGTGAGCCTCTATGGGCAAAAACAGCAACAAGAAGAAATTACATATAATGCTATCGATTATTTTGTTGCCAACCCATCATTGGAAGGCATTAAAACCCTCAATACTGTTGAAACTCTTTTTTGGAAAAATCAAGACAAAAAAACAAAAGAAGGATTGCTGTCTATTGTCGTTCTTAACTGCAATAAGGGGTATTTTGAAAATAAATTTGGAAAAACAAATCAAGCCATTGCCAGTTATGAAAAAGCATGGAAAACATATCAAGACTATCTGCTCACCGACTATGATATAGTTGAATATTGCCTAAAACCACTTGGAAATTTATACACCATAATAGGAGATTATAATAATGCCGAAAACACCATCAAACATTATTATTTTATTGCTAATACGCAAAAAAATGAATCTCAGAAAATCTCCGCAATTCTTAATTTATCAAATGTATATCAAAATTCAGGCAGAATTAATGAGGCAATTGATTTAATCAAAAAAACAATCCACACCGAAAAAATAACCACAACTCAAAAAGGCCTTTTATTAAATAATTTAGGAGCAAATTACCTTTTGAGATCGGTAAATGAAGATTCATATAATGCTGAAATGGCTTTTTTAAAAGCAATTCCATTATTAAAAAAAGACAAAACCCAAGCAGAATCTTTATTTAACACCTATATTAATCTGTATAGGATTAAAATTAACAGCCAAAAAAATGAAGCTTTAAATTATTTCGCAGAAGCCAAAACTATTTTTAAAAATTTACCAGACCAAGAACCTAGAAAAAAAGCCCAATTTTATTTGGAAGAAGCTACTCTGTTGCTAAAACAGAATAATTTAGCCAAAGCTCAGACGGTACTCCAAACAATTTTCAAAACATTAATATCGAGTTACTCCAAAGAGAAAAACATTCTGCCAAAAGAAAATTCTCTTTATGCCGAAACCGTTTTACTCGATGCTCTGGACCTTCAAGCCGATTTATTTACAGCACAAAAACAGCTTGACAAAGCATTAAAAAGCTATGCACTTGCGTTTCGTATAGAAAAATTATTTCAAACGCTCATCGTGTATGAAAATTCTAAAATCATTACTCAAATTAAAAACAGAAAACGCATCGAAAAATGCATCCTCATTTACCAGTCATTATTTGAAAAAGATGCAAATTCAGCTTATATAGAAAAAGCATTTCAATTAGTTGAACATACCAAATCGTGCGTTTTAAAAAATGAAATTTACAGAAACCGAACTGCTTCAAAAAAGGAAAAGCAAAAAATAGAAGAATTACGGTTTTGGAACAATGAAATCCTGAAAGAACAGCAGAAAGGAGAATTGGCCAATATTTCCAAAATAAACGAAGCTATCAAAAAACAGAACCAGACAATGCTTTTTGTAAAAGAGTACCAGCCTGTTCGATCAAAACAAAATGAAACAACGGTCAATGTCAATGCATTATATTTTAAACTGGAATCAGATGATTCCATTATGGTCGAGTATTTCTGGGGTTCCAAAACGGTGTATGTATTCACCATACAAAACAATCAAATTTCCCTGCAATCTTTTTGTACTGACCAAATGTGCGGAGAACCGGTACCTGCTTACATAAGTCTTTTTTATAACGCAAACAGTATCACAAACGACATTGGCCTATACCAAAAAAAAGCGCATTTAGCTTACAAAAAACTACTGTTACCTGTCAAATCAAACTATAAAAATCTCATCATTATTCCTGATGGAATTTTAAATTTCCTGCCGTTTGAAGCCCTGATTACCAAAGAATCCAATACGGCAAATTTTGAAAAAATGCATTATTTGCTGAATGATTTCAATATTGCATACAACAATTCGGCCAGTTTTTATTTGGCTGCAAAACCGTTTTGCCCAAAAGAAAAAACCGTTTTAGGCATTTTCCCGGTTTTTGAAAAAACAAATTATACGCTCACTTATTCTAAAAAGGAACTGCAGTCTATTAAAGACAGTTTTAAAGGATGCTTTTTTGAAAACAGTAATGCAACTTTTCAAAATTTCAAAAGCAATGCTGCTAATTATTCTATATTACATTTATCAACTCATGCTGACGCCGGCGACATTGAAACGCCTGCCAGCATTAAGTTTTATGATCGGGAAGTCTTGTATTCTGAGTTATATCATCTGAACATAAATCCGAATTTGGTCGTTTTGAGTGCCTGCGAAACTGGAATTGGCAAACTCTTCAAATCCGAAGGAGCAATGAGTATTGCCAGAGGTTTTCAGTTTGCAGGAGCGCAAAATTTATTGTTCTCCCTATGGAAAGTAAATGATTATACCACCTCTATATTTATGGGTGATTTCTATAAAAATATCAAAAAAAACAATTCTTATTTTGAGGCTAATCATCAGGCTAAACTTGATTTTTTGAATAATAAAAACATTTCAAATGCTAAAAAATCACCTTATTATTGGGCCTCATTTGTGTATTATGGCGATATCGAAAACAAAGATAAAAACAGCTATGTATTGCTGGGCTTTGTCATTATAGCCATACTTATTGGAGGTTTTGTATTGTTCAAACTTATCACAAGACGCATTCAAAAAGAAAAAAATAACGTTTAAAAGTGAAAACAACGTTAGGAATACTATTTTTACTTCTCACAATAGCTACTTAGCATGAAAAACTTACACGAAAAACTGAAGAAAGCAAACTATAAAAAAGTTAAGTTTAAAATTACCAAAACCCAGCATCTTTTGATTAAGGCTAAAATCAATGGTGTGAAAGGAAATTTTATTCTAGACACTGGTGCTTCTAACAGTTGTGTGGGATTTGAAAGTATTGATCATTTTACATTGGATGCCAAAAAATCCAAAACCAAAGCTTCGGGAGCTGGCGCAACTGGTATGCTAACACAAATGTCTACAAAAAACTGTCTGCAGTTAAACAAATGGAAGGACAATGCTTTTGACCTTGTTATCTTCGATTTATCACATGTCAATGAAGCATTAAGCCAATATAAAGTAAATCCCGTCCACGGAATTATTGGAGCCGATGTCCTGATGAAAGGCAAGGGAATAATTGATTATTTTAATCATTGTTTGTATTTGAAGTAATTCTGGGTTTTCTGTCAATAAAAAAATCCCAAATTCCATTTTTTCTAAAGGAGTTTGGGATTTTTAGTATTGAAACTTAAATGAATTACAATTTCACCGTTTTTGTGTTATCATTCAAATCTATTGAGAAGATTTCTTTTCCTTTAACTCCATAATTACCGTTTGCATCCAGTATTATCTGATCATAAACACAAGGAAGTGTTTCGGTTTTAGTCAGCAAATTGTATGCTCCAATTTTTCCTTTTTGTTTTACGAGCAAAATATTATTGTTTTCTCCAACAATTTCCTCGTAGTTAGATTCCATTACCTGCTGTCCCATCATATCCAAAAGACCTGCTTTATTATTGTTTTGACACATCAAATAACTAAATTTTGATTCATCATAATAAGAGCCGCTTTTATTCAAAAAAGTAACAGGAGAAATATTAGAATATGAAATTGCTGAGATTTGTTGTGCATTTTTGTCCAACAAGACAAATTTCTTGTTCTTTTTGGCAATAAAGACAAAATTACTGGAATAGTTGTTGTTCTTGCTTACAACCTTATCTATGGATTCATACTCGCAGGGAGCGATTAATTTACCGAAGGAATCCAACATTCCAAACAGATTGTTTTTTTCTACAATAAATGTTTCGTTTTCAATATTGATATTATCGTATTCACAAGTAACAATTTCCGTAGGAGTACCGCTGTTTACTTGTATCAAACCGCATTTATTGTTTTTGGTAGTTTTCAAACTATTGGAATAACTGGTGTTAATTTGGTCATATTCAAATGGCAAAGAAACTTTTCCGTTGATTAAAACACAACCGTATTTGCCGTCTTTATTGACAGCCAAAAATGAACCGTCATTATATGGATATGTTTTAATATCCTTGTATTCTATTGGCAAAACAATATTCTCATTTTCGTCTATGATCCCCATTTTATCGTTCAGTTTTACGATAAAATTTTTACTGCTGCTAACGCTGTTTATTTGTGTGTACCATTTTTTGAATTTTGGCTTATTGTCGATCGTAACCAAATTAGATCCTTTCTCATTTTCAACCTTAAAATAATTACTGTTGTCAACTGTTTGAACATATTGATACTCACAAGGAATCATGAATTTACCGTTCAAAAGACTATATAAACCTCTTAGATTGTTTTTTTTATCCTGAAGAATAAAATAGTTCTCTACTCCAGAAACAGTACTGATTTCAGCCCATTTGAAAGGAATTAACACTTTGTTGTCTCTGCTTAACACGCCATAATAGCCGTTCTTTGTGCGTGCCGAAAAGATATCGTTCCCAATGTGATTCAAAGAATAGTAAATCATAGGGATTTCCCAGATTTCTTTTTCAACATTATAAAGCCCATAATTATTCCCAATTCCCATTGGAAAAGAATTACCGTCGCTTACAGCTGGATATGTCTTTCTCTCGAATAATGCAGGCAAAAGAACTTGGTCTCTTTTTTTTATTCCAAATTTATAATTGCTGTTGTATTTATCATAAAACCAAATCGATTCGTCGTTTATTTTTTCAGTGGCATAGCGTCCATAATTTCCATCTGGCCGTACTTCCGTTATACGCGGTGCCTCTTCAGCCATGACTGGCGCATCACTCACGAGCATTACATCTTCAACAGGCTGCGGATCGCCTTTTATTGTTTCAGTTTTAGGTTTGCTTTTTTGTTTTGGTTTTTTCTTTTGCGAAAAGCTGTTTTGAAAAAATAAAACCATTGCAGAAAGCAACAATACTTTGACTTGATTCTTCATGTTTTTGAGTAGATTTTTTTGAATTGTAAATGTAAAAAAAAGCCTGCTTTAAAAGCGAATTTTTATATTACTAAATATATATTTTCCTACTTAGCATTTATTAGAGCTAATGACCTGATAAAAGACAAAGGAATAATTAATTACTTTAATCATTGCTTATATTAGAAACAGCATATTTTTTCAATGAGAAATAAGCAACAATACCACTAGTCATCATTAATAAACCGCCTAGAACAAATGGCATTCCCGGAAATTGAAGTGGAGCATCTTTATGTGTAAAATAATAAAATAGACTCGACATAACTGGTGGTCCAATAATGGTTGCGGCACTCATTAAACTCGCAATTGTCCCTTGAATTTCACCTTGTTCTGTCGGCAAAACATGATTCGAAATTATAGCACGCAAAGCTGGACCTGCGATTCCTGCAAGACAATACGGAATCAAAAAGAGAAACATCATCCAGCTTTCGGAAGCAAAAGCAAACAAAAACATTCCAATAGTATATAATGTCATCCCAACATAAATACTTTTTTCATTTCCAAATTTTTGGTTAGTCCAGCGTATCAGTCCTCCCTGAACCAGGCTTACTAAAACTCCAACAACACCCAGTGAAATTCCGACCATTTTTTCGTCCCAGCTAAACTTATACATCGTGAAATAACTCCAGTTGCTTTCTACAGCATGTGATGCAACATAAATCAAAAACAAAGCGATCAATAATCCATATAGCGAAGGGTACTTCTTTAAATTCAAAAAGGCACCAATTGGATTGGCTCTTTTCAAATTCACTGGCCTTCTGTTTTCTTTTGATAATGATTCGGGCAAAATAAAATAACCGTACAAGAAATTCAGCATACATAAAATAGCTGCCGCATAAAACGGAATTCTGGATCCGTAATGCCCCAAAACACCTCCAATAACGGGTCCAATTATAAATCCGAGCCCAAAAGCCACACCAATCATTCCAAAATTTTTGGCTCTGTTCTCAGGCGTGCTCACATCAGCTATATACGCCGAAGCTGTAGAAATACTTGCTCCAGTTAATCCGGCAATTATTCTTCCCACAAACAGCCATGTAATCGTTGGAGCAAATGCCAGCAAAATATAATCCAGCGAAAAGGCAAAAAGCGAAATTAGAATTATGGGTCTTCGCCCAAATTTATCACTTAAATTTCCAATTAACGGCGCAAACATAAACTGGGTTATCGCATACGCAAATGTTAACCAGCCACCATATTTTGCTGCTTCGCTAACATCACCATGTATTAATTCTTTAATCAGTTTTGGTATAACCGGAATGATAATTCCCCAACCCGTAATATCGATTAACATTGTGATGAAGATAAAGCTGATAGCAGCCTGTTTTTTGTTTGATGCCATAAATAAGTATTGATTAGATTGTAATTTCGTAATCTGAGGAAATTGAAAACTACTAAAGATTTTTGCAACTGTAATAGTATTTTTTAGGTTGCTATTTTCTTGATTTTTTCTTCGAATGGGATTTTTTAGCATCTTCTCCCAATGCCCACAAAATTCCTCCTGCAAGATGCTCAAGATACACAGGGTCGACATAATCTTTACTATCATGTCCCAAAGCTGTATAAAACACTCTGGCTCCCTCAAATTCATGACACCAGGCTAAAGGGAAGTAATCACCAAAAACACGCCCTGGGTAAACTTCTTTCCCAGTATCATTTACGGTTCTTAAATCTGCGGCTAAAAGTACCTGAATATCCGGATTGAGCTCGTTCATATAGTAGCATTCATCTTCTTTTTCCCATGTTTCAGGCAGCATCGAAGTCGAAGGATGGTTTTTATTAATCACTTTTATTTTGAAAGACTGAAAAACAGGATGTGATTTAAATTTTCCACCTACCATTGCTGCATACCAAGGCCAGGATTTTGCAGAATCAGAGGCACTATGAATCCCTACGAAAGATCCGCCGGCATGAATATAATCAACAAGTGCTTGCTTTTGCTGTTCCGTATCAAAAATATCATTACAGGTATTCGAGAAAACAAGACAGCTGTACTTTGCTAAATTGTTGGTAGCCATTACTGCCGGATCATCTGAAACATCAACAATCAGGTTGTTTGCTTCACCAATTTTCTTTAAGGCTTCTACACTGACAGCAATATTTTGATGAACATAACCTTTGCCATTTTTAGTATAAACTAAAATCCGTTTTTTAGCTGGCGGATTTGCAAAAACTGCACCTAAGCCAAAAATAACAACGAGCAACATTAATTTTATTTTCATAATTCTTCTATTTATTGTCGAATATAAAAAGAAAAACCCAAATGAAATGAATCATTTGGGTTTTGCAGTTTACAAATATTTCATTAGAACTAGTTCTTTTTTTTTTGGAATTTAAGCAATTTTCTTTTATATCAAATTTTGAATATTCCAAGATGTAAGGTTTTATGCAGTATGACACAAAATTCAGACCCTTATCAAAATGCCATAGCAGAAAGAATAAATGGAATTTTAAAACAAGACTTTAAGATTGATAAGTACACAAATAACAAACCAAATAGCCAAGGAATCAGTTAGTATTTATAATGAATCAGGCCTCATTATTCTAATTATATGCTAACTCCGAATCAAATGCATTCTCAAAACATAGTTAATAGAGAGCCTATAAAACAAAAAACAGCAGCAAAAACATTTTTGCTGCTGTTTAAATATTTAATTTTATCTAATAATCTGTATCGCTTTTTTTAGGACGGAACAGAAAATAAAATTATTTTACAACTCCAATGCTTTTTTAGCATTTCCGCCCATCAACAATTCTAATGGGTTTTCTAAAGCTTCTTTTACAGCAACCAAGAAACCAACAGACTCACGTCCATCGATAATTCTATGGTCATAAGAAAGCGCTACATACATCATTGGGTGAATTTCCACTTTACCGTTTACAGCAATTGGACGCTCAATAATGTTGTGCATTCCTAAGATACCAGATTGAGGAGGGTTGATAATTGGAGTAGATAACATCGAACCAAAAACACCACCATTAGTTATTGTAAAAGTACCGCCAGTCATATCATCAACTGTGATTTGACCGTCACGGGCTCTAAGCGCTAATCTTTTAATTTCAGCTTCAACTCCACGGAAAGTTAAAAGTTCAGCATTACGAACAACAGGAACCATTAATCCTTTTGGCCCTGAAACTGCGATTGAGATATCAGCAAAATCGTAAGCAATTTTGTAATCACCATCCATCATTGAGTTCACATCCGGATACAATTCTAAAGCTCTGGTAACTGCTTTAGTAAAGAAAGACATATATCCTAATCCAAGTCCGCCGTGTTTTGCTTTGAAAGCATCTTTGTATTCGTTACGAATTTGGTTAATTGGCGTCATATTTACTTCGTTGAAAGTAGTCAACATAGCCGTTTCGTTTTTAGCAGATACCAATCTTTCAGCTACTTTACGACGCAACATAGACAATTTAGTTCTTTCAGTACCGCGAGAACCTCCTGTCGGAGTTCCCATTGATGGCACTGCATTTACAGCATCATCTTTAGTTATTCTTCCCCCTTTACCAGTACCAGATACTGTTGCTGGAGCGATATTTTTTTCGTCTAATATTTTTTTAGCCGCTGGAGATGGAGTTCCTGCTGCATAAGATGCCGCTGGCGCAGGTGCTGCTGCTACCGGAGCCGGAGCCACTGGTGCAGGCGCTGCTTTTGGCGCTTCAGCTGCTGGAGCTGCCACTGATGCAGCACCTGATGGTTTTGCTCCGTCAGTATCAATAAGACAAACCACTGCCCCAACTGCTACTGTGTCACCTTCTTCTGCTTTTAGCGTGATAATCCCGCTCATTTCAGCTGGCAATTCAAGTGTTGCTTTGTCAGAATCAACCTCAGCAATAGCTTGGTCTTTTTCTACATAATCTCCGTCCTTAACTAACCATGTTGCAATTTCTACTTCTTTGATTGATTCCCCTGGTGATGGGACTTTCATTTCTAAAATCATGTCTTATTATTTTAAATTATGAATTTTATATTCTAAATTGTCCTTAAAAGAACACTTGTTTGTTGCGTTTTCTAGCCCTGATGGAAACGGCATCCTTTTTATTTTTTCCTTTAAAAATAAAAAGATACAGTGTACAGCAGGAAATAGCTCCTTATTATCTGAATAAATTCTTGTCAAATACCATTCTGATAGCATCTGCGTGGCGGCGTTTTGATCTTGTGTAACTTCCAGAAGCTGGTGCTGAATATGCTTTTAACGAAGCCAGTCTCCATTTGATAAAGTCAAAATTCATCAGCATAAAGCTGTAAGCTCCCATGTTTTTAGGCTCTTCTTGTGCCCAAACATAATCATCAGCGTTTGGATATTTAGCGATAATCGCTTTGATCTGCTCTGCAGGGAAAGGGAATAATTGCTCGACACGAACAACTGCAACATCATTTCTTCCGTTATTTCCTCTTTCGGCAACAATATCATAATAGAATTTACCTGTACAGAAAACCAATGTTTTTACCTCTTTTTTGTTTACTGCTTCGTCATCGATAGTTTCTTGGAAGCTTCCTTTTGCTAATTCTTCTACTGAAGAAACACATCTTGGGTCACGCAATAAACTCTTTGGAGAAAAAACAACAAGCGGTTTACGGAAAGTCGTTTTCATTTGTCTTCTCAACAAGTGGAAAAAGTTGGCTGGCGTTGTACAATCGGCAACATACATATTATGTCTGGCGCAAAGCTGTAAGTAACGCTCCATTCTTGCAGATGAGTGCTCAGCTCCTTGACCTTCGTATCCGTGCGGCAATAATAAAACGATACCGTTTTGATTGTTCCATTTGTCTTCTCCACAAGAAATGTATTGGTCAATCATAATCTGCGCTCCATTGCTGAAATCTCCAAATTGTGCTTCCCAGATAGTCAATGCGTTTGGATTTGCTAAGGCATAACCATAATCAAAACCAAGAACACCATACTCCGATAAATGTGAATTGAAAATATTGAAGTTTCCTTTTTTGTTTTCGATAGCGTTCAATAAGATTACTTCTTCTTCAGAATCTTCTACTTTAACTACGGCGTGACGGTGAGAGAATGTACCGCGCTCTACGTCCTGCCCTGAAATTCGGATATCAAATCCTTCACTCAAAAGTGAACCGTAAGCTAATGTTTCAGCAGTTCCCCAATCTACAGTGTTGTTATCGTATCCTGTTTTTCTGTCAGAAACAATTTTGGTTATTTTGTTAATGAATTTCTTGTCAGATGGTAGAGTCGATACCGTTTTGATAATAGAATCTAATGATTCTTTAGCAAAAGATGTTTCTACTTTTTGAAGCATCACATCATCAGAAACCTGCTTAAATCCTTTCCATTCATTCTGCATAAACGGCGTAATGATAGTCAGGTCTTTTTTGCGGGAAGCTTCTAAATTATGTTCAAGATCCGCTTTGTATTCTTTCTCAATTGTATTTACATAATTAGCATCAATAACTCTCTCAGACAATAGCTTTTCAGCATAAATATCTCTCGGATTTTGATGTTTTGCAATAATTTTATATAAAACGGGCTGTGTAAAACGAGGCTCATCACCTTCGTTATGACCGTATTTTCTATATCCTAATAAATCGATAAACACGTCACGTCCAAACTGCATTCTGTAATCTAATGCAAAAGATACTGCATGTACAACTGCTTCGGCATCATCAGCATTTACGTGCAATACCGGCGAAAGCGTTACTTTGGCAACATCCGTACAATAAGTAGAGGAACGAGCGTCAAGATAGTTAGTCGTAAAACCAACCTGATTATTGATTACAATATGAATTGTACCGCCTGTTTTGTAACCGTCAAGCAATGACATTTGAATGATTTCATATAAAATCCCCTGACCTGCAATTGCAGCATCACCGTGAACGGCAATTGGCAAAACTTTACTGAAATCGTCTGCAAAATATTTATCTTGTTTGGCTCTTGTAATTCCTTCGATTACTGCACCTACTGTTTCGAGATGCGAAGGATTTGGAGCTAAATTGATATTTATTTTTTTACCAGATTTAGTCACTTTATCGGCAGTAAGACCTAAGTGGTATTTTACATCTCCGTCAAAGTATTCTTGGTCGTAATCTTTACCATCGAATTCACCGAAGATATCTTGAGTTGATTTTCCAAAAATGTTAGCCAAGACATTCAAACGTCCGCGGTGAGCCATTCCCATCACAAACTGCTCTACTCCTTTTTCGGCTGCTTTTTCGATCAAAGCATCAAGAGCCGGAATTACAGACTCTCCTCCTTCTAATGAAAAACGTTTTTGTCCCACATATTTAGTGTGCAAAAAGTTCTCGAAAGAAACTGCTTGATTTAATTTATTTAAGATTGTTTTCTTTTCTTCAACAGAAAAATTAGGCTGGTTGTTGTTAACTCCTAATTTATCCTGAACCCATTTTACCACGCCGGGATTACGGATATACATATACTCAACCCCAATATGCTGACAATATATTGCCTGAAGACGAGCCACAATATCCTGCAATGAGCAAGGCGCTACTCCTATAACCTGTGCAGCATCAAAAACTGTTGACAAATCAGCTGTTGATAAGCCAAAATTTTCAATATCTAAAGTTGGCGACGAAGTTCTGCGGTCACGAACCGGGTTTGTTTTCGTAAATAAATGTCCACGTGTGCGGTATCCATCAATTAATTTTAAAACATTGAATTCTTTTTGCAGCTTATCTGAAACTAAACTGCAGTCAGCATTGCTTTCTACATATTCAACAATTCGCTGAACTGGGTTTTCCTCATTATAGGTAGTCATTCCAAAGTCGAAACCTTGAAAAAAACTTCTCCAGCTTGGCTCAACGCTATCTGGATTTTCTAAATATTGATCGTATAATTGCGCGAAAAATTCTGTGTGTGCTGCGTTTAAAAATGAAAACCTATCCATATCTTATTGAATATACTTTTGTTAAATAGTTCGGCAAAAATACAATAAAGCAATTTATTTAAATCTATTTTTTTACGTACTTTTACGTAAAAATTTGTTAAAAAAAGCCAGAAGTATGAAAAAATCAACCTTTCTCTCCCTAACAAAGCACCTTTTCATCTTTTTTACCTTGTTCTTCTACGAAAACGTAATAGCTCAATACTCACAAATGCCAGAGCCAAGAAATCCTTTTTGGGAAAAAGTACAATTTGGCGGTGGATTAGGGCTGAATTTTGGCAGCGGCTATACCGATATCTCTGTTGCACCCAGTGCTATTTATAATATAAATCAATTGAGTTATCAATTTAATTTCTGTAAATTAGTACCTTTAAATACTGACTTATGGATAAATTTAAAGGGCAAAACATACTGAATCTAGTAAAAGAATTCCCGAATGATGATGCTTGTAAAGCTTATTTGAGTAAAATTAAATGGATGGATGGTTTTAAATGCACTAAATGCAACTCAGAAAAAGGATGCGAAAAATCGGGTTTTAATTATCATTGTTATTCTTGTAATCATGTAGAAAGCGCTACTGC
>NZ_JBFUGG010000037.1:0-20000 GCF_056403035.1 Flavobacterium sp. P3_A6 | reverse complement strand
CCACATATAGGAGTAGGAGCCTTAAGAAATTAAAAGAAAGACTATGAAATAAAAGAGACATAAATTCGTGGCATTATTGAAAAAGTCAGAATAACTTTTTCAGTCCCAGCCTTCGGCGGACAAAAAGTTGTTTCCAACTTTTTCAACAAGCCCGCTGGTATGGAATTCTATACTCGAAAAATAACCGACATATAACCCTCTCAAAAGTTGTGAATAACTTTACGATGCTTTACATAGGAGTAGCTGTTACCAGCAGTTACTATTGGTTATTTCTGTTTAATATTATTTTTCACAGAGTCAATTTTTTCAATTTTATTTTTCAGCTTTTCTTGATTAATCTCAAGTTCTTTTATTCTGGATTGGTACATTAATATTCCAGTTATCAATGATCCAATTGCAACTAAAAGTGATATCGCAGAAATCGGTAATGCATATTTTCCGTATGTTGCCTGAAATTTTGAGATTCGTGCGTCGTAAATTGCCTTTTGTGCAGTTTGTTCCTTAGTTTGCTGTTCCTTAAGTAAATATTTTTGCCAACCTCCTAACTTCAAAACTTCCTTGCCTTTTTCCAAAATAGTCAATTTTCCATGATTTTTAAAAGGCTGTCTTATGAAATCATTTTCGCATAGGAAACTGACAATTTCCCGATATTGTATTTGTGTAGCGCCATTACGCACTATATCCGATTCTTCTAATATGTATTCAGGTTTGTTTTGAATATCGTTTAAAATGGCATTGATGAGATTTTCATCCATATTATTTCGGTTATTTGTTGATTCGGTTCTTGAATTCTCCCAGTTTTTCTGCAATTGCTGGTAACTAGTTTATACTCGCTACTAAGTAGCGACAATCTATCCGATTTTGAATAGATTGTCGCTACTTTGTTACGGTTATTAATCAAATATATAGATATTATTTTTATTACAAATCATCAAATAGACTTTTAATTTACTTGCTAAAAAACCAGTCAAATTATCATAGATTTTTTCGAATACTTAAGTTTTGTCTGTAATGTTCTATTTGTTTTTCACTTTGGTTCAGTTGAGCAGTATTTAAAAAAGTGCTTTGAAAAACTAAAGCTGTAAACTAGCCTCTCGTCTTTTGGACGAGACGGACAGCAGGAGTGATGCCGATGAAAAAAAGGAAAACTGCTGCTCCTATTTATTCAAAAGGAAAATTGCCTTTGCAAATTCTTTTCCCAAATCAATATATCCTTCGCTTCTGTAATGGTATTTATCTGAATATTTATAGCTGTTTGTAGTGCGCACAATACTTACATGGGGTTCGGTTTTGGCATATTTTTCTTGTCCATATTGCACTAACTCTCCAAATCCCCAAACTTTTCCATCGGCATCATCACCAGAATCTGATATTTTCCCAATTACAATGGGCAAATCGTTATTTCTAAAAGCAGCCCGCATGAGTTCCATCAGCCTTTTCAAATTCACATAATATTGATTTGCTATTCGTTCTGTTTTATCTGAATCACTTTCTCCCTGCATCCAAATAATACCGCTTGGTATCAAAATATCTTCGACCCCATCTCCGTTTATGTCTTGTACAGCCATAGCACTATTGGCCGTTTTTAGAAAATAATCGTATTGATTAATCCCTTTTCCTCCTCTAAAATCAGGCTCCCAAGCACCAAAATAAGAAGTTCCGGTACTATCAATCGAAGATCCGTTTCTGGCATATTTTATAATAGCGAGTTTTTGGTTTGGGTACAATTCTTGCAGTTTCTTGGCAAATGAAAGTTCAATACCAAATCTGTCTGAAAGTGTATTGGTAATTCCATCCGATTCGAAACCAGTTCCATTGCCTGGCTGAAGAGCATCCCACTTCCCTAATCCTCCTTTTTTATCATTATCTCCTACAGGGTTTCCTTGATAAATAAAAACATTTTTATTTATTTTATTTAAAGAATCCGGAAGTTCCTTTACATAACCATACCCTTGCATATTCGACTGACCTCCTAAATAAAACACTCTGATGGTGTCTTTTTTGGCTTGCGCCAAAAGCATAAAAGGCGTAAAAATAAATATTAAAATATATTTCATATATGCAAATTTTATTTTCATCGGAGTTCGATGATTTATCAATTGCTGGCGCAAACTTGAAGTTAATAGCGATTTCATCGAAATCATTTCACCAATTCAAAACTGTCTTTCACACGTATATCTGCCGAAGAGGAACCAATCATTAAATCGAAATCACCAGGTTCTGAAACAAACTCTAATGCGTTGTTGTAAAACGACAATTTTTGATTATCAATTGTAAACTGAATTGTTCTGGTTTCGCCGCGGTTCAATGTTATTTTCTGAAAATCTTTCAACTCGATTACTGGACGCACGACAGAACCAACTCTGTCTCTCAAATACAATTGAACCATTTCTTCTCCCTTTACGCTTCCTGTATTGGTTATGTTTACCGAAACGGTAATCGTTTCATTATTTTTCATTGTTTTTTTAGACAATTTCAAATTTGAATATTCAAAAGTGGTATAGCTCAATCCAAATCCAAACGGGAATTTTGGAGTAGTCGGCAAATCGATGTAGGCCGATTTGTAATTTTTATCTTCATTGACAGAAGGTCTTCCCGTATTGAAATGATTGTAATAAATTGGAATTTGTCCTTCGGTTCTAGGAAATGTCATTGGTAATTTTCCAGACGGATTGTAATCCCCAAAAAGCACGTCGGCAATGGCGTTTCCGGCTTCGGATCCCAACCACCAAGTATAGACAATTGTTGGCATATTATCAGCAATCCAATCAATAACCAGCGGTCTTCCCGCATTAATTAAAATAACAATTGGTTTTCCTGTTTTTTGGAGTTCTTTGATTAAATCTTCCTGAACACCAGGTAAATGCAGGTTGCTTTTGCTTTTGGCTTCCCCGCTTTTGTTAAAATTTTCTCCAATGCTCAAAATAATAACCTCAGCTTGACTGGCAACATTCAATGCATCGGCAAAACCTTCTTTGCTTTTGTCTTCAACGCCGCAGCCTTTTGCATATAAAATTTTAGTTCTTTTGCCTACTTTATTCTCCAAGCCTTCCCATTGTGAAACAATATAAGTCGAATCCACGTCTTTCACATCCACAGCCCAAAATCCGTGGTTGTCTCTTTTTGGTTTCACCATTGGACCAATAAAAGCTATTGTTTTCAGCCCTTTGGAAAGTGGTAAAACGTCTCTTTCATTTTTCAGCAGCACAATACTTTTTGCTGCCATTTCCCTAGCTGCTTTAGTATGCTCCTGATTATTTAATGCTGCTTGCTCTCTTTCTAGACTGCAGAATTTATACGGATCATCAAACAGTCCCAATTCAAATTTCTTGCGTAAAATTCTTTTTACAGCATCATCGATTAAAGCTACGGGAACTTTATTTTCTTTTACCAACTGCTCCAAATTATAGCGATAGGCGTTGCTTTCCATATCCATGTCACTTCCTGCGGTTATAGATGCAAGAGCCGCCTCTTTGTTGTCCTTCACATATCCGTGATTCACCATTTCGCCAATAGAACCCCAGTCGGAAACTACAAAACCTTGAAAGTTCCATTTCCCTTTCAAAATGTCTCTAAGCAAATAATTATTGGCACTAGCCGGTATCCCGTTAAGATCGTTAAAAGAATTCATAAACGTAGCTGCTCCTGCATCAAGTGCCGATTTGTAAGGAGGCAGATACGTTTCCCAAAGCATTCTGTTACTCATATCAACCGAATTATAGTCACGTCCTCCAACAGCGGCTCCATAGGCGGCGAAATGTTTTACACAAGCCATAACCGAATTCACATCGCCTAAATTTCCCTGAAATCCCTTAACTCTTGCATACGCAATTTTGGATCCTAAATAGGTATCTTCACCTGCGCCTTCCATCACTCTGCCCCAGCGCGGATCACGAGAAATATCAACCATTGGCGCAAATGTCCAGTGAATTCCTGAGGCAGCAGCTTCCGTCGCAGCAATTCTAGCCGAAAGTTCAATCGCTGTCAAATCCCAGCTTGCAGCTTCCGCAAGAGGAATAGGAAAGGTTGTTTTATAGCCATGAATTACATCCAGCCCAAATAACAAAGGAATTTTTAATCGCGACTGCATTGCTAACTCTTGGTATTGTCTCGTATATTTTGTCCCCATAATATTCAGCATCGAGCCAATTAAGCCTTTTTTGATTTCATTTTGTTTATTGGCGTTAATTGTAATTGGCCCCGTAGCAGTATTGTCACCAGTGTATTGGTTCATCTGCCCGATTTTCTCTTCCAGAGTCATTTTCTTCAATAAAGTTTCGACTTTTTGGTCTATGGTTTGTTGCTGTGAAAAAGCAAAAAAAGAAACGAATACTAATATCAGTGTAGCTGTTGTTTTCATTTTACAAATTTTATATTCAATTGAAACACTCTATTTTAATTTTGGAGCATTTTTAAATTCTAGAAAATTAAGATTAAAGCTTCCTCCTTCAAAGTTAACACGAATTTTATTTACACCTTGCTTAAGGATAATATTTTTAAGTATAACTGTTTTCCAAGCCATTAATCCTCCAGAAATGGGAAGAACAATTGATTCTGAAATTCTCACATTGTCTTGTGCCAAATATAGTTTCCCGCCCGCTTTTTCACTGGAATATCGAATTTCTACATCAAAATTGCCTTCTTTTTTTACATCAGCAGTAAATTGTAACCATTCTTTATCTTCAATAGAAGAAACCTGAAAACCGTTGGTTTCCTTATCAGTACAGACTTCAATATCGACTCCGTCATTTCTCATTTTGCCTCCTTTATTCCATTGTGTAAATTTAGTCCCGTTATAATTGGCTACGTCATTATCTGAATAAGCATAACCGTTTTGGCCTAAATCAAACTCGGCCGCATATACTCTTCCCGGAAGCTGATGGTTTTTATATTTTTTAGTGTCATTGCTTTGCACTTGTCTAAACATGGCATCAATCACATCATGCCTGATAGTAAGATGCTCCATTTTATAATTCTCAGCCATCTGCATTAGAACTTTTTTGGCAAAACTTACATTTGGTTTTTCACCTCCTTTTTTCCAATACTCTAATATTTTATCGTAGCCTGCTGGTTTTTTCACCGAAGTTACTCCCGCTAAATTCTCAATTTTTTTCATTGGCCAAAAAGCCCAGCCAATGTTATTGGATTCCATTAATGAAATGGCTTCTTCAAACCACACATTAGAGTTTTCTCCACTTTCGCCTAACCAAATAGGCACATTATATTGAGTTCTATAATTTAACATGGCTTGGATAGAAGCAGTATCATTGGTATTCCAATATTTATGAAAACTCAGCGCCATGTTTTCATCCCAAAGCGGGAACATACCGTTGTAATTATTTCCCCAACAGTTTCCTTCAATGATAATTAAATGATTGGCGTCAATGGCTCTTATCGCTTTTGTGATTCTACCTTGCAGCGCTCTTAAAGGAGCATTTGATGTTTCATCACAACCGTTTTGATTAGTTCCTGTAAAATTCCAATTAGGCTCATTGATAATATCATAACCTCCAATCCACGGATTGTCTTTGTAGCGCTGGGCTAATTTTTCCCAAAACGCTACCATCTTATCTTGATTTGCAGTACTCTCCCAGAGTGATGGTTTTGAATCATCATAGTCGGATATTGCAGCATCTTTCCCTTGGCCTCCAGGAGCAGCGTGCAAATCTAAGATTAAATATATTTTATTGGCGGCACACCATTTTACTAAATCATCGGTCATTTTAAAACCTTCCTCTAACCAAGTAATCTGTCCATTTTTCTCGTTTTCAATTGCCGGAGTGTATAAATTGTAATGCATTGGCAGCCGAATAGAATTAAATCCCCAAGCTGCCAAAGAGTCAATATCTCTCTTTGTGATTCCGTTTTTTTTGTATGCTTTATAAAACTCTTCGGTAGCTGATACACCAATTAAATCGGTAATTTTTTGCTTAATTTTATATTGTGATCCAGCAAATGCTCCAGTTTGAATCATGTAGCCTTCCTGTACCATCCAGCCGCCAAGTCCTAAACCGCGCAGAACGATATTTTTACCGTTTCCGTTCACAATTTTTTGTCCATCTCTATGCAAAAAGCCTTGACCAAATGAAGCAGTGACAAAGCACAGAAAAGTAAATACTATTATTTTTTTCATCCTATTATTTTTTAAATCTTACTATAAAAAGAACTCTTAGGGCGTGCCTTTAAGTTAAAGACTAATTGATAAAATGATTGCTGATTTTTGATTAACGATTTTTGATTTCAGATGTGAAAAACCTCATAAAATCGACAATCTATTATTTAGCAACAACAAATCACAAATCGTTAATCTTCAATCTAAAATCTATTAAATCAATAACATACCCCTCACGCATAACTATCAACTTTATGGGATTAATACACCAAAGTCTGTATTGCATTAGGCAGTATCTTAATCTCTGTGGCTTGAGTTCCTATACACAGATTATAGATTACTGCAGCATTTGTTTGGTTCATAACGACGGTTACCATTTTTCCGTCCTTATTCAAAAATGAAGTGCTCAACAAACTGCTTCTGCTCACTGCAGAACTTACTCTTTTGGCTTCAGGGCGAATAAATTTTGAAAAATGTCCAATATAATAATAAGATGGCGTGTAAATCAATTCTCCAGTCTTGGTATCGGCATGGATTGGGGCAAAACAAAAATTACCCACATGATTAGGCCCTCCTTTTTCATCCAAAAGAATATTCCAATCTGTCCAGCCCACAGTTCCGTTATTAAAATCATGAATCATCGATGAACCATAACGTTCCCCATTGCCCCAGAACTGATATTTACCAGCATCAAATTTCTCCACGCATCCTTCTGTAAACATTAGGTTTTTATTAGGGAATGCTTCATGAACTTTTGCCACATTTTCAAACATCTGGTCACCTCCTGCCCATGTTTCATACCAATGGAATCCCATTCCCCATGCATATTTTGAAGCTTCTGGATCAGTGAAAATAATATTGGCTCTTTGCAGCATCAAATCACGATTATGATCCCAAACAATTATTTTTTTGTTCCCCAATCTTTCTTTTTTCATTGTTGGCCCAAGAAAATTTTTCAGGAAATCTCTTTCCGCTTCAGCAGAATAAACACACGATTCCCAAGTTTGTACTGCCATTGGCTCATTCTGCAAAGTGATGCCCCATATCGGGATGCCTTCTTTTTCGTAGGCTTTTACAAACTTAGTATAATAAGCAGCCCAAGGCTGGAAAAACTCAGGCAATAGTGTTCCGCCTTTCAACATGTTCTGATTGCTTTTCATAAAAGCGGGAGGACTCCAAGGACTTGCATATAAGGTCATTTTTCCGCCAGCAGTCTCGGTTGCTTTTTTTATCAGCGGTATTTTAAATTCTCTATCATGTTCAATAGAAAAAGTTTTCAATTCAGTATCTCCTTCCTTAATATAAGTATAACTCCCAGAAGAAAAATCGGAACTGTGAATTGTGGTTCGCATTAATGAATAGCCAATTCCTTTTTCGGGACTGTAATAGGCTTTCAAGAATTCCTGTTGCTTTTCTTTAGGTAATTTAGCAAAAACCTCAGCACTTGCATCCGTTATTGCTCCGCCAATTCCAAGTAAGGATTGAAAAGTTTTGTCTGGATTTACAAAAACACAAATTTGTCTTTCTGTAGGCTGCTTCAGTTCTGAAAATTTAAGATCATCTGTTTTTGACAATCTCAAATTAGTGCTTTCGGCTGTAGTGTACACTGTCACTATTTTGTCTTTTGCGGAAAAAGAATGTGCCGCTGCTTTATTTTTTTGCTGTGCAAAAACAAAAAAAGAGGCCAGTGCTAATACCGTGGTCGTTATTTTTCTCATAATCTATAAGGTGATAATTTTTTATTTTTTTGATACCCTATTACCAAATATATGTTCCTACTGCTCCCCCTTCCAGTGAAGTGGTAATCCATTTTCCGTTATATTTAACATTAAATAATTCGGTAGCATTTCCATCATTTACAACCAGTAATACTTTTTTCCCCTCTGGAGTTTTGAAAGCAACATTATGCAGATTACCCACAATAGTACTTGCAATTCTAACAGAGCCCGCAGGCACAAACTTGGACGCATGAGCTGCTGCATAATATCCAACATTACGGCTCAATGATTCGCTGCTGTTTATTGTTATTGCTCCTTTACAAGTTGTGCATCCTCCTTGTGTATGAGGGCCAAAAGAACCGTCATTGGCAAGATTCCACTGCAGTGCGTTTTTACTCCAATTGCGCATCGATCCGATAATTACATTTTTAGTCTGCCATTTTAAATCTCCGTCAAATGCGCCTGTAGATGAAGTATACTGCTCCGTAAAATAAACATCCTTATCCGGGAATGCATCATGAACGGTTGTAAGCGCACTAATATCACCTCCGTACAAATGAAATGCCGAACCAGTTACAAAAGGGTAAGCTACGGCATCTTTTAAGATCGTAATAGGATATTGGGGGTTATCGCAATTATGATCATAGGTAATAATCTTTATTGCAATATTGGCTGATTTAAATGCAGGTCCTAAGTTATTTTTTATAAAATCGGTCTGTTGTAAAGCAGTCATTACCATACTCGGATTGTTACCCCCGTGTAAAGGCTCATTTTGTGGAGTAACTGCATCAATTACAATTCCTTCAGCTTTCATTTTTTGAATGAATTTTACAAAATACTGAGCATATACTTCATAATATTTAGGCTGCAGACTACCTCCAACAAAATTATTATTGTCTTTCATCCAAAGCGGTGCAGACCAGGGAGAACCCATTATTTTAATATTAGGATTAATCGCCAGAATTTCTTTCAGCAGCGGAATCAAATCTGTCATATCAGGAGCCAGACTAAAATTAGCCAAACTAATGTCTGTTTGTCCAGCCGGCATATCATCATATGTAAAAGGAGAAGCATTCAAATCGGAAGCTCCAATACTGATTCTCAAGTAACTCAATCCTATTGAATTATCGCCTGAACCAAATAATTCCTGCAATAAGTCTTTCTTTTTTTGAGTTACCAGCTGATTTATCACTTGAGCACTGCCACCAGTCAATGTAAATCCAAAACCATCAATGGATTGATACTTTTGAGTATCATTAATTTCAATATTTGGATAAATATTTGCCTTGCTCCCAAAAGCTAAAATACCTGTCTGTTTTTGCAAAAGTGCTGTTTGATTTCCTTTAGTCAGCCAAAAATCAACTTCATTCTTTACAACTGGAGTTGGCGTAGGGGTTGGAGCTGGTGAATCGCCGCCATCATTAGAAGATGAACAGCTGACGTGTATGGCTGAAAAAGCTATTATGAAAAACAGCTTGCCTAATTGATGTATTTTTTTCATTATTTATTTGTAATTAATTCGACCAAAACTGGATAATGATCTGTTTTGGACTCTGAATTATTGTTATTTAATTTTCTATTCCTGATAACCCCAAACTCGATTATTAATTTTTGGAGCAGAAAGATTTGGCTTTTTCAGCAAGTATGGTCCCGCTATCCGCTTTAATCTTGTGAGCCGAACCCCAGCTCACAAGGATTTCCGCTTCTATCGGAGCTAAAAGGCAATGTCATTAAGTTAAGAGATTTTAGATTGATGATTAACGATTCTTGATTTCAGATGTAAAAAGCCTTGTGAAATCTACAATCTAATATTTAGTCACACCAAATCTGAAATCAAGAATCGTTAATCAGCAATTATTTTATCATTTAATCCTTAACTTAATGATATTGGGCTAAAGGGAGAGATTTTGCTTATACTCTTCTGTTTCTTAATTATACACCCTTATATAATCCACCTCAAAAATTGAAGATGTAAAATTTGGATCTACAGGACCTCCCCAAACTCCTCCCATTGCAAAATTGACAATTAGGTAAAAGTTTTTATTGAATGGAAATTTATCTGAATTTATAAAAGTGTAAAACAACTTGTCATCTACATAAAACTTTATATAACCTGCTCTCCAATCTGCAGTATAAATATGAAATTCGGTATTATCATTCGGCACGTTTATAGTTCCTGTATCTGGAGTAGCTCCTGAACGCCCAGGAGAGTGCAATGACGAATGATTGACATTCAGCTCTTTTCCAACTGATTCTAAAATATCAACTTCGCCACACGCTGGCCATCCAACACTGCCAATATTACTGCCCAGCATCCAAACTGCAGGCCAAGTCCCAACTCCAGTAGGGAGTTTTGCCCTGATCACTATTTTGCCATAAGTAAAATCAAATTTTCCATTGGATTCTAATCTTCCGGAAGTGAAGTCCCCCTTTCCATATTTTTCTCTGATGGCTTTTATTTTTAAAACACCGCCTTGAACAATTGTGTTTTCAGGACGATTCGTATAAGATTGAAGTTCGCTGTTAACATTCCCTGGATCCCAAATTTGGAAAGTCCATTTGGAAGCATCTGGTGCGCCGTCAGTATTAAATTCATCAGACCAAATTAACTTGGATTCTACCAAAACGGTAATAGAGAGTGACGTGCTAACAAATTTTCCAGCATTATAAGCAGACACGTATAACACATAAGTATTTGCACCCGATGCTGTATAAGTATAAGAAAAACTGCCGTTTGTTACTTCCTTTGTTTCTCCATTTCCAAGAGTAATTTTATATGATGTGGCATTTGTTGCCGATAAAGTAAAATTTACCACACCGGTTCCGTCTCCATTTGGATTTTGCGCCGAAGCTCCAACAATTGCAGCTGTAACTTTTAGGTTTTCAGGTGTTTTATTTACTGCTGCTGGCTCGTCTGAATTTGAACCGCTGCAGGAAATAAACAAAAAGCAGTTCAGCACAATAACTAAATTAATTCTAGAAAGATATTTTTTCATTTTTTTCTACTCGTTAAAACATTCCATTAAAAAAAATGGCCCATAATCATGGAGAATGGGCCATTCTACCAACTCAACCTAACTAACTACTAATTAATTTTGTAATTTAAAAAACTATAAAGACGGTCTCATTTCAATATTCCGAATTTTGATACCAGCCTTCATATCTTCACCGCCGCCTCTTATTACTAGATAAGCTGTACCTGTCTTAGTAGCTGTGAATATTCCTAAATTGTTTGCTGCCGAACAGCCCACAACTGAAATTTTTCCTGAAAAAGCAGCTGTTGCACAACCGTCCCAAGTACTTAAGGCTCTTAATTTTCCTCCTTCGGAATAATCAGTTCCTGTTACTGGTGCAGCATAACCGCAATACACTTCAAACCAAGTATTACTGCAGCCTGTTGTTGAAGAAGTAACCATATCGATTACATATTTTTTTCCTGCTGCAACACTAATTGCCTGATATATTCCGTTACCTGCCCAACCGCTTGCTGTCAAAGTAGCAGAACCGCTTCCAAAAACAATACTGGCACTAGAAGCCGGATTTGTAACTGTCCATTTAGACCAGTCATCGCTATTGGTTAATCTTCCTCCTTTAAGGATATTTCCTGCTACTGGATCTGGAGTAGCTACAACAATCTGTTTAGCTGCAGTTTTTACAATTCCTCCTTTGCCCATAGCACCATGCGTAATGGTATAAGTGCCTGCATCCGGAAGAAAAACAGTTTCTGTCATTTTACCAATAGCCATTCCTGCTCCATCACCCATGTCCCATTTGGAACCCAGTACGTTTTTTGTCTGAGCTGTTAAAATAAATTTATTAGCAGAACCTTCTACAGCTGTAACTGTAAAAGAGGGATCTACATTAGCATCTGACAATCCATTATCTGTGATATCTTCAGACTGGCAGCTTCCTAATGAACTTAATGTTATAATAGACAACATTAGATAAATGTATCTGTTCAATATTACTTTTATATTCATAATATGTATGTTTTTAATATTAATAATTTGGATTTTGAACCAATCTTAGCTTTTAATTATAGCCAGGGTTTTGTTTCAATTTAGTACCTTGAAGTTCTCTGGTTGGGATAGGGAAAATTTCATCTACGCCTGCATTAAAACCTCTATTGGCTAGCACAGTAGCTGCATCTCCCCATCTTACTAAGTCAAAGAATCTAAGCCCCTCCCCTGCAAATTCCAATCTTCTTTCTTTTTTGATAGCTTGAAGCGTAACCGGAACTGAAGGCAAACCAACTCTTGCTCTAACTGCATCAAGCAATGCTTGCGCTCTGGTTCCAGAACCTAACGCCTCTGCTTCCATTAAATAAGTATCGGCAAGTCTTATGATATATGTATTTTGTTTGTAATTTAACTCTGCAGCGCCGCCACCAGTACGAACATCAGTTTTACGGGGAAGGAATTTATTTAAGAAATAGCCTGTATCTTGGTATCCTCCAATATAATCTGCCTCACCTGCGGCTTTCAATGCCTTAACATCTAATATTGTAGCTCCAAATCTTGGATCTGGTTTAAGCGCATCATATAAATCTTGTGTTATAACATTAAAACTCCATCCTGACGGTAAATCTGGAGCTGGTGATGCAGCTGGTTTTGAATAACTTCTAGGCCCTACCATCACATTCAATGAATTTCCTTCATCTCTGCCTGAGCCCCAAAATCCCCAATCAGAATTACCTGCACTAGTATGAGACACTTCAATAAGCGATTCTGTATTGAACTTATTCGAAACAACCCATAAATCATTAAAATTGGTCAATAATTTATTTCCATATTGATTAGTTGCGCCAGGAGTGCCATTTACCTGAGCCAAAACTGCAGTCGCTTCCGTTTTTTTACCTTCAAATAAATATACTTTTCCAAGCATAGCCTGAACAGCACCTTTTGTAAGACGGCCAGATTCAGTACTAGCAGGAACTGATGCAGGCAAAGAAGGAATTGCTTCAGTCAGATCTTTTTCAATTTGAGCATAAACCGCTTCAGGAGCTGCCTGTTCTGCATCATACATATTCGTAGCAGTCAACGGTTGCAACAATAATGGAATGTTCTTGAACATACGCACCAAATTGAAATAATAAATCGCACGCAAAGCTTTTGACTCAGCCGTAAATCTAGCTTTTAAAGCATCGGACATATCAACATCCGGCAATTTCACAAGTAATGTATTGGCTCTAAAAATTCCTTGATAATGGTCATTCCAAAAACTTCCTGGAATGCTCGTTGAAGAAAGTGAATGCTTTGAAAAATTTTGAATTCCATCTCCGTCTGTAGATCCGCCCCCGCCTGCATAGAAATCATCAGATCCTGCATTCATCATTGCGATTATATTTTCAAAACCACCCGAATTTTTTCTGATTGGATCATAAACCCCAACAAGTGCTGCTGTAGCCTGTCCTTCATTTGAATAATAATTATCCGAAAGAAAAGATCCTTTTGGTGTTACCTCCACAAAATCTTCAGAGCAAGACCCTAAAGAAATCATTGCTATTGCTATAAAAAAGTATTTATATTTTATCGTTTTCATAATTCTTTAATTTTATTAAAATTGTAGATTAGCTCCAAACATGAATGTTCTTGCCTGTGGATAAACTCCTTTGTCTATTCCAAATACACCTCCGCCAATTTCTGGATCATATCCAGTATATTTAGTCAAAGTGAACAAGTTTTCACCTGTTAAGTAAAAGCGAACTTTACTTGCTCCTATTTGAGAAACTACATTTGTTGGTAATGAATAACCAAATTGAACTATTTTTAAACGTAAATAATCTCCATCTTCCAAGTAGAAATCTGACATCTTACCAAAGTTTCCATTAGTATCATTAGATGTTAGTCTTGGATAATCATTAGATGTTCCTTCACCAGTCCAGCGGCCCAAAGCTTCTGTTTGATAATTCGCGTTTCCGATATCTAATCTTCTTAAACCTTGGAAAATTTTATTTCCTGATGCTCCTTGAGCAAATGCCATAAAATCAAAGTTTTTATAATCCAAGTTCAATGTAAAGCCAAATGTATATTTTGGAATATTGCTGCCCAAGAACTGTTTGTCATTGTCATTGATAGATCCATTACCGTCTGTATCAATCCAACGGAAATCTCCTGGACGTGCATTTGGCTGAATTAAACCGCCTGAAGCATTTTTATAAGCAGTAATTTCTGCATCATTTTGGAAAATTCCAGCTGTTTTTAATCCATAGAATGAGTTATACGATTGGCCTACTTGAGTTCTGGTTACTGCTCCCATAGATTGGAAAGATGCATCTCCAGTAATATAATTTGAATCAGAAGCTACATATGTTACTTCATTTTCTAAATAAGCTAAATTTGCGCTTGCTGAAAAATTAAAATCACCCAATTGTTTTCTGTATCCTAACTCAAACTCAATACCTCTATTTTCCATATCAGCAACATTTCCTGTTGGATTTGAAACGACCCCAACATAACCCGGAATGTTTATTGGACGTAAAATCCCTGTAGTTTTTTTATTATATGCATCTACAGTAAGGCTTAGGTCATTGAAAAATTTTGATTCAAACCCAATGTTTGCCTGAGAAGTCTCTTCCCATCTTAAATCTGGATTGTCCAAAGTAAGGTTTGCATAACCTGTAGTGATTGCACCTGTATTACCGAAAGAATAGTTATAACCGCCTTCTACTAAAGAAAGATATCTAAAGTTTGGAATAGCATCATTTCCAACAACACCATAACCTCCTCTAATTTTTAAAGTATTAATTACCTCATTCTCTTTCCAAAACTCTTCTTTCGAAACTACCCATCCTAGATTAAAAGAAGGGAAAACACCAAATTTATGATTGGCTCCAAAACGGGAAGATCCGTCACGGCGAATAATACCGGTTAATAAATACTTTTCTTTAAAATCATAATTAACACGTGCAAATAAAGATGTCAATTTATGCTCCGTCATATCATAAGTCCCGCTGCTTCTGTCTGCCTGAGGAATATCAAAGTTAAAAGAAGCATCCTGATAGCTAGTAATAGGCAAGCCATACATTGTGGCACTTGAACCTCCTCCAATATTCTCAACATAAGCACCTTGACCTAATAAAACTGTCAAATTGTTATCCCCAAAAGAATTGGAATAAGTAGCAATATTTTCGACATTCCATGCAAAACTGCTGTTTTCGCTTTGTCCATAATTATTTTTAAGCACGTTCGAAGTAGCACTTAAATAATAAACAGGAGTAAATCCTTGACCTCCCCAATATGCTATTTTACCTCCAAATGTTGTTCTGAATTTGAAGTGTTTTGAAACAGCTGCCTCCAAATAAGCATTTCCAACTAAATCATCAGACCAGCCGTAACCTCCCAGCCTTGTTTGAGTATAAGCTAATGGATTAGTCATCTCTTGACCAACTAAGCTGGAGATTCCGTAAGGATTACCATTGGCATCTCTGATTACAGGATTTGTGCTATATGGAGCTGAATTAGCTAAAACTGGATCTGTCTCAATAATTGGAGTTGTCGGATCTAAATTAATTGCAGAGCTTAGCGGACCTCCAAATTCACTATTGGTATTACCGATACCAACATTCTTTTGTCTTGTAAAACCAAAAGTCTGTCCGAAAGTGAATACTTTGGATATTTTGTGAGTCGAATTCAAACGGAAACTCTTCTTGTTATAATTTGAAATATCAGTAGAAACAATCCCTTCTTGGTCTTGAACTCCAAAAGAAGCGTAAAAATTTGAAACATCACTTCCTCCGCTAATACTCAATTCATGTGAATAACGAAAAGCGCTTGTGTTGAAAATAGCTTTTTGCCAATCAGTCCCTTTACCTAATGCCGCAGGATCTGAAAAAATTAATGATCCTCCCCCAGCAACTGATTTCTCATTTAATAAAGTCGCGTATTGAGTTGAATTTAGTAAATCTAATTTTTTTGCAGGCGATGAAACTCCGGCAAATCCATTGTAATTAACAGTGATTTTTCCAGACTTTCCTTTTTTGGTTGTAACAAGAATTACACCTGTTGCAGCACGAGTTCCATAAATTGCAGCTGAAGCCGCATCTTTAAGAACCTCCATCGATTCAATATCCGATTGATTAAGATAACCAATACCTCCAGCATCTACAACCACACCATCTACAACCCAAAGCGGATCATTTCCTCCTTCGCCAAAAGTAGTTATACCTCTAATGCGGATTGTTGATGCAGAACCTGGCTGACCAGAACTGGCTGCTATTGTAACTCCCGATACTCTGCCCTGTAATGCTTGCTCAATACGGCCATTTGGAACTTTTTCCAGATCTCTGGCTCTTACGCTTGAAATCGCGCCAGTTGTCACGCTTTTCTTTTGGGTACCGTATCCAACTACCACAACTTCATTTAAATCTTGTGATACAGAATACATTTTTACCTGCACTGATGTTTGACCGTTAATAGCAGTCTCAACTGTTTTATACCCTATAAAACTGATTGTTAAAACTCCATCTTTAGGAGCTTTAATTTGGAACTTGCCATCAAAATCTGTCGCAACTGATGACGATGTTCCTTTTAAAATTATGGTTGCCCCTGGAATTGGCATCCCCGTTTCATCAATCACTTTTCCGTTAATGGACGCTTCCTGCGCATGCCCATAAACTGAGAATAAGACTGACAAAATACAAAAAATAAATGCTTTTAATAATTTCATTTTTCTAATTATTTTGGTTAATTATTTAGTTATTTGATGCAATAGTATATCTAAAAATCCTAATTTCAGAATTAACAATCACTACAAAATCACATCAGTCATACTAAACTAGTATTACAAAATATTATCAAAAAAAACAGAACTACTTGATTATTAATATTTTAAAAACAAAAAAACATTACTTAAAAAAATATTAATTGAAAAAAACCATTACAATTACCATAAATTAAATACTTTAGCTCAAAATCTGCCAAAGAGGCTTGAAATTCAGTGCAAAAGACATTTGAAAATGCATTTTTATCCTATACAATAATCACATCAAATCATATGCAAACCCGAAATAATAAAAAAGAACAATACATGAAATTGGCTAGATATTTTTTGCTGTTTATTTTACTTAACATTCCTATACTATTTTTTGGGCAGGTAAAAAAAATTGGCCTTCCCCTTATTAAAAATTATAGCAGAACAGACTACAAGGGAGGAACACAAAACTGGAATATTGACCAAGATAAAAATGGAAATCTCTATTTTGGAAATAATGACGGTCTTTTGCAATTTGACGGATCGAAATGGAATAAATACAAAGCAAAAAATTCGGATGCAATTAAATGTCTAAAAGTAGATTCATCCGGAAAAATATATGTAGGCTGCTATAATGAGTTTGGTTATTTTAAAGCCAATTCAAAAGGGAAACTCGAATACTTTTCTATTTCCAATTCATTGAATAAAAAAACATCAGGTATAATTGACTTTGTATGGAAAATACATCTTTATAAGGATGAAGTAATTTTTCAGTCATTCGACCACATCTATATCTATAAGAACAGCAAAATTAAAATCATAAATGCCCCAAAAAGATTTCAATTCTCTTTTTTGACTAATTCCAAATTGTACCTCCAGGATATTTCATCTGGAATTTTAGAATATAAAAATGGCAAACTGAATTATCTTAAAGGATTAAACACTTTGAATAATTCTGAGATTTGGGGTATGATTGAATTAGAAAACAATAAGATCTTAGCAGCAACTTTAGACAAAGGGCTTTTTATAATTACAAACAATCAGGCACTTCCATGGAATACGGAGGCCAATACATTTATAAAAAAGAATGGCTCTCTAGGATGCATTCTTTATAAAAACAAATACGTTGTAATCAACTCGGTCCTTGACGGCATTATAATCTGCGATCTAAACGGAAATATTATACAGCATATCAACCGCAGTAAAGGACTTCAAAACAATACGGTTCTTACTTCATTTATAGACAAAAGCAATAATCTATGGCTGGGATTAGATAATGGAATTGCATACGTAAACGAAAATTCATTTCTAACCTATTTTGGATTTAGCTATAATTTAGGTACCGTTTATTCTTCTGTTGTGCATAAAGGCAATTTATATGTAGCAACCAATCAAGGAGTTTTTTATCATCCTTGGGATACTAATTTCAAAGAAGGCTCTTTTAAGCTTATTGAAGGAACTACTACCCAAGCATGGAATGTACAGATAATAAATGGAGAATTGATATGTGCCAGCAACAAAGGAGCTTTACTCATACAGAATGGGAAAATGATTAAAAACCTTGATCCCAAAGGATACTTTGGATTTAAATCAATACCCAATAATCCCAATTTTTTTATAGGGGCAAATTACAATGGATTTTCCGTTTTTGAAAAGACAAGTTCAGGAATGAAATTCAGAAATAAAATAGAAGGCATTGATAAATCATCCAATTCATTTGAACTTGATAAAGATTATTTATGGCTAAAAAAAGACCAATATGTACATCAAATTAAGCTGAATAAGGATTTAAGAAAAGCAAACATCATTAAAACCTTTACTCAATTTTCAAAACAAAATCCGGGCACTGGAAGTCTGCAAAAAATAAGCAATAAAGTTTTTTTTCAATCTAATAATATTTTTTACACTTATTCAACAGCTCAAAACACATTTACAGAAGATGCTATAATAACCAATATATTTAAGACAATTCCAAAAATCAAAAAGTTAACAGAAGATGCTAATGGGAATCTTTGGTACAACTATAATGAATCAATGGGAGCGCTGATAAAAGCAGGCAACAACAAATACAAGCATGTCATAACTCCATTTTCAAACTTAACTGGAAAATTAGTAGCCAATTACATGTCTATAAATACTATTGATTCCAAAAACACTTTTATAGGCTTAACTGATGGTTTGGCACATTATGATGCATCTATTGAAACCAAATCTATATTAAAACCTATTGCTCATATAAGTAGCTTTACATTTCCTGGAGACACTATATATCTAGGAAACAAGCAAGACAAAAGTGAAAGATACGAACTTCCTTATTCCTCAAATCAAGTGAAGTTTACATTTTCGTCCCCTTCATACGAAAATCTTGAAAACATTGAATTCTCTTATCAGCTGGAAGGCTTTGATGAAAATTGGAGCGCTTGGTCAAACAACACTATAAAAGAATATACCAATTTAAAAGAGGGCAATTATAAAATGAAAGTAAAAGCACGAAACAGCTTTAGGATTCAATCGGAAGAAACTTCTATTGAATTTAGAGTGTTTCCACCATGGTACAGACATTCATTAGCCTACCTATTTTACTTACTAATAGCGACTGGTTTGGTATATTACATCCGATTTAGAATAAGAATGAAAATAAGAAAAAATAAATATGTTGAAACCTTAGAACAGCGAAGATTATATTTAGAAAAAGAAACTAAGATCAGGCTGGAACAATATGAATTAGAAAAAGAAATTGAAAAACTAGAAAATGACAAACTGCAAATAAAGCTCCTGTCAAAAGATAAGGAATTAGTAAACAACACATTGCAAGTAGTCAAGAAAAATAAAATATTAAACGGAATTATTCAAAAGCTAAGAGATATAAATACGAGTTCTTTTGACGAAGCGGCAAAAACTCAATTTGTAAAACTGAATAAAAGCATCATCAAGGAAGTCAGTACTGATAAAAGCTGGAAGGATCTTGAAAAACACTTGAAAAATGTCCACTTCGATTTTCTGAAAAAATTAAAGGAAAAACACCCTTCCATTACTCCAAGAGAAATGGACTTGGCAACCTATTTGTTGATGAACATGTCTACCAAAGAAATTGCCGAATTCATGAACATATCTACGGGAGGGGTAGATTTGGCCAGATACCGATTAAGAAAAAAACTGGAATTAAATCAAAAAGAAAATTTAATCGGGTACTTCATGAGCATAAAATAGATAAAAAAGAGGCTGTTTCAAATGCACTGCCCCCAAAAAGTTAGACACTATTTGGGGGCATTTTTATGGAAAGAAAAGTCAAGTATGATTACGAATTTAAACTTGAATGTGTAGAATTAGTGGTTCATCAGCATTATTCATGTGAAACGGTATCTAAGAAGAAAGGAATCAGCGAATCTAATATTCGTAAATGGGTTAGTTTCTATAGGGAATATGGTAAAAGTAGTTTGTTAACACGAAAGAATCAGGTTTACTCAGTTGATTTTAAA
>NZ_JBFUGG010000036.1:0-20913 GCF_056403035.1 Flavobacterium sp. P3_A6 | reverse complement strand
ATCTACAAACGCTACAAAAGCATCTATAAATCGTACTTGATTATTGGGAGCTATAGCCTCTTCTAAACTAAAAATACGCATTTGGTGGCGGGAAATCCCTGTGATATGTTGCATTCCTAAAAATACGAAAATTCCTGTTTTGCCACAACTTTTTTGTTATATTTGAGGCAACTCAAACGAAGGTTTTTTCACAGACTGACGTTATGCACCATTTTAGAAAATAACTGCAATACAATGAACTTTTTCAAAAAAAATGTAAATCCAGATAACGAAAACCGATTGAGACTTCAAAAGGTAGTCAATCAAGCCAAAATATGTGACATACCGAAAGGCTGGCAAAAAGAAACATTTGCAGTTGGTGGATTAAGTGAAGTTGGGTTTTCAAAAAAATATCCTGAATTACTTTTAGTGATTTCAAGCCAAGGAAGAGGTCTGATTGATTGTTCAAAATTTGAATTGACAGATAGAGATTACGATACTAATTGGGAATGGATTAATTCATATGAATTATGGGCAATGGGAATAGGAAAGCTCTCAGACGAAAAGATATTGGTTAGTGGATTACACGGAGGTAGACTTCCATCATCCAATCAAGAAGGAGATTTTATTCAATTTATGGCAATCGATTGGCCAATAATTGATTTGATTTTTGAACCGAATTTCAAAAGCATTTACAAAGAAGACGAAGGAAAAGATTGTTTTAGAATCTTTCACGACTATGAATTAAGGGCATATGGATTTTCTTTTGACGGAAAATATTTTATCACTGCGACGAATAGTGAAGTAAATGTATATAGGAAAGAAAAAAACGATGCATAACAGCTACTCCTATGTAAAGCATCGTAAAGTTATTCACAACTTTTGAGAGGGTTATATGTCGGTTATTTTTCGAGCAACAGAAACCAAAAACCATGAATAAAACCTATGAAAAAATTAATATTCTTATTGATGATAATTATTGGAAATGCTTCTTATTCCCAAAAAATTGAATTTATTGAAAAGAATGATACAATTGAGAAACCAAAAGACAAATTGTTTGTATTCATTTGTCAAGAAACCGATTTATCAAACTCAAAGTTTGTGGCAAAAGTAAAATCAACAGGAAAGTTGAATGACCTTTCATCATTGTTTCAAAAAATCAAAAGTGAAGTTCAAAAAATAGGAGCAAATTCTTTTAAGTTTGATAGTTTTAATAAAATAGATAGCGAAAACGCAGAATTGATATTATCAACATATTTTTGTGAAGACATCTTTTTTGAAAACAACTACAAAAATGTTCCTAAAAATAAAGTTTATGTTTTTGGAAATCAAAATTTAACAGAATTAAAAAGCCAAAGTTTTAAAGTAGATGGAGAAAAATACGAAATTGACAGTGGAAAGTTTAGAGAATTTGATGTAAAAATTGGTGAAGAATTAAAAATAAATAAAGGAGGTTTTACAGGAATGACATATTGGATTAAAGGGGAAGAAGATAAATCTGCTACATTTATAAGTTTTACTGGAATTGGTTTGGGAGGTGCAAATTATAATCCAGGAAATGGTTCTGTTGGTATAAATATTAACACAGGAAGAATTGACCAAATTGAACCAAGTTTTGCTTTGACTTTGATAAAAATATTTGAACAACAAAAATAAAAAAACGAACGCATAACAGCTACTCCTATGGATTTGAGCAATTAGCTTAATGGAAAGATGGTTTTGTACTTGGGAGATTTGGCAAATTCGAATAATGAGCTTAATTTAGTCCCAAACCCGATGTAGTACAAGAACGTCAGGCTGTGAAAAAACCTCTTCAAATATAGAAAGTATTCGGAGGGCTACTAAAGAAAAAACTCAAATATGAGATTCTCAAGAGGCTGATTTTAGTTTTTTCACAAACTGACGTTAGTGGTAATAACACGTATTTTGCATCAAATTGGCGCCTTAAACCGACGGAAGAAAGTAAAAATTTAGACAAATATTATAAAAAAACTAATAGTTAATTTTAAAAACATAGCAAAAACGTTAGTTAGAATAAAAAAGCAAACAATGAAAAAAACGATAATTTTATCTATTTTAGTTCTATTTAGTGCTAGAGTTTGTAGTCAATTAACTATAAAAAACAACACTAAAAATCCTATTTCTAATTTGTACATAATAGAATATGACTCTATTCTTAAAAATCCTTATTGTTCTCAAATATTAAATGAAAATTTAATCAGTAAAAAATTGCCCGCAGGTAGAAGTTTGAATTTAAAATATAAACTCAAACCCTCAACATATTATAATCTTATTAGTTTTAACGCAACAACACCATTTTACTATCAAAATGTTTGTTTCAAATATTTTATATCTAATAAAACCAAGATAGTAAKCATTGATATAAAAGACATAGAGGTTGACTTCGCAGAATGTGATATGGAAACCGATACACAAAAAGGATTTACTTCCATAAAATTTGACTTTAAAAACAATACTTCAAGTAGAATAATTAAGGGTTATTACAAACTTTCTGAAAATGATGAATACAAAAGATATTCTTATTTTCAATTGGAACCTCTTTTTAGTGGATTTAATAAAATTGTCAAAACCTCAAATTACATTTCGGTTAATTCTACCAAAATTTATTTTAAATTTTATTTTGAAAAGAACGGAATAATTAGCACAAAGGATTACGAAACTAATATTGAAAATGTATATAATTTAAACAAATTTATCATAGATTAATACTACCGCTAAGAGCCACTACAACGGATTTGGGTAATTGGCTTAATGGAAAGTTGGTTTTGTATTTGGGATGATTTACTTCGTCTATTCGCTATCGCTCGAGTGGCAAATCCGAAGAATGGGCTTAATTTAGTCCCAAACCCGTTGTAGTACCAGAACGTCAGGCTATGAAAAAACTACTTTAAATTTTTAAAATATTCAGAGGGCTACCAAAGAAAAAACTCAAATATGAGATTCTCAAGAGGCTGATTTTAGTTTTTTCACAGACTGACGTTAACGACCATTATAAGCGACACCCTACAAACATTGAAAATGACTGATTTTAAATAGAATATTCAAAACTATGACAATAATGACAGACCGAAGAAAAGAACTGATTTCATATTTAAATAATTGTCCAGAAATCATTGATACATTAAACAAATGTAATAACTATGGCTTGACAGACTATTATTTAGCAGGCGGAGCAATAACTCAATTGATATGGAATAACATACTTGGCAGACCTAACCTTGAAAAAGTGAAAGATTTTGATATTGTTTACTACTCTGACACTGAAGATAGATTATTAGAAAAATCACATCAGACGAATATTGAAAAAAAAGTAACTCATAAGTTCCAACTCGACATTACAAATCAAGCATATGTTTACGAATGGTATCCTAAAAAATTTGGAAATGTTATTGACAAATTTAACAGAACAGAAGACGGTATTGAAACTTGGTTATCTGCATTTGCAATTGGAGTAAGGAGGTCAGACAAATTTGAAATTTTTGCACCTTATGGACTTGAAGATGCTTTTGATATGATTGTTAGACCTAACAAATTAACAATGACAAAAGAGAATTATTTAACAATGACAGAAAGTTTTAAAAACAGGTGGGACAATATAAATGTCCTGCCTTGGGAGTAATTGAACAAAACAATAACGAATGACAGGAAGAACAACGAACCGCTAACATAGATGCTACAACGGATTTGGGCAATTAGCTTAATGGAAAGATGGTTTTGTATTTGAACCTTTTGAGCTTGTAGAGAAAATAACTAAACGAATTTCAGTCAAAAAATGCAAAATTTAAAAGAAATAGAAACTGAAGGTTTTACAATTATAGAAAATGTTTACGATCAAAATGAAATTGAAAAACTGACAGCAATAATTGAAAACGCAGCTGAAAATAAAACTGAAAAATCAACATTTCGAAAATCGGACGATTTATTTGCCATTAGACAATTCCACAAAGAAATTCCAGAATCTCTAAACTATATTTTCAATCAAAACCTGATTGATATTATAAAATCAAACTTTGGAGAAGATTATTTCATAACAAAATCAATTTATTTTGACAAACCCGAAAAATCGAATTGGTTTGTTTCTTATCACCAAGATTTGACAATTTCAGTTGACAAAAAAATGGATGTAGAAAATTTTGAAAATTGGACAAATAAGCAAAATCAATTTGCTGTTCAGCCTCCAAAAGAAATTCTGGAAAACATTTTTACAATTAGAATTCATCTGGATAAAACAACTAAAGAAAACGGAGCTTTAAAAGTCTTAAATAAATCGCATAACAAAGGAATTTACAGAACAGATAAAGCGGATATCGAAAACGAAATTCAAACCATCTGCGAAGTTGATAAAGGAGGAATAATGATTATGAAACCCTTACTTTTTCACGCTTCTAACAAAACGACAAATAATGAAAGACGGAGAGTGATTCATATCGAATTCAGTAATAAAAACTTGCCGGATGAATTGGAATGGAGCGAAAAAATGGATTATAATAAGACTTTAGATTAAAGCCGATTTTATAATTGGCTACTTCACTTTATTCTGGTTTGAATTAGGTTTCAATTCATCTGGACTGTCTTTTGTATAAGTATTAAACACTTCGCGGGACGGACTGACAAATACATCTTTTATCATCTCAAAATCCAATTTGCCTTTTGGATTGAATTCATCCGAATCCATATATTTTTGCAACGAAAAAAATAATTGTTTGGATGCAGGCTTATTCTCCATATCCGGGCCAATATCGGCACTGCTTACTATAATTTTTCCTTTTCCTATTTGGGCTTCAAAGACTAAAGCCAGTCTGCGGTTCATAAACCAAGTGTCAATTGGCTGAACTAACGGACGAAAATCGGCTGGAAAATCTTCAAGATTCATTACCTGTGAACGATTTTGAATTTCCCACCACTGCAAATCACTGTAAAAACTAGTTGGGAAATCATTAAAAGCAGGACTTTTATCCTGAATTAGCATTCCAGTAACATGTGGCGGACGCATTTTGAACCAAGAAGTATTCCAAAAAACAGGCAGAAAATGCATTTCAACTTCTTTTCCTTTAATTACTTTGCCCGAAGCATTCAAAAACACTTTTCCTCCATTTTGCAGTATTTCTTTTGCTTTATCGTCTAATACGGTTGTGTAATAAACCGAAGGAGATATTTCAGTATTTTTATCGGGATACACCCAAAAATTCCAGTCGTTGGCAAAGATTGTATTATTGACTTTTACTTCAAGATTTAATTTGGAAGCATCCTTAATCCCGCCCAGCGAAAATTCTATATTTCCGGCGAAAAGGCCATTCCCGTTTTCGAATGTTTTAGGGTCAAAGCTTCCGGCAGCAAGTATATTCCCCTTTTCATTTTTGATTGTCCAGTTAATTACTGCATTTTTCAAAGATGTTTTCCCAGAGTGAAAAAGAGCAATTGCCGCTTTGAAAGTTTCTCCATTTGTATAAACAAATTTTGGAATTTTTGCCAAAGGAACGGTTTCGTTACAAAACCGGGCATATTCTTGAACGGACACATATCCTTTTTCCTGAAAAAAAGCGTCTAAAACTCCCACTAAAGCAGTGCCCTGACCAGGAAAATCCTGTAACCCCAACATTTGAAAACCGGCATAACCAGGCGTTCTCAATATTTTTTCGATTTCATTTTTATAACATAAAACCTGTAGTTTTCCAGAGGCATTTAAAAAATCATTTGACTGATTTTCCATATTGTGATCTTTAAGATCCTGACGAAACATTTCAAAATTTTTGGCTCTGTAAACTCCTTTATATTTCTTAATCTCCTCAAAATTAGGAAAAACACAATACTGCCCTATTTCGTGAGCTACAAAAGGAACTTTAAAAGGAGCAATTCCAGCACTGAAATCAGATTCGGTTTCAGGCATTTTTTCCCATTTTAAACCTCTCACGCCTCCACGAGCCTGATATTCTGCATTCGGAACCACAGGCCAGCTTCCTCCCACAGTCATGCCGGTATAAACCCTTCTGCTGTCTTTTGCTTTCCAAAAATCTACAAATTGATTGAGGTATTTTACTTGATTTCCAGCAGGCTCATTTCCAGCAGACAACATTGTAAACGACGCATAATTTCCGTATTCTTTTGCCATTCTCGTGGTTTCGTCATATAAAAATTGATCTACAGGCTGCCCCAATCCTATTTTAGGGCCGTGATTAGGCCAGCTTGGGCCTTCGGGCTGCAAATAGAGCCCAATTTTATCTGCAGCAATAAAAGCAGCTTCGGGCGGACACCACGAGTGAAAACGAACGTGGTTTAATCCATGTTTTTTTATGGTTTTAAAAATTTTCACCCAAGCTTCCAATGTTGTTGCAGGATAGCCAGTTAGCGGAAATTCACAATTATGAACCGTTCCTCTAAGAAATAGAGGAACATCATTTATTAAAAATTGGTTTTCTTTAATTTTGAATTCACGCATTCCAAACTGGACGATTTTTGTGTCGCTTACTTCATTCGAAGAAAGTTTTGCTTCCAGATGATACAAAGCAGGATCAAATTCATTCCAAGTGAGCATTCCTTTTCCGAAAGGCAGTTCAAGTTCGATTGTTTGATCTCCCTGCTTGACTACGGAAAAACTGCTTGTAATCGCTTGGGTTTTGTCAGATGCTTGAGAATTAAAACTCTTTGCAGTTATAGAAAGTTCACCGCTAAATTGATTTTGAGTGCTGTTATTAATCGTGATTTTTACGAGGGCTTTTCTGTTTTTTACATCTGGATAAATTTGAACATCATCGATATAAACTGGCGAACCGGACTCCAATGCAATTTTGCCAATGATGCCATTCCAGTTTCCTTGCGTATGATCGGTAATGCTGTTCGAATCGGGCCCCACATTAATTTCTTTAATCCGATTATCTATCCGAATAGAAATGCGCTGTTTGCCCGTTGTTAGATATTGGCTCAAATCATAAACATGAGGCGCTACCAAGGAGTTTTGCATCCCCACTTCTTTATCGTTTATCCAAACTCTGGTTTCTATATGAGTTCTTTCTAAATGGAGCAATATTCGTTTGCCTTTCCAATTTGCAGGAATGTTTACCTCTTTTTGATACCAAGCTGCACCAACATAATGCCTTGCAGGCGTTAACCAAAAAGGAATGTGTATACTTCCCGGTTCACGATACTTTTTTAATCTTGGAACAAAATAATAAGAGCTGTCATAAATAGAACCTGTCCATTTTGTTTTTAAGGTTATTTCATCTCCTTTTAAGAATTGTGCCATCGAACCAGGAAGCTTTATCGCATCTGAAAGATTTTTATTGTACCATTTTTCAGTGATGCCTTCATCTTTGCGGTCAATTTGAAAATGCCAAGTACCGTTCAGCTTAATTTTTTCATTTTTGAAACTGCTTAAGATAAACAAAGCCACTAACAGCAGGCTGATATAACTGTATTTTTTAATCATTTTATAGTTTTATAGTAAGTAAACCATCTTTATTTTACAGATAGTCAAATAGTAATCCCATATAGTATCAAAACAGACTAGTCTTGTTGAACTATATTGAATGCATAATCGGTATAAAAATAAAATAATGAATTACAATTGTTATCCTGTAGCATCCTGTTATGAAAATCAGAAAAAAATAAATCTACATTTTACCGTTGGATATTCAGAAAAATTTAATCTAAATCAGAAGACAACCAAATTGTTTTACTCATAGCTGTTAATCGTGATAGCAATAACTTTAATTTCATCGAGTATAACTGCTCAAAGATTACTTTTCGGACAGCCTCAGCCTCTTGCGGTTAAAAAAACTTTTGTTACGGTTTATCCCGCCCGATGAATCTTTCTTTTCCGAGTAAAAAATTTACGGCTCGCAAAACATTTTTATTAATGGATTCCTCTGTTTTTAAAAAAGATATATATCGAACGATTTCCAGTTGAAGTGAAGGTCTCAAACTGTCGAATATTCTGTGAGCTTCAGGATTTTCCTTTAAAACTTGGGTTAATTTGGGATGCATGGGAATTACTCTTTCTTCGGGATCAAATGCGATTTCAAAGCTGGCGGTATCTCCTACTTCTTTCTTTGCTGTTTTTCGCATGGGCGTATTGAGGTACAGCCGCCAATAACCACTGTATTTTATCAAGGTCTGAATAAATTCATGGCCTTCCATTTTGATTTTGACCGGAATTTTGCCTTTGTCTTTATTAGCTTCCTTAAAAATAAAATTCAAAACTTCATCCGGCAGAAAAACAAATGGATTCACTCCTATTATCTGAATTTCTGCTGAAAATTTATTGATCTTAGCTGGATTCATTTTTTTTAAAAATAGTTTTATTTTTTGCTTATTTAAAAACAACTGCAACACTGATTTTGACTCAAACGAAAATACGAATTAAAATTTAAAATTATTTCATTCGCACCGGAACGCATACACACACCGTGGCTTTGGACATCATATAAAATTCATTATGATTGTCCGCAAAGAGTACCATGTATATTTTTTTGCCACTGATTACACTGATTCTCATAGATTTCATTACACTTTGTAAAAAATCTGTGTAAATCTTTTTAATCTGTGGCTAATTCTATCTGTTTGGTATTAGTTACGGATAGTCATAAAATTCATTATCTTCCCAAAAGATCTTGTGTACTCGTGTAAGGGATAGCAGCAAGCTACCGAAGTAGCGCGAATAGCCCGACCGCATTCCAGTAAAAGGGCGTATAATCGTAAAGAAAATCAGCCCTTTTACTGGAATGGGGTTACACCCAAACAAACTTTTGAGAATTGATGAAATAAATCATTTTTATGATTTTGGAATAAATTATAATGCCGAGACAAGTAAATTCTTTAAATTTGATTTTCACAATTTAAAGAGAATATCATGGGACTATTTAATGCCATACTTGGTAATGCATCGGAAGTAAATACGGAAAATCTTTCGAAGGAATTTGAGCCTTTATTGATTGAAGGCGAAAAAATCGAAAAGGGATACAAAGTGATTAAAGATATGTTTGTTTTTACCAATAAAAGGCTGATTTTGGTCGAAAAACAATTAGTGGGCAGTAAAGTGGATTATCTTTCGATTCCGTATTCGTCTATTAAAAAATTCTCCAAGGAAAGCGCCGGAATCTTGGACATGGATGCTGAATTGAAGATTTGGCTGGCTGGTGAAGATGCTCCAATTTCAAAACAATTTGGCAAAGGCGGGAATAACATCAACGAAGTGTACCAAATTCTGAGCCAGCATATATTGAAATAAGCTTTAGAAAATAGAAGAAAGAAGCAAGAGTAAAGATTTCTGGATTATTTTTTCAAAATTAAATTCTTTCTTCTTTATTCTTGCTTCTTTCATCTTTTTAAAAACCTACACACATGAAAATAATCATCCGTACTTTTAAGCTCCAATTAAAGCACACTTTTACGATTTCGAGAGAGTCGCACAATGTACAGCCTACACTGATTGTAGAACTGCAAAGTGACGGTTTTTCAGGACTTGGAGAAGCAACATCAAATCCATATTACAATATTACGGTAGATAGCATGAGGGCTAATCTAGAAGCTATTATTCCGTTTATTGAAGCACATAATGATGAAACGCCAGAGGAATTTTGGGACAGCGCTTCGGCTTTATTGAAGAATGACATGTTTGCACTGTGTGCTTTGGATATGGCTTACAATGATTTATATGCCAAGAAAAAAGGTAAAAAGTTATATGAGGTTTGGGGAAATTCTCCTTTGCACAATCCTAAAACCGATTACACTATTGGGATTGACAAAATCGACAAAATGGTCATGAAACTAAAAGAAATGCCATGGCCAATCTATAAAATTAAGTTGGGAACCAAAGACGACATTGCGATTGTTACCGAATTGCGCAAACATACCAATGCCCGTTTCCGAATTGATGCTAATTGTGGCTGGACGGTCACCGAAACAATCAATAACGCTATCGCTTTAAAAAAACTTGGGGTAGAATTCTTAGAACAGCCTATGAAAGCTGACCAATGGGCTGCGCACAAAGAAGTTTTTAAACATTCTGTCCTGCCAATTATTGCTGATGAAAGCTGTATTATAGAAGAAGATGTTGCTAAATGCCATAATCATTTTCACGGCGTAAATATAAAACTGGTGAAATGTGGCGGTCTTACCCCAGCCCGAAGAATGATTGCCGAGGCTAAGCAATATGGCATGAAAACCATGGTGGGATGCATGACGGAATCTACGGTTGGGATTTCGGCTATTGCGCACTTATTGCCAGAGCTTGATTATGTGGATATGGATGGTGCTTTGTTACTGTCTGAAGACATTGCTACTGGTGTTACCATCACGGACGGAATTGTTCATTATGCAGATTCGAATGGCATTGGGGCTGTTTTGAAGCATTAAATAATTAAAGCAGCAAGGACATAATAAGGACATAATTACTTAAAAAAAATGAATAATAAAATCATCGAATAAAATGGAAAAATATGCAATATCAACAGATGGTGTTAAAATTCACTTTCATGAAACTGGAAAAGGAAACATTACTCTAGTCTTTGTTCACGGTTGGCTTGGAAATGGTGATTGGTGGAGTGCCCAACAAACTTATTTCAAAGACAAATATAAAATTGTACAAATTGACTTAGGCGGACACGGAAAATCCGGGAAATCGAGAACTAATTGGAGCAGCAAACAATATGCCGATGATATTAATGCTGTTCTACAAGAAATCGACTCTAACGAAATTATATTAATTGGACATTCCATGTCGGGAGCGTATGTACTTGAAGCTTCAATAGAATCTCAAAAAATAAAATCAATAGTCTTAGTTGATACCTTAAAAGACTTAGGTCAAAAATTCACTTATGAACAAGCTGAGGAATATCAATTTACCCATTATAGAAATAATTTTGAATTAGCTGTTAAAAATATTCTTCCACAGTATCTATTTGTTGAAGACACGCCAGATTCAGTAAAAGAAAAACTTCAAAATGAATTTCTTCAAAATAAATCCGATTTTGCCATTAATGCGCTTAAACCTTTATACTTAATGGATATTAATGCAATAGCAAAATTAGTTAACATCCCTGTTAGAGCAATAAATTCTGATGCATCGCCCACAAATAGTGACAATAATAGGATGTATCTAAAAGATTACGATTGTAAAATAATAACCAAAACTGGTCATTATCCCATGCTTGAAAAACCAACTGAATTTAATGAAATCCTAAACCGTTTGATAGAAGAATTAACTAAATGAATTGCATAATAAAGTAAATTTTAAAATCAGCCAACACACTTCTCTTGTACTTTCCAAATTCATTATAATTATCAATCTTAATCGTTTTTTCGTTTAGCCGAAAAACACTTAATTTTCATAAGTTGCTGCGGTTTGAGGCTCGAGAACATTAACAGTACCTATAAAATCAGTGCTAATTTGTGCAATCTGTGTCAAAAAAAAACAATCAACTATAGAAATGCAAGTAAACGAAATTCCAAATAGAATATTTTACAAAGACGGCGAAGAGCTTCTTTACTTTGGCGGTACCAATTACTTGGGTGTTACTACCCTGCCCGAGTTTCAAGCGATCTTATTGAACAGTCTCCAAAAATGGGGAACAAGTTATGGCAGTTCCCGCTCCGCCAATATTCAATTAGAAATTTACAAAACTGCCGAAGATTTATTAGCCAATCAAATAGGTACTGATGCTGTAGTAACTGTTTCCTCAGGCATGCTGGCTGGAAAACTGGCATTGGAACAGCTACAGCATACAACTGACTTGCTTTTCCATTTCCCTAATACACATCCTGCTTTAATGCACCCCTTTTCACTTCCCTTAATTCAAAATGGGAAACTGAATCCTTTTCTTCTAGACCCAACTGTATCAAAAATAGGAATTGTTGCCGATGCTATTCCATCACTGGAAGTTTCTCCTATTGATTTAAGCATCTTGAAAGATATTCCAAGCTCCAAAATCGTTACTTTATTATTTGACGAGTCTCACAGTTTTGGACTACTCGGAAACCAAGGACAAGGAGTTTTAAAACAATATCAGCTTCCGAACATACACCGAAAAATAGCTATTGCATCGTTGGGAAAAGCCATAGGACTCACTGGAGGTTTCATCGCTGGAGATTTTCAATTTATTGATGAAATAAAAAAACAGCAAAATTTTATTGGTGCTTCGGGTATGAATCCGGCATTTTTAGAAACTTTTGTAAATGCACAGGAACTTTATCAATTGCAAAGACAGCTGCTAAAGGACAATTTAAATTATGTTGCCCGCCATTTATTGCCTAATGATGCTTTGACTTTTACTAAAGATTATCCCGTTATTTATTTTGACCAAGAAGAATTACTTCAAATGCTTTTGGAAAATAACATTATTCCCACCTCTTTTCCTTATCCGACAGCTTCAGGAAAATTGAGCCGAATTGTAATTAGTGCCCATCATACTAAAGCGGACTTAGATAAAATGATGCAGCAGCTGAATATTTTTTCACAAATGAGAACAGATTTTGAAGGCGATATCCGATTTGTGCTCTAAAATGGGCTAAAAACAAAAATATCTTAGATGTAATTCTCAGACTTAAAGAAAAGCTAAGCATTTATAACAATATAATAAATTATTAAATTTATTAACTCTTAACTATTGATATCTCAATAATGAAGTTATTGGCTACAATTTACAAAAAAGTAACTCGTTGTTAAATGAATTAAAAATGCTATAAATTAAATTATTATTATTTTTAAGTGATTTTTACATTAGCTACCCCTAATTTATGATAGGTAAAATACACAAATGATAAAAATAACATACTGATACCCTTTTTAACAGGGTGTTTGAAATGATTTTTTATTTTTGCATAAAAAAAATAAAATTAATACAAAATGCGAAAAATAGTTTTAAGCGTGATACTTGTCACAATTTTGGTACTATCCTATTTCTCTAATTACTTTTTAACAAGCCACAAAACAAATCTTTACGAAATTTCAAAATTTGACACTGGTGATATCGCATGGATGCTGGTAGCTTCTGCATTGGTATTACTAATGACACCTGGATTAGGTTTCTTCTACGGCGGTATGGTAGGCAAAAAAAATGTAATCAGCACCATGCTTCAAAGTTTCATGGCCATGATTATAGTAACCGTTTTATGGGTGTTGATTGCTTTCGGATTATCGTTTGGACCTTCAATTGGAGGTATCATTGGAAACCCAATACCATATATCTTTTTTCAAGGTGTCGGAATTGGCACCTCATGGAAATTAGCTCCTACAATTCCTTTTTTATTATTTGCGTTATTCCAAGCTAAATTCGCAATTATCACACCAGCCATAGTAACAGGAGCTTTTGCTGAACGTATCCGTTTTTGGGCGTACCTATTATTTATGGTGCTATTCATACTTTTTGTATATGCTCCATTGGCACATATGACATGGCATCCGGATGGATTACTGTATAATTTTGGAGTATTGGATTTTGCCGGAGGAACAGTCGTACACATGAGCGCAGGATGGGCCGCACTTGCCGGAGCTATCTTTCTGGGAAAACGAAAATCACCAAAACCTACCCCAGCTCGTATTACTTATGTACTGCTAGGAACTGGATTATTATGGTTTGGATGGTTTGGTTTCAATGCAGGATCGGCCATGGGAGCCAATGGTCTTGCTGCGCAAGCACTCGGAACAACAACTGTTGCAGCTGCAGTCGCCTCTATGACTTGGGTATTTCTTGATAAAATTATGGGGCATAAACTTTCAGCTATGGGCGCTTGCATTGGCGCAGTAGTCGGGCTGGTAACAATCACTCCGGCCGCTGGATTTGTAAGCATGCCGCATGCAATCACTATGGGAATTATTGGAAGTATAATCAGTAATATTACAGTCAGCAAATTCCATAAATTTAAAATTGATGATGCTTTAGATGTATTTGCCTGTCATGGTGTAGGCGGAATGGTAGGAATGGTATTAACCGGAGTATTTGCTTCCAAAGACATCAACCCTGCAGTTATCGACCAAGGCCTTGCTTTTGGGGAAACCAAATTATTTACTCACCAAATAATTGCTTTAATTGGCGTATCCATATTCGCTTTTACAATATCCTATTTCCTTTTCTATATAGTAAACAAAATTACTCCTTTGCGGGTATCCGAAGAGAAAGAAGAACTAGGTTTGGACATTACACAGCATGGAGAATATTTATAGATTCTTTTAAAAAAAATCAAAACACTCTTAAATTACTTGGGAGTGTTTTTTTTTGGCACATTCAGAATAAAATAAGTCATTATTTTTCAAAACATACATTCTATATTAGAAGAAACAAACCCCTAAATTGCCCCAAAAAGGTGATAAACGGGGTTTTTTACTGTTTTGAATTAGTATGAAAAACCAGAATTTGAATTTGTTTACGATTATGGATTTGAATTTAAAAACAAGAAAAAAGTCCTAAGTCATTGATTTTATTGATGTTGTTTTTTATTCAAAAGTTCAAATCTATCTCATTTTTAAACTTTCTAAACAATTACAAACCCTAGCTTCATTATTTATTTTAAAAGCAGAAATATTTGACTTTCTAGACATCTCAATCGGACACAATTTACAAAACTCCTCATAAATCTTATACAGCATTATCTTAATAATCCCAACAACAATCGCTAACATTCTAAAATTAAATCACTTAAAAAAATAAATATTTATTATTTCTAGAGCCATTTAATAAATTTTTAATAAATTTAAGACAATTATTCCCAATGAGACAGAAAGCAGACAACAAGAAAAATTCATTTTTGGCATATATATCTACTGAAAAACAAAACACTTGCCAAACAATATCTTTTTCTAGAATATTTTAAGTAATCATTAACAAAAATATCGTTCAACTGCTAAAACAAGCGATAATTTCCTAAAAAAATTAACAATTCAAGAATAAAACTTAAAAAAAACTTAAAATTTCATTAACACATTCTTTATTTTAGACACAAATATTAAATACCCCTCAAAATACAATGGTCGTAAATACAAAATTCATAAAAATAACCACACTACCCCATATTTTTTGGAGGGTACTAAATGATTTGATACTTTTATAAAAAATTAAAAAACAAAAAATTATGCGAAAAATTATTTTAAGTGTGATACTAATCACAATTCTGGTATTATCTGTTTTTTCAATTCACTTTCTTGTTGAATCTCCAACACTAGGAGCACACGTAGTGGAATTAAAATTAGATACAGGAGACACATCTTGGATGATTGTTGCCACAGCATTTGTATTATTAATGACGCCAGGGCTTGGATTCTTTTATGGCGGAATGGTAGGCAAAAAGAATGTTATTAGTACCATGTTACAAAGCTACATGGCAATGGTTATAGTAACCCTTTTATGGGTCGTAATCGGATTTGGATTATGTTTTGGTCCTTCAATTGGAGGATTTATCGGTAATCCGTCTTCAAATTTATTTTTCAATGGAGTAAGTGCCAATACCGCTTGGGAACTAGCTCCAACTATACCCTTCATCTTGTTTGCATTATTTCAAGCAAAATTTGCGATCATTACTCCTGCCTTAATTACTGGAGCTTTTGCTGAAAGAGTACGTTTCTGGGCTTACCTATTGTTTATGGTATTATTTATATTATTTGTATATGCTCCATTATGCCACATGACTTGGCATCCTGATGGAATGTTCTTCAAAATGGGAGTTTTAGATTTTGCTGGAGGAACAGTAGTACACATGAGTGCTGGTTGGGCAGCTCTTGCTGGAGCTATCTTCTTAGGAAAAAGAAAAGTACAAAAAGCTAATCCTGCTCGTATTACTTATGTATTATTAGGAACTGGTTTATTATGGTTCGGTTGGTTCGGTTTCAATGCTGGGTCAGCAGTAGGCGCTAGCAGTCTTGCTGCACAAGCATTAGGAACTACAACTGTTGCTGCCGCTGCCGCTGCAATGGGATGGGTTTTCCTTGATAAAATTATGGGACACAAACTTTCTGCAATGGGCGCTTCTATCGGAGCTGTAGTAGGATTGGTTGCAATTACTCCTGCCGCAGGATTCGTAAGCATTCCTCACGCAATGGCAATAGGTATTATCGCGAGTGTGGTAAGTAATCTTGTTGTGAGCAAATTCCCTAAAGGAAAAATCGACGATGCCTTAGACGTATTTGCCTGTCATGGTGTTGGAGGTATGGTAGGTATGCTTTTAACTGGTGTTTTTGCTTCAAAAGCCATAAACCCAATTGTAGGTGATAACCAAGGTTTAATTTTTGGGGATGCCACTTTGTTTTTAATCCAATTGAAAGCATTAGTTCTTGTTTCCATATTTGCTTTCGCTGTTTCTTATGCTTTATTCTTTATTGTTAACAAAATTACACCTTTAAGAGTAACCGAAGAAAAAGAAGAACTAGGATTAGACATCTCTCAACACGGAGAATTCTTGTAAAATTCTATTTCCAAATATCCATAAAAAACACTCTAGAATTTATTTTAGAGTGTTTTTTTTTATTACTCCGCCTTATCAAAAATATATGATGGCTTTAACATAAACAGACCTATTATATTCTTAAATTTATTACCCCATTTCGTAATAATAAATATCCCCATAAATCTCCAGTATATCTTTCCTTACAAAATCGTGTCCAGAATATAATTATAAACAAATAAATTATACTGTTATGGAATTGGAAATCGAACAAATCAGGGACCAACAGAAAGAAACTTGGAATAAATTCTCTCCTGGTTGGAAAAAATGGGATGAACTCACAATGGATTTTCTAAAACCCATGGGGGACGAAATCATTAAATTACTAAATCTAAAAAACGATGCTATCGTTCTTGATGTCGCCGCAGGAACCGGAGAACCAGGACTGACCATTGCATCTCATTTAAACGGCGGAAAAGTAATTTCTACAGACTTAGCCGAAGGAATGCTCGAAGTAGCCCAAGAAAATGCAAAAAAGAGAGGAATCCGAAATTTTGAAACTATAGTGTGCGACGTCAGTGAACTCCCTTTCACAGATAACACTTTTGATGCCATTAGCTGCCGCTTTGGATTTATGTTTTTCCCAGATATGCTATTGGCCATAAAAGAAATGGCACGAGTTCTTAAGCCCGGAGGCAAAATTGCAACTGCCGTTTGGAATATTCCGGAAAAAAATTTCTGGATAACTGCCACTATGGGAACCATAAGTAAAAACATAGAAATACTGCCTCCACCACCTGGTGCTCCCGGAATGTTTCGCTGTGCAAAAGAAGGATTCATGTCTGATTTATTTTCACAAGCAGGCCTCAAAAACGTTTCGGTAAATGAGGTTACTGGAAAATTGAACTGCAAAACAACAGATGTGTATTGGGATCTAATGAATGATGTTGCAGCTCCTGTGGTCGCCGCCCTCAGTAAAACAGATGACGCAATGAGACAAAAAATAAAAGAAGAAGTGTATTCACTAGTGAATCAAAAATATCCTGATAACAATGTCATTATTGACTCTAGTGCACTTGTAATCTATGGTGAGAAATAACACCATAGATTCAAAAAAATTAAAATAACTCTTAAAAGTACAAACAAAACGACGCTTAAAAAAGCAAACTATGACACCTTTACAAATTACCGTAATCATACTGGCTATGTTCCTTATAGGAGGTATTCGTATCGCACAAGAATATCAGCGTGGAGTGGTTTTCAGACTTGGCCGTTACAGAAACATAATGGGCCCAGGTATTTATTGGATTATCCCTTTCATCGAAAGACAACAACGGGTAGACATTCGAACAAAAACTGTCGATCTCGAACAACAGGAAACTATTACAAAAGACAGTGTAACAATTAAGGTAAATGCAGTATTGTGGTTCAAAATAACAAGTCCTGAAAATGCAATTATCAAAGTGGCAGATTACAATAAGGCCGTTTATCAATTTTCGGTTACCGCATTACGAAATATTATCGGACAACATTCTCTTGACGAAGTATTGAGAGAAAGAGAACAAATCAACGGAACGCTTCAAAAAATTGTTGATTCGGCAACAGAGCCATGGGGGATTAAAATCGAAATGGTCGAAATGAAAGATGTTGAAATTCCTGAAGCGATGCAAAGAGCCATGGCGCGTGAAGCGGAAGCAATAAGAGAGAAAAGAGCCCGAATTGTAAAAGCGGAAGCCGAATTGGAAGCATCCATAAAACTGACACAAGGTGCAAAAAGAATGGAAGAAAGCCCAATTGCATTAGAATTAAGACGTATGCAAATGCTGGCTGAAATAGGGATCGACAACAATACCACTACCGTAATCCTCATACCATCAGACTTCACAAACGCCGCAAAAAGTTTGTCAAAACTGGGTAATGAAAGTAATTTGAATCAATAATAACCACTATGGAAACACCTATTGTAAAAATATTAAAAGCATTTTACATCACCCATGACGTAAAATGTTTTGTAACAGAAAAGCCCGCCGGATACGATTTTATTCCGGGGCAGGCTACCGATGTTTCCATAAACCTTCCTGAATGGGAAGACAAATTACGTCCTTTTACCTTTACCAATTTAAGGGAACAAAATTATCTCGAATTTATGATCAAGATTTACAAAGATCATGAAGGTGTGACCAATAAGCTTGGCAGCATTAATGCTGGAGCCGAATTGATACTTCACGATGTTTTCGGAGCCATTCAATACAAAGGAAAAGGGACTTTTATTGCCGGAGGTGCTGGCATCACCCCATTTATTTCTATTTTTCGTGATTTATACAAGCAGCAACAAATTCATGGCAACAAACTCATTTACAGCAACAAAACTACTGAGGATGTAATTATGTCCGAGGAATTGCAAAAAATGATTAAGAGAGATTTTTTAAAAGTATACACTCGAGAAAATGTCATCGGATTTCTGGAAAGAAGAATCGATCGCAATTTCTTAATTGAAACCATAGCCGACTTCAGTCAAAACTTTTATGTCTGCGGCCCTACTGATTTTGTGAAAAATATCACTAAAAACCTACTGGATCTTGGCGCAACGGCTAGTACCGTAATTTTCGAAAAGTAATGACATCAGTTACTATTTCAAACTGTACAAAATCACTCTAAAATTTATATAAAAGATAAAGCCTTCCAAACAATCTGGAAGGCTTTAATTTGAAAACTCTTTTAATAGTTTATTTTTTTATCAGATTCAAAGTTTTTGCATTTTGTCCTTGTCTTATTAATACAATATACTCTCCTGCAGGGAAGTCCTCTCCAAAAACAATCGGTTGATTCTCATTTTTTTCGATACGTTTCACCTTACGGGCAAGCATGTCATACACCTGTACCTCAATTCTTTCGGTACTGCCACCTTCCAAAACCAAAGTAAACTGATTGTAGGTTGGATTAGGGAAAACTTTCACGGTAAACTCAGCAGGCTCTATATCTGTAGCTGTTGCTTCAACAAGCACTTTTTCAGAATGAGTAGTTTTTGCATTAGACCCTTGAGGCTTACAATCATTTGTACATTTACCTAAAAAGTCTCCATGATTAAGATGTTCCTGCACCGCCGACTGATCAACACAAATGGCTGTACAAGGATTCTTAGCACTTCCTGTTTGATGACATATTGCAACTTTTACAACACCGCTATTCCCAGCAAAACAACGTGCATCTTCAGCATCAACCCCAACTGACTGATTGTATGGTATGGTATAAGAACATCCATTAGCATCAACTATCGTAGCTATAAATCGGGCGTCAGTAAGCAAAGTAACATTTACAGAATAACTTCCATTTAAAGGAATATTATTAAAACCTGTGCTGGCTGGATTACTTGAAACAGATTTTGGTTGTACCATACAGGAATTAATGGTCTGGTATGTTGCCCCTACACTTGTCCAAGTTTCATCACCAGTAGTGTTAATATAATCGCAAATGAGCTTACCTCCCACACGCTCAATTGGACGGGATGGTGAAGCAGGCAAAGGATCTACCATCATTATTTCTACTCGGTAAGGTGCTTGCCCGCCTATTGGTTTTACTGTAATAGTTGCAGTCTGATCACCTGAATAGCCAAAGTATAGATTAGGATTATTAGTTGTAATAGTCGCAGACAAAGCTAAAGGCTGTGTAACAGCATAAGAAGCCGTTTTTATACAATTATTAACATCCTTTACCGTAACATTATAAGTCCCCGCCGCCAAACCAGTTATCGTTTGTGTTGAAGCACCATTACTCCACAAATAAGAATATGGGCTTTTGCCAAGAGCTGGTATGACTGTTGCTGTACCTGTATTACCAGCATTACAAACGTTGTTAGTGCCTGAAGCAGTAGCTGTCATTATAGATATAATGGTAACACTGGCAGTTGCATAAGAACTATTATAATTGGAATTCCCCCCGAATGTAGCCGTTGCAGTATAAGTGCCTGGAGCAGAAGCTGCCAAAGCAGAATTATAAACACCAGCACAATTTGTTCCAACATAACTAAAAGTAAACGGAGCGGTAACATGAATTCCTCCAACACCGATCGCATAAGCTGTCACTGCATGAGTATTATCGTCAAAATTAAACATGCCTCCTGTTGCACTTACGCTAGTATTGGCTTTGCCGATGGCATTGTTTACAGTTCCATTAGCATTATTATAGTTTCCAGTGACATCGGTAAATACCCAAGCATCATTGGTATATGTTCCTGCATTAGTATGGATGGTTCCGCTTAAATCCAATCCTACAAGAGCTTCTCCTTGAATTCCTTTGGCTGTTCCTATTGATGCATGTGCCGCATTATCATAGGTAATGCTGTATGGCGTAACTACAATTGTTGGATTTGCTTTGCCGATGGTAAAGTCCTTGCTGTCGCTGCTGCCCTCATGGTTGGCGTCCCCCGCATAAGCGTAGCTGGCAGAGGCTGTTCCCGCATTGGTGTTGTTTCCGTAGGATGCCGCTGGAGTCAGATTCAGTCCTCCCGCGCCCGTTACGCTGACAGTCGCCGGCTCGATGGCTCGATGG
>NZ_JBFUGG010000035.1:0-30927 GCF_056403035.1 Flavobacterium sp. P3_A6 | reverse complement strand
AAAAAAGCCACCAAAACCTAATTTGATAGCTGATTACATGCTAAACTAATATCATTTAGACATATTAATTAGTCTAATTTAAGCATAAAAATAACTAAACCAACAGAGTTTCTTTATAAAAGATTATGTAATCATTGTTTTTACAATTTGATTTAATTCCAATTTAAGATCATCCATTGTTTTAAAGATTTATTTGTTAATTTTCTTTTCATGTTAAGCCAGACAAGTTCTGCGGGATTAAGTTCTGGAGAATATGGTGGAAGAAAAACTAATACAATATTTTTTGGTATTTCAAGAGATTTCCTTTTATGGAAAGCACCATTATCTAAAATGATTCCTTAAACTCGTTGGGATTCTCACATGAGAGTTCACTTAAAAATATTTGAAAATTTTGTCCATTGCATTGTGGTAATTTCATAACCAAACTGTCTCCATTTATTAGAGAAAATGCGCCAAAAATATAAGTGGATTTGAATATGTTTTAATAAGTGCAAATCGGTTTTACACCTCTTGCCGTTAATGCCTTTCCATTACTGGTAAATAATCCGAAACGGCTTTCATCTTGTACATAAATACTAAAAGAAGTATATATTTCTTCAGGATATCTTAAAGTGTTTTTTAAAATTATTTTGAAGTTTTTTTAAAAGCTTGTACGGCATTTTCATCTTTTTTTGAATGACTTTTACGTGCTACTTTTAACTTGGTGCCAAAATGTCTTTTTACATATTTATTTACGGTATGATAATTTATACCCTCAGGGAGGTAATTTTCCACAATCCGATTAATTAAATCTATATAAGAAGTAAATGCTTCTTTAGGAGAAGTTAGTCTTTGTTCAATAGCTTGGTGCATCTCCTTGTTGATAATTGATGGTTTAAAACCAACTCTACCATCTGATAATAGTGCATCAATACCTTTCTCGCAATATGTTTGTCTCCATTTTTGAGCGGTATTGTGATTTATTTTTAAAATATTCGAAAGTTCATTCTTACTCAATGAATGCTCACTGCGTTTAAGAACCAATAACATCTGAACACGATTCCTTAAGTGAATAGGTTGTTGTCTCGATAATTTCTTAAGTTCAACTTTACTTTCTTTTACTGATAAGCTTTTTGATTTTGCCATGTGCTAATACATAAAATTAGATTTATGCATTAGTCTAATTATTGAAAAAAATAACCTGAAATTAATCAGGCTATTTTATATTTCTAAATGTTGTTAAGTTGACTTTAGTATACTCTAAATTTAAAAATAATTAAAATGAACCACAAGTATTACCCGTGAACGTAGCACCTGCACCACCAGAAACATCTGCTTTAACCGCTGATGCTGCAAGTGTTGCAATTGTATAAGGAGGTGTAAAAGCAGTACCACTTCCTGTTTTATTTCCAGTAATATTTGTAAAAATATTATTGCTCTCAACAGTAATAGCAGTTAAACCTGTCATTAAGCTAATCGGCTCGTTTACGTTTTCAAAAACATTACTTGTTACACGAATGTTTGCTTCAAAACCAGCAGCAATACATTTGTTACTAACAGAACTGTTAAAATAGCTGTTTATAATGTGTATTTTCCCAAAACGCACTCTTGGCATTCTTTCTCTACATCCACTAGCCCACCAACAACGAGCAAATGTAATTCTTAATTTTCCACGGTCTCCAGTTGCACCATCACTAGAACCAATTAAATTGGTGTACCTGTGATCATCTGATCCTCCCGAACCGCCAGCTTTTGGAGCCTTAAGATAGGTAAACTTTGTGTACGAAACCGTAACATAATCCGACATGTTTTTTATGTCAAAATTACCGTCGACACCGTCTCTAAATTCACAATGATCCACCCATACGTTTTGGCAATTGTCTAAAGTTACATTATCCCAACCATCAGTATCATAGGCACCTGGTCCTTCGAAAATTAAATTTCTAATAATGATATTGGTACATCTTTTAATGTAAATGATACCAGAATTTGCTTTCGTTTGATCGGTAGAAACAATTTTAGCACCACTAGCGCCATATATTGTTTTTCCAGATTGATCCTGAAACGCTAATCTTCCCGTAGAAGTTGCTGGAATTGTAATTGTACCCGAAACTTTAATCACTTTTACGGCACTGTTCTCAATTGCCGATTTTAATTGTGCATAAGTAGTTACTACAGTTTCAGCAGAACTTCCCCCTCCAGTTGTTCCTCCATTTTGTGATGCCCATCCTGGAACTTGAGAACAAATCCCAACTTTTGCAGATGAACCTTTTTGAATTGTCACTTCTTCATTGTTGGTAATACTAGTTTGATCATTTTCGGTTTTGTTAAGATCTTCATTTGTGCAACTTGCAAAACTAAAAAAAATGGCAACCAAAAGCATTGATAATTTAGATTTCATATATTTTTTTTTATGGTTAATGTTATTTATAACATTGCAAATTTGTTAAAAGTTTACTATAAAAAGATTGAACAAGTTCAATTTTTTTGTAAAAAAAATTCTAGATTTAATTTTTTATTAACAATATTTTTATGAGCATTATAATTTTTCATACTTTAGCGCAATCGATTACATTTTTTTGCGCACAAAATGTATAGTAAATCTTAGAAAAATTTAAGCACATATAAAACCCCAATGACATGTACGAATTACTAAGGCAAAATATAGAATATAAAATTCCACTTACAAACAGTGAGTGGAAAACAATAATTGAGAAAACTGAATTTATTAAATTGAAGAAAAATGAGTTTTTACAAATTCAAGATTCTAGCAGTAAATATGAAGGTTTTATTTTGAAAGGATCTTTTAAAATTTATATATTAAAAGAAGATGGGGCGGAAAGCGTTCTGTTTTTTGCATTTGAAAATGATTGGCTCTCAGATATTGAAAGCTTTTACTATCAAAAGCCGGCCAAATACAACATAAAAGCGCTGGAAGATAGTGACATATTGGTTATCAACAAAGCGAATAAAACTTTCTTATTCCAGCAAGTTCCAAAATTGATTCAATTTCATACCTTAATGGTTGAACGAACTAATATCGCTATGCAAGAAAGGCTTCTGGATGTGCTAAACAAAACATCTAAACAACGATATGCAGATTTTATAAAAAAATACCCCCACAAAAGTCATAAAATCAACAACAAAAATTTATCGTCTTATCTTGGTGTTTCGCATGAGTTCTTGTCAAAAATAAAGAAAAATTTTATTTAAAATAAAACCGATTGATTTTTTTGACAGAATCTTATCGATTACACTAAATATATTTTCTCATTGAATTGAGAAAAAGAATAAGGATTAATTTTTGAATTGTATCATTGGAATACAAGAATGTTTCAAGTGTTTGCAGACGTAAGAAGAGATGAAGTTTTAAATAATATTTTTTACTATAAAGTGTATTAAAGAAGAATAATCTAGAATTATTTTATTTTGTTTTAGCAATTTTTTTAAAACTAAAAAATCCCGTTCTGATTTACTCAAAACGGGATTCTATTATAGACTAACTTGGTATTAAGCAAGCATAGTTACAGGATTTTCTATGTATTGTTTTAATGTCTGTAAAAACTGTGCCCCAGTTGCGCCATCAATTGTACGGTGGTCACAAGCCAATGAAAGCATCATTGTGTTTCCGACTACAATCTGTCCGTTTTTTACTACTGGTTTCTCAACAATAGCTCCTACTGATAAGATAGCAGAATTTGGCTGGTTGATGATAGAATTGAATTCAGTTATACCAAACATTCCTAAGTTAGAAACAGTAAAAGTACTTCCTTCCATTTCTTGTGGTCCAAGTTTTTTGTTTTTAGCTCTACCCGCAAGATCTCTTACGCTAGCGCCAATTTGAGAAAGACTCATTGCATCTGTGAATTTTAGTACAGGAACTACTAATCCATCTTCAACAGCTACAGCTACACCAATATTTACATGGTGATTGATGATGATGGCATCTTCTTTCCATTGAGAGTTGATTTTTGGGTGTTTTTTCAATGCCAAAGCACAAGCTTTGATTACCATATCATTGAAAGATACTTTAGTATCTGGAACTGAATTAATAACAGTTCTTGATTGCATTGCATCGTCCATCGCAACTTCAATTACAAGATTGTAATGAGGTGCAGTAAACAATGATTCAGCCAAACGTTTCGCAATGATTTTACGCATTTGCGAATTTTTGATTTCTTCTGTAAAAACTTCTCCTGCTGGTACAAAAACTTTTGGAGCTTCTACTTTTGCGGTTTCTGATGTTTTTGTTACACTAGTGCTAGCAACAGTAGCAACTGGTGTGAAGTTTTCAATATCGCTTTTTACGATACGTCCGTTTTCACCTGATCCTTTTACTTGTGTTAATTGAATTCCTTTGTCACTTGCTATTTTTTTAGCTAATGGTGATGCCAAAATTCTTTTTCCATCATTAACTGTTTCAGCTACTGGTGCTGAATTTTCGGCAACAAGAGCTTTTGTTTCTTCTTTGGCTACAGTTGTTGCTGGAGCTACTCCGCCTGCTTTATAGTTTTCTGCGATTCCGCTAATGTCGGTTCCAGCAGGGCCTATGATAGCTAAAAGACTGTCTACCGGAGCAGTATTTCCTTTTTGGATTCCAATGAATAGCAAAGTTCCTTCATTGAAAGATTCAAATTCCATTGTTGCTTTATCAGTTTCGATTTCTGCAAGTATATCACCTTCAGCAACTGAGTCCCCTACTTTTTTCAACCAAGAAGCTACTGTTCCTTCGGTCATAGTATCACTCAAACGGGGCATTGTTACTACAATAACTCCTTTTGGCAGGGATGCTGCTGGTGCAGATGGTGTTGCTTCGGCAGGTTTTACTTCAGTAGGTGCAGGTGTTGAGTCTGCTGCCACTGGTGCAGTTGCTCCTCCGGCAATTAAAGCTGAAACATCTTCACCTTCTTTTCCAATAATTGCTAATAAAGAATCTACGGGAGCTGTTTCACCTTCTGGGATTCCAATATATAAAAGCGTTCCTTCATTGAAGGATTCAAATTCCATTGTTGCTTTGTCGGTTTCAATTTCTGCTAAGATATCACCTTCGCTTATTTTGTCGCCTACTTTTTTAAGCCAAGCCGCTACCGTTCCTTCTGTCATAGTATCGCTCAAGCGAGGCATTGTTACAATTGTTGCCATAATTGATTTATAATTTATGAGGTGTGAATGGATAGTTTTCTTGGTCGTACACTACATCGTATAATTGTTGGATTTCTGGGTAAGGAGACTCTTCAGCAAATTGAACGCATTCTTCAACTTTATCTTTTACTCTTTGATCAATTACTTCGATTTCTTCTTCTGTAGCGTATTTTTGATCTAGAATCACATCTAAAACTTGGGTGATTGGATCTATTTTTTTGTATTCTTCAACCTCTTCTTTTGAACGGTATAATTGTGCATCAGACATAGAATGTCCTCTGTAACGGTATGTTTTCATTTCAAGAAATGTAGGTCCATCACCACGTCTCGCTCTGTCAATTGCTTCTGTCATTGCCTCAGCAACTTTTACAGGATTCATTCCGTCAACTGGTCCGCATGGCATTTCGTATCCTAAACCTAGCTTCCAAATATCAGTATGGTTTGCTGTTCTTTCAACAGAAGTTCCCATCGCATATCCATTATTTTCCACTATGAAAACTACAGGAAGTTTCCATAACATTGCCATGTTAAAAGCTTCGTGTAATGAACCTTGACGCGCGGCTCCATCTCCAAAATATGTCATAGTAACTCCGCCAGTTTCATTGTATTTGTCTCCAAATGCTAAACCTGCTCCTAATGGAATTTGACCTCCTACAATTCCATGTCCGCCATAAAAACGGTGTTCTTTAGAAAAGATATGCATTGATCCACCCATTCCCTTAGATGTTCCAGTTGCTTTTCCTAAAAGTTCGGCCATTACACGTCTTGGATCAACACCCATGCCAATTGGCTGAACGTGATTTCTGTATGCAGTAATCATTTTGTCTTTTGTCAAGTCCATAGCATGCAAAGCTCCTGCTAAAACTGCCTCTTGACCATTATATAAGTGTAGAAAACCTCTAACTTTTTGCTGAATGTATAATGCTGCAAGTTTGTCTTCAAACTTTCTCCAAAGCAGCATGTCTTCATACCACTTTAAATAAACTTCTTTTGTAACTTCTTTCATCTGAAATAATTCTTTTGCTTAAGTGTTATTGTTTTATCAATTATGACCTAGTAACGCAAAATAGTTTCCTCACCACAAATTTGCGCCCCAAAGGGGTCGGGATGCAAAAATAAGACATTCCTACTAAGAACTAAAATTTAAAAGCTAATTTTTAGTTCTTTTTTAAAGTAATTTGTTATCAAATATAAAAGGAAGTAAATTTTTTAGGGATTCCGATTGATGAATCTCTCCTGTTTCACCCATGTAATATATTTTTATGGGGGTGTTCTGACGAATTTCATATTCGGCAATTGATTGTCTGCAGGCTCCGCATGGAGGAACAGGAATTGTTGTAGAATTGTTGTCTGAAGCTGCGGTAATTACTATTTTTAATATAGCAGCTTCAGGATACACAGATCCAGCATGAAATATAGCTACTCTTTCTGCACAAAGTCCCGAAGGATATGCAGCATTTTCTTGATTGGAACCTACTACTATTTCGCCGTTGTCTAACAAAATAGCTACTCCAACTCTGAATTTAGAATAGGGAGCATAAGCTTTTTTCCTAATTTCAATAGCTTTTTTCATTAAATTTTGTTCCGTTTGAGGTAATTCCTGAATGGATTCAAAAATATTAATTTTTGAAGTAATTGTTATTTCTTTCATTCGAATATTGTTTAAATGATTCTGTATAATCAGAATAGAATTTTGTGATTTTTGCTACAGCAAATTATCTGTCAATTAAAAACTAAAAAAATCCAACTTCAAAATAATGAAGTTTGGATTTTTTGGTTTTTTAACTATTCAAATTTATACTAATAGTTTTCATATTTTTCTCCAAAATTGAATGATAAAGAGAAACGTAAAGTGTTTTCTAAAGGGTTTTGTACTTTGGATGTAGAGAACAGGTAAGAAACATCTATTTTTACAGTACTGTATTTAAAGCCTGCTCCAAGTGAGAAAAATTCTCTTGCTCCTTTATCTGGACTTTCATGAAAATATCCAGCGCGAAATGAAAAAGCATCTTGATAAATATATTCGGATCCAATAGAGTAAGTAACTTCTTTCAGTTCTTCGCTAAATCCTTTTGGTGCATCGGTAAATGACTGAAACATTCCTGAGAACCATCCTATATTCTGATATGCATCATTATTTTGTTGAGCTTCTTCCGTTGTAACTGTTCCATCACCATTTAAATCGGAATTTTGAGGGGTTGGAACCATTAATTTACTAAATTCCAAATTAACACCAATTGTGCTGTATTCATCCAGAATGAAATCAAAACCTCCTCCAAGTTTCATATTTGCAGGCAGAAAATTGGCATTTATATCGTCATTATCATAGCTCATTTTAGGCCCCATATTCTGAAAATTAAATCCTGCTCTCCACCTTCCGTTAAAATCGCTATAAGCAATTTCTTCAGACTGATAAAACCCGGAAACATCGACAGCAAAACTGCTTGAAGATGAAGCGTCATTATTGTCTGTAGCTACTTTAAGATTAGAATTAATGAACCGCCCTCCAACTGCCATTGAGAATTTTTCACTCAATTTTAAAGAATACGATAAATCAAACGCAAACTCATTTGGAGAAACCACAACAACAGGACTGTCAAAATCATTTCTTAATTCAATATCTCCTAAACCAAAATAACGAAAACTAGCAGCAAATGCACTTTTGTCGCTGTACTTATTGTAATAAGTTAACTGCGCTAATGAAATATCATTCACTAAGTCTGTTAAATAAGGAGTGTAGCTTACTGAAAAGCCTTGCTGATCGGTGGCAAAGGCATATTTGGATGGATTCCATTGCTGGGAAAAGGCATCTGGAGAGGATGATACTCCGTTGTCGGCCATACCAGCGGCTCTAGCATCTGCGGCTACTAAAAGAAAAGGAACTGCTACTGTAATTGGCCTTTCCTGTGCATGCGTGAAATTAAAAATATATAAAAATACAATTAATAAAGACGTTTTTTTCATTATTAAAAAAAAATTAAATTGGCATAAATATACTATATTATTAAAGAATAACAAGTTTTTCAATCTTTTCGACTTTCTTATTAGATAAGGTTGCTTTTACTGTGAGTTTATAAACATAAACTCCTTTACCAATTCTATTTCCAAAATCATCTCGAGTGTCCCATGTTATTTCTCGCGATAAAAAACCGGATGTTGTAATAGTTTGATTTTTTGTCCAAACTACTTTTCCAGTAATTGTCAATACTTGAATTTGTACTTCTAATGGCTCATTTGGTTTATTATGGGTAAACCAAAACTCTGTATAATTTACACATGGATTTGGGTAATTTAATACATTTGTTAATGTTACTGTTTCGTTGCCAACCACTAAAAATTGTATTTCGGAAGTTGTGGCATTATTATAAACATCCCAAACAGTAAATGTAATTGTATGAAGACCAGTTTTTAAATTTCTTAGCGGAAAATGTAAATTACCAGCAATATAGCTGTCCAGTTCTGTTTGATAATAGTCATTCAATATAATAGGATTACTTACATCTCCATCTAATACAGCAATTATATCATGACCTATTCCTCCTGCGGTATTTATGCCGCTTTCATCCTCCATATAAGCAATAAAAACGGGAGATTCATTGGTTATGCCTCCAGAAACAAAAGTTTCATCATTCATATATAACTTCACTTTTGGGCTATTATTGTCTGCTACAGCATTTTCATTTATTCCGCCTACTTTTATTGTTGTATCATATCCGGTTACATCTTCCAATAATTGATTTTTTTGAGCATAAAAACTTATTTTTCCATTGTCTAAAGGAATACGGATATCTTTGGGGACTATAAAACTGCATTCAAATTGTCCATTAGTTACTGATGCATTTCCTCTGAAAATAGCTTCACCTAATGCTGTGAAGTTTATTGCTGGGCTATATCCGTCATTGTTTAAAGTTCTTTTCGTTATTTTTTTATCAAATAAGACTGCTGACAGAGAACCATTATAATTTGTAATTGGAATATTGTTTTCATCTGTTATTTCTCCTGATATTTTCATTTTTGCTAATGATTTAAAATCGGGGATCGATTGATTGACAGGGATGTCGTTTACTTTTGTGAGTATTACTTTAGGTTTTGGAATGGCAAGAAATAATGCGGGATCACCTATATATAGAACCACATTTGTTGCAGCATTTGGGTTTTCATTTTTAGATATCCTTAAAGCTTCAGCAATAGAGACATATTGGCTTGAACCATAGGTAAAAAGATTTTTTGCAAAAACATCATTAAAATTTTCAGCGCTGAACTGCCCAATTTCTCTAATAGTTGAAATTAGTGAGATTGCGCCTCCTTTTGAATTCCAATAAATATATTCTCCAGCAGTGGGCCTCGTGGGGTTGTCAAAACGGGAAAACTCACAGGTTATGGTAATGAATAAAGGATATCTGTATTGATTGCTTAGACTTTGACTGTCAGTTTTGTCCCAAATTCGTTCACTTGACAAACCATCTTCTCCGCCATGTCCTAAATAATTGAAAACTAATGCTCCTTTTTCAAATTCGTTAAAAAAATCGGATTTGGCTTTAGGATATCTTTCACCGCCGGCAGAGGCTTCTTGCGTATAAGAATCTAAAAATATTTTAGATACATTCAAAAATGGTTTTTGAACTTCAATTTCGTCAGCTAAAGTATTTTGTCTTGACTGCAAAGTGGCATCTGTAGATTTGTCAGAATCATCTGCAAGGGTTACATAATTATTTCTCCATGAACCGTAAGCCTTTTTGCTGTAATATTCGATAATTTTGTTGACCATTTCATCGGCTTGAACGGTATTGCTAACTAACATTCGGCCAACGGCTATATCAGAACCTCCATAATTGTTTGTGATATTTCCTTCGGTATCGTCCATTAATCCATAAAAATCATCAGATGCAAAAGAAGCTTCTCCGATGGTGTTACTGATTAAGGCTTCATAAATCGGGACGATGTTATTGTTGTTAGTTATTCTGTTTTTATAATCAAAAGAGGCATCTCCAAAGAGATTTAGATATCGTACTTTTTTGTCGCTAGAAGAAGCATTATCGTAAATGTATTTAATACAGTTTCGGATTGCGGCAATATCTTGTTTTCCTGAAGCAAATTCTTGATAAATAGATTCTAGAGTAAGAACTTTTACATTTAAATTAGAATTTACCCGATGAAAACCTGCTAATTTTTCTGCTTGAATTCTTAAGAATTCAGGTGTAATAATTATATAATCGATGTCCTGAAACTGCCCTTGGGTGTTTTTGAATACTGTACCTTTTATATTGGTGTTGGCTATTTTAGATTTACTTTCCTTTAGAGGGATATAGTAGTCATTTGGATCAATAGCAATATATTTTTGAAGTTCTCCAAGATTTGCTTTAAATGAAAATGCATTTCCAGTATTGTTTTCTGCTTTTGTTATATTATAAATGTCAGTTATATTCCAAATTTGAGAAATAGAAGAAGCGTTTGTGAAATTATAAGCAATCACGCCAAGACTTGAATTGGCTAAATCATATTGAAAATGGAATTGTTTTCCAAATCCCTGCAGTTTGCTTTTTGCTTTTAATTGGATGAAATCCAAAAAACCTTTAGAACCAGGAACACCATTGTTATTATAGGTTAATTTGATTTTTATATTTGAAGTGCCTGTAAATGCAGTGTTAGTTAGTTTATTGTTGAAATATTGTATTTCTGAGCTTGTATTCAATGAAGCAAATGAAACAGAACCAATATCCTGCCCATTGGCGGCAACTTTAAAAGAAGTGGGAGTATAAGCAGCAGATGATAAATAAACATTTAAATTTACAGGAATCGAAGAATCAATATTTGGGAAATCAAATGAGAATTCTTGTGTGTCATTAATTTCGAATGATTCTCCAACCCACTGCCGGCCTAATTGGGCGATATTCGTTTGATCAACCTCATGAAATTGCTGGTCATCATATGATGTTAGAGAAATAATGCTCGGAGCAGTTGGTTGTGGCATATCCAAAATTCTTTTTCCATCATCTCCCTGTACTGTTATGTAATAATAGGATTTTGTATCGTATAAATTAAGATTGGTTTGGCTTTCTTCGTTCCAATTTGAAGTTCCTTGTCCATAAAATAAAATATAATCCTCAGAATTGAAAACGCCATCGCCTTCTCCTTGAATTTGAATAGCATTTTCGGTTAAATCGGTTGGATAATAGCCGTTATTTGCCAAAGGAAGCATTTTGCCGCCGTTGCCGTAAATTTTTATTTTTTTTGGATTAATTCCGTTTAAATTTAATCCCAGCTGTTGCAGAAAATCTTTTGAAATTTTATAAACTCCCGATTTTTCGACATAAAATCGATACCAATCTCCAGAGCTTAAAACCGAATTGGTAAGGCCGGTGCTGTTTTTAATTGAGGCGATTTTTTTTGCAGAGCCATTATTAATGCTGTAAGAGAAAGATTTTATTCTTTTATACCCCGAATTGTCTTTAATTATTGGAGAAATATTTAGAAAATTTTGAATTTTGTTTCTCGATTTTGTGCTGTAAAGGTTTGTTTTTATCGTGAGAGGAATAATTGCAGGATTTAAATTTCCAATGAAAGAGGCTGTCATTGACTCATAAATTACATTAGTAATTTGAATGTTTTTTGCGTCTAAATCAGTATTGTTATTTAGATCTAAATTATAATAGAGTACTTGATTAAAGCTGTCATAAAAGTAGCTATTTCCTTTAAAAACTGGTACTTGTGATTTGTTATAAGTAGGTGATGCAGTGCTGTTTTCTATCCAGTCTATAACAACATTGTCTTTAATTTGAGAAAATGTTATTATGGGGAGAAGTAGGGTGAAGTAAAAGACTAGATTTCTCATAGAGACTGATAACGATTTGTAGTGTAAATAATTGATAAAAGTAAATAAAAAATTTTAAAAGTCTTTTTCCTTGTTTTGTGTAATAAAAAATATATTTTTGCGTTTTAATTATGTCTAAAAAATCGTTAAAAATTAAATTAAAAAGGGTTTTGCAGTTTAATTTTAATTATTACATTGCACTACCTAAATTTTAATAATTACCTACCAGAAACTATGAGAGTAAATAAGACTATTCCGTTAAAAATAATGCTATCCCTTGCATTAATATTAGGATTAGCTAGTTGTAGCAAAAAATCTAAATCCGACAGTGCATCAAGAGGTACAGGTTGGAATGTAAGCAGTTCTAAAGGAGGCTTTGCTAAAGGAACAGCTGGTAAACCACAAGAAACTGGCCCAGGATTGGTGTTTGTCGAAGGCGGAACTTTTACAAAAGGACTAGTTCAAGACGATGTGATGCATGATTGGAATAATGTGCCAAGTCAGCAACATGTTATGTCTTTTTATATGGACGAGACAGAGGTGACTAACTTAATGTATCTTGAATATCTTGAGTGGTTGAAAAAAGTGTATCCTCCAACAGAAGAAAATTATAAAAATATTTATGAAGGAGCTTCACCGGACACACTTGTTTGGAGAAATAGATTGGGATATAATGAAACAATGACCAATAACTATTTGAGACATCCTGCTTATGCTAATTATCCTGTTGTAGGGGTAAATTGGGTTCAAGCGGTTGAATTTAGCAAATGGAGAACAGATCGTGTAAACGAAGCTGTACTTGAAAAAAATGGATATTTAAAGAAAAATGCCAAAACATTAGATGTATCTGCTGAAAGCAATTTTAATACTGAAACTTATTTGGCTTCTCCAACATCGACTTATGGCGGAAATGAAGAGATTCTTTTGAAAGGGAGAGGAGCTCGTAAAAAAGCACCAAAACCAGATAAAAATGGAAATGTTGTTGAAGAGAAAAATGTTTATGCACAAAGATCTTCAGGGATTCTATTGCCAGAATACAGACTGCCAACTGAAGCTGAGTGGGAATACGCAGCGGCTGCTGATGTAGGACAAAGAGAGTATAATATCTATAAAGGACAAAAGAAATATCCTTGGTCTGGTAGCTATACACGTTCAGGAAAAAGATCTAATAAAGGTTTCCAATTAGCCAATTTCAAACAGGGTAATGGTGATTACGGTGGAATCGCAGGTTGGTCTGATGATGGAGCAGATATTACAAATGAGGTTAAAAAATATCCGGCAAATGACTTTGGTTTATACGATATGGCTGGTAACGTGGCAGAATGGGTAGCTGATGTTTACAGACCTATAGTTGACGTAGAAACTAATGATTTCAATTATTTCAGAGGAAATGTTTATACCAAAAATAAAATTGGTAAAGATGGAAAAATTGAAATTATCACGAATAAAGATATTGTTTATGATACTTTAAGCAATGGTAAATTGGTTCCTAAGTTTTTACCAGGTGAAATAGCACAAGTGCCTGTTGATGATAATGAAACTTATTTGAGACAAAATTTCAGTACTAGCGATAACATCAATTACAGAGATGGTGATAAGCAATCTAGTAAATATTATAAGTTTGCCAGTACAGATGCTGATGCCGGAAAGAAGTCTGATAAAGAAATCATGTATAATTCACCTAAACAAAATGTAAAAATTGACAGTTTAGGGAATATGGAAAGAAAATACGATAAGTCTAACAAGAGAACTACTTTGATAAATGATGCTGTTCGTGTATACAAAGGCGGTTCTTGGAGAGATAGAGCTTATTGGTTAGATCCAGCACAAAGAAGATTCTTCCCGCAAGATATGGCAACAGATTACATCGGATTCAGATGTGCTATGTCTAGAGTAGGTTCTAAAACAAATACAAAAAGAACACCAAGAAATTAATTTTTTTTAGATAATACCAATAAAAGCCCTTTCATTAGGGCTTTTATTTTTTAAACTATATTTATAATGGATATTAATTACATTCATAATTTGTTTTTGAAATGCAGTTCGGTTTCAATTGATACTCGTAAAATCAGTACAAATTCCTTTTTTGTTGCTATAAGAGGAGATAATTTTGATGCAAATACTTTTGCTAAGGAAGCTTTGGATAAAGGAGCTTCGTATGTATTGATTGATAACAAAGACTATTTTATTGACGAAAGAACTATTTTGGTTGAAAATTGTCTAACGGCTTTGCAGGAATTATCTAAGTTTCACAGAAATTATTTAAAATTACATATAATTGCTCTTACCGGCAGTAACGGTAAAACAACTACAAAGGAATTAATAAACGTTGTTCTTTCTAAGAAATTTATAACTAAAGCTACCGTAGGGAATTTAAATAATCATATTGGAGTACCGTTAACATTATTATCTTTTAATAAGCAAACAGAGATTGGGATTGTGGAAATGGGAGCCAATCATAAAAAGGAAATAGAGTTTCTTTGTGAAATTGCGCAGCCAGATTATGGGTATATTACTAATTTTGGGAAAGCGCATCTTGAAGGATTTGGAGGGGTTGAAGGTGTTATTCAGGGGAAAAGTGAAATGTATCAGTATCTTTCAAAAAACAATAAATTAGCATTTGTGAATTTTGATGACCCTATTCAAGTTGAAAAAACAAAAGATTTTAAATTGTATTCTTTTGGAGTAAATAAAAAGAATGCGGATGTAAATATTAATCATATTGAAGCGAATCCTTTTGTGGTTGTTTCTTATTCTCAAAATCAAATTTCTTCTCATCTAATTGGCTTGTATAACGCAAATAATATAAATGCGGCAATTGCTATAGGGAACTATTTTGGCGTCCATGAGGATGCCATTAAAGAAGCTCTTGAAAGTTATATTCCTGAAAATAACAGGTCACAATTAATGACTAAAGGAACAAATGAAATCATTTTGGATGCCTATAATGCCAATCCCAGCAGTATGAAAGTGGCTATTGAAAACTTTGTACTCTTAGATAAAATGAATAAAACGCTTTTCTTAGGCGATATGTTTGAATTGGGAAACGAAAGTTTGACAGAACATAAAGGAGTGCTGGATCTGTTAATAAATCAAGATGATATTGATTGTTTTTTTATTGGTAAAGATTTTTACAAGAATAAAATAACAAAGCCAAATTTTTTCTTCTTTGAAAATTTTGAACAATTTTCTGAAGCTATTAAAAGCAAAAAAATTGATAATAATATGATTCTTATCAAAGGATCCAGAGGAATGGCTCTGGAACGTGTTTTGGAGCTAATTTAAAAAAAAGCCAGCATTTGCTGGCTTTTTTTTTAAATACTCATTAAGAATCCTATTAGATTTTCTTTTTTATTTAATCCTAGTTTTTTTCTAAGCCGGTATCTGGCTAATTCTACCCCTCCTATAGAAATGTTCATTATTTCTGCAATTTCTTTTGTAGACATATTCATTAATAAATAAGTAGATAAATCTAATTCTCTTGGTGATATCGTTGGGTATTTTTCTTTAAGTCTTTTTAAGAAATCGAAATGAACGTTTTTGATGTGTTTTTCTAAATCTTTCCAGCTCTTATCGTTATTAACTTCCTTTATGATGCTTTTATTTAATTTAGTAACCTGAAATTTAGTAGGTTCATCTAAAACCTTAATGTCAATTTCTTTTACTTTTTGTAAGATTCCATTTAAAACCTTATTTTTTTTAACTACTTGCAACGAGTTTATAACGAGTTCTTTGTCTTTGGCAAGAATTTGAATTTGGAGGTTGTCATTTTTTAATTTTTCGATTTCTTTTTCTAATTCATGCTGTCCTTGACGTATTTTGGATTCTTTTTCTAAATAAAGTCTCCGCTGTTCAACGGTTTCATAATGTTTATTTTTTCTTATTTTTAGTTTTATTCTATTATAAACAATGTTAACTGTTATTATAGTTAGTATGATATAGCACAGATAGGCGAATGCATGCCGATACCATGGAGGAGAAATTGTAAAGGATAATTTGGTTGGTTCAGATTCGATTCCATAGCTATCTTTAACTTTAACTTTCATAACATAGTCGCCTTCTTTTAAATTGGTATATTCTTTCATTGAGCTTGAAGTCCAATTTGTCCAGTCATCCTCAAAAGGTTCTAATTTATAGGAATAAGCTGTTTTTTGAGAATTTTCATAAATGGGTGATGAAAATGTAAATTTAACATGATTAGCATTATAAGCTAAATTGTAATTTTCATGGCTTTTGGCTAAATTTCCTACTGTAATTGTGTCTTGTGGCGAACTAAAAGTCTCGATAAACACTTTCGGTTTTGTAATGAAATTGTTAGTAATAGTGAAGTCAAAATGTGCTAAACCCTCTGTGAGTCCGATAAAAACATTATTTGGATTTACAGTGTTAATAGATATGTAATCATTAACTAAGTTGCCTGATAGATTAGAAAATGGAGTCTGTTTTTTGATATAATTGCCATTTTTATTTTTCTCTAGGACTCCAAGGATATCATTATAACAGTACCATATATTCTCGTATTTATCTTCAATTACTGTGTTTAATGTTGGTAAGTTTTTGAATAATAAGGACATTTTACTGTCTTCAAAAAAGATTTCCTGTTCTTCAGAATATCTATAAAAATGGTTTTTTGTTTGAAAATATATTTTCCCTTTAAGTTTTTGAATACTTCCAATTCCTTTAAGTTTTTCGCTTATTTTAGAATGAATTTTAATTTGCTCGAATTTTTTTAAATCATCCGATAACTTCATTTGATATAAATTTGAATTTTTCTTAAGCCAAAGAAAATTTTCATCTATTAATGTCTCAAAAGTGTTTGTTGTTTCTTCAAAACCAGCTACTGAATTTTTAAATGTGAGACCATTGCCTTTTTTTTCGAATATTGAAAAGCCGTTATAACTCTGGCCAATAATGCTGTTTGGATGATTTGGAATACTCAAGAAACCGAAATAGCCTTTATGATCAAGTATCTTAGCAACTTTATTGTTTTCAATTAGCAGCGCTCCATTATTACTGGCGCAAAGTATCTGATTGTTTATTAACTGAATATTCCATGCTTGGGCAATTGTGCCTTGGACTCTTTTGAATGGTTGGTCAAGAAATATGTCGTGCCATTTGTGATAAAACAGTCCCTGATTAGTTGCAACATATAATGTGTTTTTATAGAATAAAGAAGCATAAACTGTGCTCATGTTGTAACTGTAATCAAAAAAGGTAAAAGGAGAATTTTCAGTTATAAATGTAATTCCGTTGTCTAGTCCTAACCATAGGTTGTTATTGTTGTCTTCAAAAGACTTTAATATGGTATTGTTTTGAAGTCCTTTTTGCCGGTTTAAATGCTGTATTATTTTTCCGTTTAAATCAGTAATTATAATTCCATTAATAACAGTATTAAAAACCAACAATTTGTTTTTGATCATGCAGCCCCCCAATGATGAATTTTTCTTAATATAATCATTTGCTTCAGTTTGCCAGGGTTTTATGGAATTGTTATCATAAATAAATAATCCGTTTTCTAAAGTTGCCAGTATTAATTTGTTATCTGAGTTTGGAAAAATAGCCCATATTTCTGAATTATTCATTGCAGATGTTCCTTTTAAAGGAGAGAACTTACCGTTTGAGTAATATAATAGCCCTAATTTTTTATCTTGAAAATAAAGTTTGTTGTTGACTAAGAAAGAAAACTGGAATTTATTTTTAGATTCATAATGGCGCAGTTTATTCTTTTTTAAGAAAAATAGTTTTGTAAATGATTGAAAAATTACTTCACCTTGGTAGCAGTGGATTTTCCAAATAAGATTGATGTTGCTGTATTTTTTTTTATTTTTTTTAAATAGATCAGATAATGAATGATAAATAAGATCACCTTTTTCATTGCTTATGAAATAACCAAATTCATTATTGCTTCCGATATATATTTTGCCAGATTCATCAATTTTCAAACTTCGTATAGCTAAGTTATTAGGGAGTGAATATTTATGCCAATTTGTTCCATCAAATTTTAGCAGCCCATTATTATTTGCGAAATATAAATTTCCTTTTTTGTCTTGATCGATATCCCAATTTTGAGTTCCTCCTTTATAGTCATTTCTCTTGTAGTTTTTAATATCTGGAATTCCTAGCTCTTTAACTTGAGGATAACACGTTTTTGGGGACAAAAGAATAAAGGCTAATGATAAAGTATAAATTATGTTTTTGTTAAATTTCATATAACATTTTAATTATTTTGTATAATTCATGTTGTATACTTCTTGTTGAAGTGTCTGTGATCTTCTTTGTAAAAACCTAAAATTGTATTTAGCGTAAATGTAGGGTTATTTTTTTAATTAACATATTAATAACAATTGCTTTTTAATATTAAATTATTGATTTATAATTATTTAAAAAAAATATGATGGGTTTTTGTAGTATTGTAATTTTGTTATTGATGGGTTTTTGTAAAGTTTATTTTTTATTAATTTCATTTTTTTTAACTTATTATTGCATCAAATTACTAATTAATTAACCAAAATTTTTAGAAAAATGAAATTAACAAAATTACTTATTTTTTGTGTTTCAGCTTTGTTTTTCTCAGTAGTCCTGCAAGCGCAGGACATAGCCATTACTGGAAAAGTAAATGATGAAAAAGGGATGCCTATCCCAGGAGCAACTATTTTAATTAAGGGGTCGACAACAGCTACTTCCTCAGATTTTGATGGAAAATTTGAAATTAAGGCTCCTTCCAATGGTGTCTTGGTAATCAGTTTTGTGGGGTATTCGACGCTAAATGTGCAAATTAGCGGCCGTACACAGATAACGGCACAATTGAATCCGGAATCGCAAAATTTGAACGAAGTTGTTGTGGTTGGGTACGGAACCCAAAAGAAGATGTTAACTACTGGGGCAAGTCTTAGCTTGAAAGGAAAAGACATTGCCGCATTGAAAACAGGTTCGGCTATGGAAGCACTTCAGGGGATTGCTCCAGGAGTAAGTGTTACACGAAATAGTGGTGCTCCGGGTGCAGGAACTAAGGTTACAATCCGTGGATTAGGAACGGCAGGAAATTCTAATCCATTGTATATTGTTGATGGTGTATCTGTAGATAATATTGATTATTTAAGCCCATCGGATATTGGTTCTATTTCTGTATTAAAAGATGCGGCTTCTGCAGCTATTTATGGTTCTAGAGCGGCTAATGGAGTTGTTTTGGTTACTACCGTAAAAGGAGTTAAAGACCGTCCAGCGAAGATTAGTTATGATTATTTCTTTGGTATTCAAAACATATATAAGAATTTAGATCCATTGAATGCTCAAGAATATATGTATATTATAGATGAAGGAATGGTTAATGATGGTTTAGCGCCAAAAGATTGGCATGGTATTATTACCAATAATGCTTGGCTAAATACTAATTATCCAGGAACTGGGACACAATATGGTGAAGAAATTTGGGGTAAGCTTCAAAGTGGTTGGGAAGGAACCAATTGGATTAATGAAATGACCAAGAAAGACGCTCCTGTTGTTAGTCATGCTTTAAATATTACTGGAGGAAGTCAGGATGTTACCTACTCTATGGGTATTTCTTATTATGATCAAGATGGAATCTTGGGAGGGAATATTATTGATGCAGGTTATAAAAGGCTTACAGCAAGAATGAATACTGATATTATTTTGAAAAAAAATAGTAGCCATAATATTATTACTGTGGGAGAAAATTTCACTTATACTAATACACAAAATAGAGCTGTAGCTACTGGTAACATTTATTACAACGATTTGCATAATGGATTAGTACAGAATCCTTTGCAGCCTGCTTATTGGCAAACTTCTATAGATAAGAATATTAGTGAGTTTGGTTTCTCTCCAACATTAGACGGATTGGCGACAGGTCAGACTAATCCTTTGGCAGTTATGCATTACCGTAATAATTATAACTATGGAAAAGGGAATAGTATTACAGGAAATGTGTATGCGGAAATTGAGCCTCTTAAAGATTTGAAATTTAAATCAGTTTTTGGTATTACATCTTGGTTTGGTCACAGCAGATCAATGAATCCAACCTATCATTTAGGAGTATTATACAATGATAATGTTGATGGTGCCTCACAAGGCGAATATATGGGTGCAAACACTACTTGGACCAATACACTTGCATACAATAAGAGCATTGGCGACCACAATGTTACAGCTTTAATAGGGACTGAATTAATTAGAAATGATTTAAATGATCAAGTAGGAGGTTCAAGAAATGGGTTGCTTTTTCCTGGAGATCCAAAATATGCTTATATAAACAATACAAAGAGTGCAGCAACAGTTGGTGATATCAGTAATTATGGAGCTGATTATGCTGCGGGCGGTGGAGCAATACAATCTTTTATGGCTAGATTGCAATATGATTATAAAGAGAAGTATTTATTATCTGCAACTATGCGTGCTGATGGTTCTTCTAATTTTGCAGCAGGTAACAGATGGGGCTATTTTCCATCAGTATCAGCTGGATGGATTTTGACCAAAGAAAATTTTATGTCTAATACTTCTAGTTTTCTTGATTATGCAAAACTTAGAGCCAGTTGGGGACAAAACGGGAATCAATCGATAGATAACTTTATTTACTCATCTCAAATAGCATATGCATTTCCAGGTTATTTCTTTGGAGACACTAAACCGGTTTCAGGGACTACATCATATCCTCAAAAAGTTGTTAATCCAGATGTTACTTGGGAAACTTCAGAGCAATTGGATTTAGGATTAGATGCACAACTTTTTAATTCAAAACTTGGATTGACTTTTGACTGGTATAAGAAAACGACCAAGGATTGGTTGGTAGTAGCTCCTATTTTAGGGACGTTTGGTGCAGGTGCTCCATATATTAATGGAGGTAATATTGAAAATAAAGGGTTTGAAATTTCGGTTAGCTGGAATGATAAAATAGGAGATTTTAAATATGGTATAACTCTTAGCGGGGCTCAAAATAAAAATACAGTTACTAGCATAGCTAATACTGACGGAATAATTCATGGACCAAGTAATGTGTTGTCACAAGGGACATCTGAAGTGTCTAGAGTACAAGTGGGACAGCCTATAGGTTATTTTTATGGTTATAAAACCGCTGGAATTTTACAAAATCAAGACGAGGTTGACGCTTATGTAGCTCCTGATGGAAAACCATACTTTAATGATCAGCGTCCAGGAGATGTTCGATTTGTCGATTTAAATAATGATGGAGTTATTGACGAAAAAGATAAAACGTATCTAGGTAAGCCAAATCCTGATTTTGAATTAGGCTTGCAGTTGAATTTTGAATACAAAGGAGTGTATTTAAATTCAACTTTAGCTGGGAAATTTGGTATGCAAGTGATGCAGTCCTATAGATCATTTGCAGATAATCCTGCTCAAAATTATACATCGGATATATTTAATCGCTGGCATGGTGAAGGAACTTCAAATACAATGCCTAGATTGAGTTCCGTATCTAACAGAAATACCAATTTTATTTCGGATATTTATATGCATGATGCTGATTATTTGAGGATTAACAATTTGACAATTGGTTATAATTTTAATGAAATATTGTCTAATGTTAAATTTATTTCTAATCTAAAAATGTATATGGCTGTTAATAACCTTTACACTTTTACTAATTATAAAGGAATGGATCCAGAGGTTCGTTTTGGACATGATGCAGGCTGGGCTTCTGGAATTGACCTCGGTTTATACCCACAGGCAAGAACGGTAATGTTTGGAATGAGTGCTGACTTTTAATTAAAAAAACTTTGAAAATGAAAAAATTAAAATATTTTATAGCTGTTTCAACAATTTTTGTTGCTACTAGTTGTACAGATTACTTGGATACAGAAAATATTTATGGGAAAAGCTTAGAGACTTATTATAAAACTCCAACCGATATTACTGAAGCAATGTCTGGTGTTTATAATGCCATCTATATTAATGCTCCTTTAAGTGAAGAGGGTATTGCGGCTAACCTTATGGATAATATGATGCTAGGAGGAGGGGGGCCTGATGATAAAGCGGCTAAATGGACTGATAGTTTTGAAGACCCTACCGAGGATACTTATCGTGATATGTGGATACAATCCTATAACGGTATAGCTAGAGCAAATGCTATTATTGAAAATACTGCCACTGCTGATTTTTCTAAATATTTTGCCAGTAAAGCAGAAGCTGATGAGTTTAAGCAAAATGCAATTGGAGAAGCTACCTTTATGAGAGCCTTTTTCTATTTCAGATTGGCTAAATTTTTTGGAGGTGTTCCTTTGATTGTTAAGGTGAGTGACCCAAAAAATGCAGCAAGAGCTACCTATACAGAAACGTTTGCGCAAATTGCTACTGACTTAAAAGCAGCAATACAAATGTTACCGGCAAAGCCATTTCCTAGCATTCCAACTGCTGAGTACGGACATGCGAATAAATGGGTTGCAGAGGCTTACTTAGCACGTGTTTTTTTGATGTACACTGGTTATATGACTAATATTGAAAAAAAGGCTACTAACGATTTACCAACAGTAGGCGGTACAAGTTTGACAGCTAGCGATGTTGCTGGTTACTTAAACGATTGTATTAGTAAAAGCGGTTACGCTTTAGCTTCAGATTTTAGAAATATATGGCCTTATTCTTATGTGAACAAGAGCGCAGGAGCTACTGTGTTGCCATGGGCAGCTACAAACAATTTATCCTGGATAGGACAAGATGGTTCTCATCCTACTTTTGGTACTGGAAATTATGAAACTATGTTTGTGCAGCGATTTTCATTTGGAGATTGGGGCTGGACAAATGGTCCAATGTATACTAATAGATTGGCTTTATTCAATTCATTACGAGGTAATTCTTTAAGACCTTTTGGAGAAGGTTGGGGAATGTGTACGGTTAACCCAAAAATTTTTAACGAGTGGGCTGATGCAGATCCAAGAAAATTAGGTTCTATTCTTCAAGTAGGTAAAGCAGACCAAGGTACTGATGGATATAACCCAGATAAGGGTGATCAAGAAACAGGGTTTTTTAACAAAAAGTATACTTCTCTACAGCATTTTGTTCCAGGCACAACAGATGTTAAGGGAATGTTTGTTCAAATGTATGCATGGTCTAATGCAGATATGCAGTTAATGCATGCTCAGGATTTTATTTTTATGCGTTATGCTGATGTATTGTTAATGCACTCTGAGATTACAGGTACAGCTACTGGTTTAAATGCGGTAAGAGGAAGAGCTGGATTAGGAGCAGTTGGTTATTCTCTGGCTGCTTTGAAAGAAGAGCGTTTACACGAATTTGCTTTTGAAGGCTTGCATTGGTTTGATTTAGTGCGCTGGGGTGATGTTGAAACAGCTTTTAGTGGTTCTTTTCCAGTACGAAATTCTGGAAGTAATGGAACTTATACGTTAAAGTACAGACCGGAAACTAAAGGATTAGTGCCAATTCCAGAAACAGAAGTAAGATTGTCCAGCGGCGTTTATAATCAAAATCCAGGGTGGTAAAATTGATAACGATAAATAATTATAACTATGAAAATTAATAAAATAACATATCTCATTATTGCTTCGTTAATGCTAGTTTTTTCAGCTTGCGAACCAATTGTAGAGGAAGAACATTTAGAAAATTCGACAAATGTCGATGGGGTTAAATTAGTAGCAACCCAAAGTACACCAGGCGGTAATGAAATTACTATTGACATGGTAACTCCTGGTATTACAGGATATTGGGATTATAATTTAGGTAAAGCACTAACCAATAAAATAAAGTTTATTTATCCTATTCCAGGAAAAGCTACTTTCACTTATACAGGCAGTTTAGGAGCAGAGTTTTTTACCAAAACAATAAATGTTCAGGTAGATAAACTGGATCACGCACTGGATCAGGATTGGTATGACTTGGTTAGTACAAACACAGCCGCTGGGAAGACTTGGGTTTTTGATAATACTGGCAGTGGTTCATTGTGGTGGTTTATGTCACCTCCAGGCAGTCCAGATGGAGCTATGTCAGTTTGGTGGAATGCAGGTGATTGTTGTGGTCCTAGTGATGCAAATGGGAAAATGCATTTTGATTTAGCTGGAGCCGCAAATTATACTCACTATGAAACTAAAACTGGGACAGGTGTTAAAGGTAGTTTTGTCTTGGATGTGGCGAATAAAAAACTGATTGTTAAAGGTACAACCATGTTAGGATCCGCAGCGGGGAATAAAGATGGTGTATATACTATTGTAACGCTTACTACAGATAAAATGGTTCTCTATTTGAGTAATAGTGAAACCTACGGTACTGGCTGGACATTTGTATTCAGACCAGAGTAATTTGAATTAGTTTATTTTCGAAAAAGGAAGATAAAAAAATGCTTCCTTTTTCGATTTTAAATTTTTTAAAATACTACTATTTAATAAATGATGCTTTAAAGAAATGGATAGCTGTTTTTTAGCTCAAATTAATTTTTAATTATCAGTCCATAAGACTTTAACGTTCTTTAAATCTTATTTTCATATTAGAATCTAAATCTTGATTCCTTACTTTTTTACAATGAAAAAAAATATTACAATTATATTGATGGTATTAAATTGCTTGGTCTGTTTTTCTTGCAGTAAAAATTCAGATGACTCAACGGATTTAATGGGAGCAGGACCTTCAAATTTAAATGTTACTGTAGCTATAGCAGGAATTACAGCTGAAAACCCAAATGGGGACGGGAGCGGAAATGTAAGTTTTACTATTAATGCAAATAATGCTACATCTTATAAAATTGATTTTGGGAATGGTGAAATAAAAACTGTGAAAGAGGGTGAGGGTAACTTTAATTATAATTATTCAAGTTCTGGAACCCAAACGTATACTATTCGCGTATATGCTTTTAATTTAAATAAAGAAATCAGTAAGACAATTCCAATGACTCTATATGTTGCGCCAAAAATTATTTGGTCTGATGAATTCAATGTTGACGGTGCACCAAATAGTACTTATTGGGGGTATGATTTAGGAGCAGGGGGCTGGGGCAATAATGAAGAGGAGTATTATACCAATAGGCCAGAAAATGTAATTGTTAAAGATGGCGTTTTAAAAATTAAGACAATTAAAGAAAATTATCAAGGCAGTAACTATACCTCTGCCAGACTTTTAACAAAAGATAAATTTTCATTTAAATACGGAAAAATTGAATTTAAAGCTAAACTTCCTATAGGTGGAGGTACTTGGCCAGCACTTTGGATGTTGGGGAATAATTTAAGTACAGCAGGTTGGCCAGCTTGTGGAGAAATGGATGTAATGGAACATGTTTACAATCAGTTAAATAAAATTCATGGGACATTCCATTATCCTGGACATTCTGGAGCTAATGGCACTACAGCATCTAAAAATATTGCAAATGTTACTACTGAATTTCATATTTATTCAATGGATTGGAGAGCAGATTTTATTAAGATATATGTAGATAATGAAAAGATTATAGAGTTTCCTAATACGAGTGCAACACCATTCAATCAGGATTTTTTTATAATTATAAATTGTGCAATTGGAGGCAATTTTGGCGGAACAATTGCACCTGATTTTACTTCTTCAACTTTTGAAATTGATTATGTAAGGGTTTATAATTAATGTTTAGTTAAGTTAGTAATTTGTGTTTGTTCTTCAGTAAAGGTTTTTATTTGGTTAGTTAATAAAAACCTTTGCGAAGAATAAAAATCAGCATTAAAAACAAAAAAACAGTTTGTTATTGCAGTTCTAAATTCCTATTTCACAATTCTATAGCGTGAGCATTTCGAAGCTCGAAGAATAATAGCATTTCAAGTATTTGGAATTGCTAGTGGGGGATTATTTCTGTATACGAACGCAATATGTGGAGAAAATTCATTTTAGTATTTAAATGAAAAAGTTTGAGATTTTTGGTTTTTAAATTTTTAAAAAACACCATAAGAAAAATGAAAAAAAATAGTTTAAAATTTTTTTGTTTGCTGTTAGCATTTAATTGTTTTTCGCAACAAAATAAAACTAGTGTTGGTAAGACAATTCAAGTATATACTACTGCAGAAAACACAAAAAATCGTTTATCTCCTACTGCAAATTTAGTTTTTGAAGCTAAATCTCAGCCTATTGAAACAGAAATTTCTGTCGTGGTGGAACCTAGTATTAAATTTCAAAAATTCATGGGTATTGGCGGAGCAATTACCGATGCAAGTGCAGAAGTTTTTGCGCAGTTATCCAAAGAAAAACAGCAAGAAATTTTGAACGCTTATTATACTTCGGATAAAGGAATTGGCTATACATTATTGAGGACAAGTATCCACAGTTCTGATTTTGGAAGCGGGAGTTATACTTATATCAAAGAGGGGGACAAAGATTTAAAAACATTTTCTATCGAGCCAGATCGGAAGTACCGTGTTCCAATGATAAAAAGAGCTATCACAACCGCTGGAGGAAAATTACTTACTTACATAGCTCCTTGGAGCCCGCCAGCCTTTATGAAAAGCACAAATAATATGCTTAAAGGAGGTGTGCTATTGCCAGAATACAACCAAGTATGGGCAAATTATTATGCCAAGTTTATCAAGGCTTATGAAAAAGAGGGTATTCCTATTTGGGGAACTTCTACCCAAAATGAGCCATTAGCAACACAGACATGGGAATCTTGTTTGTATACTGCTGAGGCTGAAAGAGATTTTATAAAAAATTATTTGGGACCAACATTAAAGAAAGAAGGTTTAGGAGATAAAAAAATTATTATTTGGGATCACAATCGTGATTTAATGTTTCAAAGAGCAAATGTTATTTATTCTGATCCTGAAGCTTCAAAATATGTTTGGGGATTAGGTTTCCATTGGTATGAAACTTGGACTGGAGCAGAACAGAATCTTGACAATGTAGGTAAAGTTCACGAAGCTTATCCCGATAAAAATTTAATGTTTACAGAAGGCTGTATTGAAAAATTTGATGCTGCAAAATACCAGTTTTGGCCAAATGCAGAACGCTATGGAATTGCAATGATTAACGATTTTAATAACGGTACAACAGCTTGGACGGATTGGAATATTTTATTAGATCAGCATGGCGGACCCAATCATGTTGGGAACTTTTGTTTTGCTCCAATACATGCAGACACTACTACTGGAGAATTAATATACACTCCTTCATACTATTACATTGGCCATTTTTCGAAGTTCATAAAACCAAATGCAAAAAGAATAAGTTCGGCAGTAAGCAGAACAACTTTATCCAGTACTTCATTCATCAATACAGACGGGAAAATAGTAACAGTTGTCATGAATGCAACTGATGCTTCTGTTGATTATAGTTTATATGTGCATAATTCAAAAGCTAAATTACAGATTCCAGCACATGGAATTCAAACATTGGTATATTAATAAAAATAGAAGCTTTAAGAGCTTCTGAAAAGTAATAAAAATGAAAAAGAAAGTTTTGTTTATCTGCGCTTTGTCTTTTTACAGCGTATCATGGTCTCAAACATCAAATGCTCAATCGGTTCAAATTAATTCTAAAGTTTCTGAATTGATTTCAAAAATGACATTAGAAGAAAAAGTGGGTCAAATGACTCAAATTACGGTTACCATATTTGAAAAATCAGATAAGAAAGGGGTTTTTGATCTTGAAAAATTAAAAGATGGAATTCAGACACATCATATTGGCTCTATATTAAATGTGCCTAATCCTGGAGCGCCAACTTTGCAGAAATGGCAGGAAACGATGAATGCTATATCTAATGAATCCAATAAAAGCAGACTCAAAATTCCGATTTTATATGGTATTGATGCCATTCATGGGGCAAGTTATACGGCAGGAGCAACATTATTTCCACAGCAAATTGGTTTAGCAGCTACTTTTAATACTGATTTGGTAAAACGCGGAGCTCAAATTTCGGCTTATGAAACCAGAGCTTCTTCCATTCCTTGGGTTTTTTCGCCTGATTTGGATTTTCCTAGAAATCCAGCTTGGTCAAGAATGTGGGAATCTTTCGGAGAAGATGCTTATTTGTCATCTCAAATGGCTGTTGCATTGGTTGATGGTTTTGAAGGAGATAATAATGTAGGTTCAAAATATAGCGTAGCCGCTTGTATGAAACATTACATTGGCTACGGAAGCACAACAACTGGGAAAGACAGAACGCCAAGTATTATTCCGGAACGTATTTTAAGACAATATGATTTAACCATTTATCAGGCAGCAATTAAAGCCGGGGCAAAAAGTGTAATGGTAAGTTCTGGAGAAATTAATGGGACTCCTGTGCATGCCAGCAAACATATCATTACTGATATTCTTAAAAACGAATTAGGGTTTACGGGGGTAGTCGTAACCGATTGGAAAGATATTATTTATTTACATACTCGTCACAAAGTCGCACAAACTCCGAGAGAAGCAGTTCGTATGGCTATCATGGCCGGAATTGATATGAGCATGGTTCCAGAGGATTATTCATTTTATACTTATTTGGTAGATTTAGTTCAAAAAGGAGAAGTGCCAATGTCGCGTATTGATGATGCAGTTTCCCGTATTTTAAAAATGAAACTTGAGTTGAATCTGTTCCAAAATACAGTTGCTGATTTAAAAGATTACCCAAAATTTGGTTCACCTGAACATATAGAAGAGGCTTATAAAACAGCAGCTGAATCAATCACATTGCTGAAAAATAACAAGAGTGTTTTGCCTTTAGACAAAAATGAAAAAGTTCTAGTTACTGGTGCAACTGCAAATAGCATGAAATATTTAAACGGAGGGTGGTCTTACACTTGGCAAGGTGAGAATTCAGACATGTATGCGGCAGATAAATTTACCATTTTGGAAGCCTTTCAAAATAAATTAGGCAAAGAAAATGTATTGTACACAAAAGGAGCTGAATTGGAAACTGAAGATGATGCCGAAATTCAGAAAGCAGTTGATTTAGCCAAAAATGTTTCTAAAATTGTGTTGTGTCTGGGCGAAAAGAATTATACTGAAACGCCTGGAGATATCAGCGATTTGTACATGAGTAAATCTCAAATTAAGTTAGCATTGGCTTTGGCCAAATTGAACAAGCCTATTGTTTTGGTTTTAAATGAAGGAAGACCAAGACTGATTAGTGATTTTGCAGATCAAATGGACGCTGTTTTACAATGTTATTTGCCAGGAAACGAGGGAGCAAGAGCCTTGGTTGATATTCTTTATGGTGATGTAAATCCAAGTGGAAAATTACCTTATAATTATCCAAAATATCCTAATTCATTGGAAAAATATAATAGAAAACACACCGAAAGCATTTCTGAAGGGGAACAAAATGATGATGCCAAATACGAAAAAAGCTATTCACCACAATTTGAATTCGGTTCAGGGTTGTCTTATACTGCTTTTAAATATTCAGACTTAAAAATTGATAAAACTGAAATTTCAAATTCTGATGATGTAAATGTTTCGGTTACTGTTACAAACTCTGGAAGCAAAGCTGGCAAAGAAACCGTTTTGTTATACTTGTCTGATAATTATGCAACTATAACGCCAGAATTTAAATCATTAAAAAGATTTCAAAAAATCAGTTTAGCTCCAAATGAATCAAAAACGGTGACGTTTACTTTAAATCAAAAAGATTTGCAGTTTGTAGACAATGATTTGAAATGGGTTTCGGAAAAAGGGACATTCACTGTTCGAATTGCTGATTTGAATCAAGATTTTTTATTGAAATAAAAAAGCTGAAAATCTCAAAACAGAGAAACTATTAATTATCGTTTAATTTAAGGTTAAGCAATAATTTTCAATATAAAAATGTGTTATTTTCCTGAGCGTTCAGTAGATGTTATGCTAGGGTTATTTAATTGATAATTAGGTCTTATTTTTTTCAATTTTGGGAGGTTATATGTATAAATTGCATAAATTTATTAGATAAAATAAATCTTTAATAATTGAGAAAATGTTTGGAAAAAATATAGCTTTGGCTGTTTGTTTTGGTTTGATGAGTCATTTTTTGAATGCACAAACTTTAAAAATAATGACTTATAATATCCGTCTTGATATTGCTTCGGATGGAGAAAATGACTGGACGCATCGGAAAGATTTTTTAAATGGACAGCTTCAGTTTTATGCGCCGGATGTTTTTGGGGTTCAAGAAGCAAAACCAAATCAGGTATTGGATATCGCGGCTGCACTTCCGCAATACGCTTATGTAGGTATAGGAAGAGATGGAATTGGAAAAGGGGAATCTTCGAATATTTTTTATGCTAAAGAAAAATTTAAAGTATTAGAATCCAATACTTTCTGGTTATCCGAAACACCGGATGTCATTTCAATGGGCTGGGATGCTGCTTGCAACAGAGTTTGTACGTATGCACTTTTAAAAAATGTGCAGACCAATAAACTGATTTGGGTTTTTAATACCCATTTGGATCACATGGGAGAACAAGCCAGAACCAAAGGATTAGAACTGATTTTGTCGAGAATTGAAAAATTAAACAGCAAAAAGTATCCCGTTATTTTAATGGGTGATTTTAATTCAGAACCCGAGGAGGAACGGATAATTGCCCTGAAAAATAGAATGAATGATGCTAGAATTATTTCGAAAGAAAAACCTTTTGGTCCCTATGGAACTTTTAATAGTTTTAAATACAATGAAGCAACTTCACTTTTGATAGATTACATTTTTTTATCCAAAGGAAAAGCTGTTACAGTTAATAAATATGCTGTTTTATCGGATGCCAAAGAATTGAAATACCCATCGGATCATTTCCCTGTTTTTGTCGAAATAAATTATAAATAACGGTGTTTTTTTAGATAGAAACAACAAAATATCGAAGTATCTTATATAGTGAACATTAAAAATTTCTGCACTAATTTGAGAGGCTGTTTCATTTGTAGACTGCACCCAAAAGTTTAGACGAATTTATAATTAAATTTGATAATAATGAGCTCGATATTGTATCGGGCTCATTCCTTTTAGATTTAGCTTGATTCTGTCGTTATTATAATACTTTATATATTCAATTATCTCACGTTTTAATTGATTTATGGAACTGTATTTCTTCAGATAAAAAAGTTCTGATTTTAAT
>NZ_JBFUGG010000034.1:0-34297 GCF_056403035.1 Flavobacterium sp. P3_A6 | reverse complement strand
TTGTTATTCATCAAATAAAATCTTGGATAAGAACGGTTCCAACTCATGTTAGCAAAAAACATATTCAATCCTATTTTGATGAATTTACATTTAGAATTAATAGATCTATTTTCAAAGAAACCATATTTCACAAGACTGTTGAAAGAATGATTATAGCAATGCCTATTTATCAAAATCAAATAACACAGAAACTAAATATATAACTCAAAACTTTTTTTTGGAATTGATTTTTGTTGAAACAAACTGCGGAATTCCTCCATTTCAGAAGCTGAAAGTGAAATATGTGCTGCTAAATTTTGTTTAAGAAGTTTTGTCATTTTATGAGATGATGTTTCCACCTTTGTAGCGGTTAAAGGATATGTAATTCAGATATAAATGTACTGAATTAACAGTTAATCGTATACAAACCAAATAGTTTAAATACATAGAACGGGGCTCTGATATTTTAAAAACAATATCCGAAAAAGAAAAATTAGCAATGGAACTGCTAACTTCGATAGAGCCGAGTTTTTTGATTATTATTTTTCTACTGTAAATTGATAAGTGCCGGACTGTAATGTAAACTCTAATTTGTCTCCATTTTGACCAATGTATGTTATGCCTTTTTGCTGTTTGATTTTTTTACCGCTTTCGGTTACTTTGTTTATACTGGATGCTTTTAAAAATAGTGCAGCAGTTGTATTTGCAGGAATCTCAAAGGTATAAGTTGTCTTTCCATCTGTAGTTTTCCACTCACTTGTGATTTTTMCATACATAGAATCATAATGTCCTTTTGCAAAAGTTATTTTGCCGGTAGGGTCTGGCGTAGGCTGCAGTATAAATTTTTTAAAACCTGGTTCATCACGGGCGATACCTATAGAATTGTTTATCATCCATGCTCCTACCGAACCAAAGGAATAATGGTTAAAAGAGTTCATGTTGTTATTACCGCCAAAACCATTTTCTTTTGTGTATGAATTCAGTCGTTCCCAAATAGTGGTTGCGCCATTTTCTACTGAGTATAACCAAGAAGGATAAGAGGTTTGCTGTAATAATTGGTACGCTTCTTTATCCTTGCCATTTTTTGAAAGTGCATCACTAATGGCTGCAGTTCCAATAAAACCAGTCATTAAGGAATATTCAGGACGCATTATGCCTAATTCGTCTTTGTTTTTGCGCTCCAGTGCAGCTACAAGATTATTTGCTGCTTTATCTTCTGTGTTTTTATTAAGTAAATTAAAAGCCAGCGGAATAGCGTATGAGGCTTGTGTATCACTAAAACTTCCTTTTTTTGGAAGCTGATCTTCAGATACCCTGTAACCCCAAGGAAACCGGTGTCCAGAATGTATTGTTTTACCTGTTATGGTATCTATATGTGTTTTATTAAAATGATCTTTACGGGCTGTATATTCCTGCTCAAAATGCATTGTATCATCAGTTTTTCCAAGTATTGTTGCCACTTTTTTCATGATTTCAAGGTCGTATGCATAATAGGCATCCCACAAAATTGTATCGTCATTTTTATAGCCTTCAGGACTTAGCCAGTCTCCAAGAAGGGATTCAGATTGTACACCAGTTACTGGACTGAGGTGCGTTTTTAGAAAATCAGTGTAGCGCTTCATGGCATCATAATGTTCTGTAAGCAGTGAGATATCCCCATATTGCAGGTATGACTCCCATGCTACAATAATTCCTGCACTTCCCCAGAGAATACCGCCAAAAGCATCCGTAACAGGTGCTGTGTCAGTAAATCTTCCGTCTTTTTCCTGTAAATCCCGCATAGCAAGCATATGCCGTCTTAAAAACGGGCCGGCATTGGCAAGGTAAGTTGCAGTTTTAGAAAATACACTTATATCGCCGCTCCATCCCATGCGTTCATTACGCGCAGGTGTATCTGTTGGAATATATAAAAAATTAGAGCGGGTAGACCATTCTATGTTTTTCCATAATTTATTAACCAGCGGGTTTGATGTTTGATAATCAGCAGTAATTGAATCAATGGAACTTAGTACCATTCCGGTAATTTTATCTAAGGGAAGCGCTTTTTTTATGCCAGTAATTTCTATAAATCGAAAACCATGGAACGTAAACCGAGGTTGAATAATATCATTGCTGCCTTTGCAGTAATAAATATCCCGAACCATGGCAGCTCTCATGTTTTCAAGCATAATCATATTTTTATTAGTGCTGTATTCTTCGGTGTCAGGATATTTTACTTCGGCATAGCGCATCATTATAGTATCGCCTTTAGCAGTATTCTCCAATTCAATTTTAGGGAAACCTACCATATTTTGCCCCATGTCATATACAAATACACCAGGACACACTTCTTCTACGCTGACGGGTTTTAATGTTTTTGTAATAGTGGCAGTAACACCAGGCATTCCTTTTAATTTTAATGCTGAAAAATCAAGATTCGAATTGGTAGTTGTTTCCAATTCTATGATTTGTGTGTTTGTCCACTTAGAATCATTAAAGCTAGCTTTAGACCAATCCGTAATTGCAGATTCTTTGCTGGCATCATAAACCTCACCCTGAAAAAAGCTGCCATATCTTACAGGACCATCGCTGCAGTATTTCCATGTGTTTGGATTTGTGGTTACAATTTGTTCGCTTCCATCAGTATAAGTAATAACTAGCTTAGCCAAAAGAGACTGGCGGTCACCAAAAAAATTCCAGTTTTCACCAGTAAAAGTAATATTACCGCTCCACCATCCTTCACTTAAAATGGCACCAAATGCATTGGCTCCATTTTCTAAAACCATTGGCGTTACATCATAAGTCTGGTAAAGCTGTGTTTTATTGTATTGTGTTAATCCCGGGCTAAAATATTCGTTGCCAATCCGATCTCCGTTTAAGTATAGTTCATAGATACCTCGGGCTGTAGCGTACAGTCGGGCTTTTTTAATTGTTTTGCTTTCTGTTCTAAATGCAGTTCGCAATATTGGAGATGCATTTTGAGTTGGGTTTGCAATGATAAAGGCTTCTTCCGATGTGGCATCTATGGCATATTGTCCGTTTGTAGCGACGAATATTTTTTTATTTACTGATGAAAAAATTCCGTTGTATGAAGTTCCTGAAAGATCTTCGTTAAACAGAGTATTAGAGGGTGCTCTGAAATTCATAATCTTAACGTTCGAGAAATAGGCTTTTTGTCCTTTATTTAAAGCAAAGCCAATATCTCCCACGATCGGATATGCAATATAATCTGCACCTCGTCCCAAAGGGTTTATGTTCACACCGGTATGACCCAAATTGTCGGCAGTTATGTTGTGGGAAGCATCATTTCCATCTACATAAAAATTAAACACACCAAAAACTGAAGCTGCAAAAATTTCATGTTTACTGTATTTGTTGTTTTGATTGATGATGTTTAGCGGTATTTCAAATGTTTTAAAAGGGACTGAGGCATCATCATTTTTAGTATAACCCACACGGTAAATATTTAATTTTGCTTTACCGTTTTGGCTGCCGTTCATATCTGTAATATCCAATTCTACTTTTACATAAGAGGAATCTTTTTTATTTTCGACATCCAGTATGTTCATGTTTCTGTCCATAAGACGTTCGTCATTTGCTCCAAAAATAAAACCAGCCTTATCTGATTTTGACTTTTGATCGAGCTCAATAGTATAGCTAAGCCGGAAAACGGTAAGATAGTGAGAGTAAAGTACCATATCCTTATCAGTACCGCCAATCCAGTTTGCTCCATTCCATCCGGATAATTTCGGATCAGGATTCATAAGTCCGGTTTCAAACCATGATGCAGCGCTGGATTCTTTACCGTCCTGATTCCAAACAGATACTTTCCAATTGTAACGCGTAGTGGGCTTTAAATCTTCACCATTATATCCAATGCCTAAAGAAACATTACTTTCAATTTTGTTTGAATTCCAAACAATTGCTCCAGTTTCGTTTGTGACTTTTATTTGATAGGTTTTTTGTGAAATAGCGCGCAAGTTTGAATTTGCTTTCATCTGCCAGCTGAAAACTGGTTTTTGAACATCCATGCCCAGAGGTGTAACCTGATAGTCTGTCTGTAATCTGGTGATATCAAATTGGGCATAAATTATTGAGTTTGCCATCAAAAAGACAATTGCCAGCAGACGGTTTGTAGTAAAATGTTTTTGCATTATAGTATGTTTCAGATTATTACTGTTTCCAAATTTAAAACATAAGTGTATAAAACACAATTATATTTTGTGATATCTGAATAAATTAGTTTTTCTCTTCAGTTTGTAGTTAGTTGCTTTGGTTTTATTGTTTCTTAAAAGTTATGAATTATCGAATAGTAATCTATCGAAAAAGTTTTGATTAACACCTGATAATCATCATATTTTCTACAGATTTTCATTTATAAATTTGAATATAATTTTAAAGAGAAAATGTTATGAGACAGCATGTTCCAGTATCAACCATTATGACCAAAGATTTGGTTAAATTAACGATCAAGGATGATTTGACGAAAGCTGAATCTCTTTTTAAACACTATAAAATCAGGCATATTCCAGTAGTGAATGGAGTTACTATCATTGGAATATTGAGTTATACGGATTTGTTACGAATCTCTTTTGCAGATGCAATTGATGATGATGAAGAGATTGTAGATACCACCGTCTACAATATGTTTACGGTAGAACAGGTAATGGCCAAAAAGCTAGTGACGATTACGCCAGAGACTACTATTAAAGAAGCGGCTGAGATATTAGCAAAAAAAGAATTTCATGCTTTGCCCGTATGTGAAGATCATGTATTGGTTGGGATAATAACGACAACTGATTTGATAAAGTATTTGATTAATCAGTATAATTAAAATTAAGTGTTTACTAAAGAAGAAAGTCCCAATGAAGCTTGTTTTGCTTATTGGGACTTTCGGTTTCTAAACGGATAGTAAATGCTTTAAATCGGCTACGGTTTGAATGGGGTCTTCTGCCCTAAAGACAAAACTTCCTGCAACAAGCACATCGGCACCAGCCTCTACTAATTGTGCGGCATTTTTATTGGTTACGCCACCGTCAATTTCTATAAGTGTTGGCGCTCCTTTTCTGGTAATCAGATCTTTTAGTTTTTTTACTTTTGCATAAGTGTTCTCAATAAAAGATTGCCCTCCAAAACCTGGATTTACGCTCATGATACAAACCATGTCAATATCATTGATTACATCTTCCAGTAAATCAACATTGGTATGAGGATTAAGAGCAACACCAGCTTTCATTCCTTGTGCTTTGATAGCTTGAAGTGTTCTGTGTAAATGAGTACAGGCTTCATAATGTACAGTTAAAATATCGGCGCCTAAATCTTTAAATGTTTTAATGTATTGGTCTGGGTTGACAATCATCAAATGCACGTCAACTGTTTTTTTTGTATGTCTTGTAATGGCTTCAAGAACGGGCATTCCAAAAGAAATATTTGGAACAAAAACGCCATCCATAATGTCAATATGAAACCAGTCGGCCTGGCTGTTGTTGATCATTTCGATATCACGCTGTAAATTGGCGAAATCAGCAGCCAAAACTGACGGAGCAATAATTGTATTCTTCATTATGTAGTTTTTTTGTTGAGATGCACAGCTGTACTTCTTTTTATTTTTTTTTTGCAAAGGTAATATAAAAAATAAAACTCCGGTAATCAGCCGGAGTTTCAATCATCAATCAAAAAACGAACAGTTAATCAGACTGTTGTTCACGTTGTATTAAAAGATTTAAAAAATTAATGTCTTTAAAAATTTTAATTTGGGGATATTTTATATTAACCTAAATACGTTTTTAAAATTTTGCTTCTGGAAGTATGTTTTAATCTGCGGATTGCTTTTTCCTTAATTTGACGAACACGTTCGCGAGTCAGGTCAAAAGTTTCGCCAATTTCTTCAAGAGTCATTGGGTGCTGGTCACCTAAACCAAAATATAAACGCACTACATCAGCCTCTCTAGGAGTTAATGTTTCTAGTGAACGCTCAATTTCAGTACGCAATGATTCATGAATTAATTCTCTGTCAGGATTTGGAGATTCACCAGAACGCAATACATCATAAAGATTTGAATCTTCTCCTTCTACAAGAGGCGCATCCATAGATAAGTGACGACCAGAGTTTTTCATAGACTCCTTAACGTCATTTACAGTCATGTCCAGTTCTTTTGCAATTTCCTCAGCAGATGGCGGACGCTCATTAGACTGCTCTAATAACGCATACATTTTGTTGATTTTATTGATAGAACCAATTTTATTTAATGGTAAACGAACGATACGGGATTGTTCTGCCAAAGCTTGAAGAATCGACTGGCGGATCCACCATACAGCATAAGAAATGAATTTGAAACCACGAGTCTCATCAAAACGCTGTGCTGCTTTTATCAGTCCTAAATTTCCTTCATTAATTAAATCGGGAAGTGTTAATCCTTGGTTTTGGTATTGTTTAGCTACCGAAACTACGAAACGTAAATTGGCTTTTGTTAGTTTCTCAAGGGCTCTTTGATCCCCAGCTTTAATTCTTTGAGCTAATTCTACTTCTTCGTCAGCGGTAATAAGGTCAACTTTTCCAATTTCTTGTAAATATTTGTCTAATGAAGCGGTTTCACGATTAGTAACCTGCTTGGTGATTTTAAGTTGTCTCATGTTTTTGTCTCCTCAATTTTTTAAGTGTACAAATGATTATACGTACGATGTTTCTAAAAAGTTACAAAAAGTTAACTTTTTTAATCAAAACGTTCTTTATATTTTTTAAATAGGCTGTTCATTACCAATAATACAATCCCAACACCAAGCAGAACCAATGCCCGAATTAAGAAATTGGAATTAGATAAATCGAAGAACATCAATCGGATAACGCAAATTCCAACTAGTGACAGGGAAACGTATCGGAAGTATTTTTCTTTTAATATAATTCCTAAAATTAATAAACCAAGCGCTTCCAAAATCCAGAAAAAAGTTAGGATTCCTTTATCAAAAGTTAAATATAAAAAGCATCCAATGCTTAATGTTGCTGGATAAATCAACAGACTGTTTTTGAGTTTGAAAGTTTCCATCCATTTGGATGCTAAATAAATGTAAACTCCTAAAAGCACAAATATTAATAGATAAACGGCTAAAAATTTAGATTGATAAAAGTTGAAACTCAAAAAGCCTAAATGTAAATTGGCCAGCAAATAATAAACGATACTGATATTTTTTTCCTGGCTTATTTTTTTGTGATAAAAATAAAGATTCAAAATAGCTGCTGCGGACCAATAAACCGGCAGCCATTTATGCTCTAATTGACTAAACATGATGATAGAAAGCCAAATATTTAATGTGATCTGATAATTGGTTTTCATTGTGGTAATGGCTTCCTTTTTGTTTAAAAGCAGTGTAAGAGCTAATCCTAAAGCGACACTTGAAAGCTGTAAAATCCAATCTATCAGGTTGAAATTATTCAGTTTGCTAATGCTGTAGAAAGCTGATACCAAAATGGCCAGCACTGCAATTAATAAAACAAAGTGAATTTTTATTTGGATTTTTTTGCTGTAAATCAAATAGAAATTAATTAATGATACAATCATGAACAGCAAAGGCAAGTAGTTTATTTCTACCTGTAAGAGCAACAATGTAATGATCCAGAAATTTTGAATATATGGCAAAATGGTAATAAAGCGTTTTCCATCTTCATTTTTACTTTTGAATTGCAAATAGGAATACCCAATGGATAATAAAATACTTGCTGTTTGTGTAGAATAAATGATGATTTTTTCTTTTGCATCAATGTTATCAATAGCAACAAAAAGAGTCAGAATGATGCTTCCTGTTAATAAAAGAAAAGAATAATTGGAAAAACGTTTGAACTCTTCAAAATTTTGGAATGCAAGGAATGACAGAATTGCAAAACCTATAAAGTAGATGGATACATATTCCATCTGAATGCATGAAAATCCAAATAAAGCAATAGTAAAAAGCAGTAATTCTGAATTTAATAAATTGTAATTCGTCCATTCACTTATGGTTTCTTTTGACTTGTTTCTGATTTTTTTGGCAAATAAAACGTAGATTTCGATAATAGCAATTCCCAGACAGGTCAATCCAATTTCAGTGTTTGTTAAATTATTTGAACGGTATAGCAACAGTAAACTTCCAACAACTGTAAACAAATAATAGAATATGTATAATACTCTTTGATTGTCTGGTCTTAAACTGTTTCTTTTGAAATTTATCCATAAGAACTCGTGGTTAAGTACTGCAATTCCAAACAGGTTAAAGATTTGAATCATTGGATGACTTTGCAGATATTTGTAGCTCAAAAGTAATAAAAGCGCATTCACGCCAACAATTCCGAAAAATCTAATGATGAACTCATTTTTGTAAAAATATTTCACAAACCAGTTGAATGAAATTATGGCTAATAAACACAATGCAAAAGTCCAATCGGTATATGATTTTTCTTGAGTGTGTATAATAAATAAGCCGATAAATAATGCCAAGGCATAAAATAAAAATCGTCCAATATCGAAGGTTGGAGTTTCAAATTTTTTCTTCAAGAAAGTCCAAATTATTGCAATCCCAATCACAATGTAATAGAATGAATTGTCTGCTAAAACTGCATTGGCTTTTAAGATCACAAATACCGAAAATGCCATTGCAAGAATTCCGTTCAAACTCAAGCTTTTTTCGCCAAAGACAGGATCAACATCAGTGAATTCTTTTTTTATCGCAGCTATAACAGGAATTGAAAGCGCAATTAGTGATAAGAGAATCATAGCTGTAAAAGCGTTTGTAATTTTTGCAGTATTCAATGCATTGTTGATAAGCAGTATGCAAAAAATGATCAATCCTGCTCCAAACAAATGATTGATACTTAGAAAAATCCTGTGAAGCAAAGCTTCCTTTTCTTTATACACTACAAATAAGCAGACAAGTATTAGGATATATAAAATGCAAGCAATGATGTCAATGCCAACTTTCCAATCATTCAGCATAATAACGCTAAGTGCCAAAAGTATAAACGATACCATTCCGTCTAAATGATACAGCCAGTAAACTTTCTTTTTGCGGGCACGCAATGCAATGGCTAAACAGATTATTGCGCCAAAAAACAATACAAAAGTTTTGAATTTGCTTCCTGTTGAATGTAATAGTAATCCAGTTGCAAACAGCGCCCAATTGATTAAATGAGTTATAAAAGCAGGTTTGTCAAAATGAGTGTTTTCATAAACACTGCGGTATTGCATGAACATACAGCTTCCGGCAACAGCAATGATTCCGAGGATAGCAATAATGTTTTCTGCAGCGGTTAATTTTGTACCTTGAGAATTAAACCAAATATCGAAAATGATAAAGGCAGTAATTACAATCAGTAAGTGATATTCCCATTTTTCTTTGTACGAAAGTATAATTCCTATAGTACATGTTATGGAGGCTAAGATAAATGTAATTAATAGTTTTTCGGGGATGACACATAATATGAGTATGCTTAAAATTACATGAAGCGATAAGAATGTCTGCTTTTTTATAATGTAACCAATGTATAAATTAACTGCAATTCCCAAGGCTATCAGTGAATATCCGAAAGCAGTATTGGTAATAAAAGTAAGCGAAGGAATTTGTGAAGCACCAAAAGTTCCAAATAAAAATAAACTGGCACCTGCACTTCGAAGCCACAATCCGGTTTTAACCCATTTTTCTTTTTTCTTTAAAATGTGGTAAGACCCTACTAATAGCGATGCATACAGCCATATGATTAAAATACGGAATAATGGCGCTACTGTTAAAGCGGTATAAATACTCAAATAACCAATTCCAAGTACCATAATTGCGGTTCCCAAAATTCCAGTCCAATTGTCTGCAAATTGTTTTTCGGCATTTTTTAAGAATTTCGAAAATGCACTTTCTTCATATATTTTTTCTTCTATTGGAGTTTGGTTTTCTAATCTTGGGTAAGTTTTACTTTCATAAGTGAATATTTTTTCTTCAATTTTGTTTGTTGAAATGGGTTCATTGCTGTCAATACTTTCATCTTTTGGTATATCCGATTCAATAATAGGGGATGAGTAAATCGTATTTTCTTCAATAGGCTTTGTTATGCTGTCTTCAATAGACGTTATGGCAGGTTCAATAATTGGTTTAATTTCTTGAAGCTTTATTTCTTCAATTATCGATGGAATATTTTCGATAGTAGTTGTTTTGCCTTCAATGGTTTTTTTGATTTCTGATATTTCTTTTCGAAGTCTGCCGTTGTCTTCCTGATAGGATTCAAGCAAGGATTCCAGATAATCGTTGCTCTTTTTTAGATTGAAAAAATTGTTAAACAGAATAACAATGCAAATGAATAAAACAAAAATAAAAAAGGCCATAGGTTGGGTTTTGATTTTTGAAATATAAGGATTTATTCATGTTAAAAATATAATTAGCATAAAAAAATAAGTAAGTTTTTTATAAAATAAAATTCCCTGTCTCAAAATGCTGAAACAGGGAATTCTAATTAATTCAATTATTAATTTGTGAAAAATGGTGTCGTAGGAATGTCTTTGTATCCTGAGCTTGGTTACAAATAAATTACAAAGATGTTTATGTTTGTCTCTAACTCAATTGCCTTTACTTTCTTTCTTTTAAGAAAAAAAGTAAAAATTTAATGAAGAGCAGGGATCATGTGTTTAATAATGCCAAATACTTTTGCTTCTAAAAACAAATGATTGGATTTAATCCATTCCTTCTAAATTGACAATTCTGTCGAATATTTCTTTTAAAAATATAACAAAAAAGAACAAGCCGCCAGCAAAGATAAAGTGATCGTTTGTAATTGTTAAAGGAGCATCAAGGATATCATACAGACTCGGTATGATAATGCATAATGACACTAAAAGTCCTAACCATGGATTTATTTTGTTTATTAAAGTTTTTAATTGCATATTCAAAGGGGTATTAAATTCTAGCCTCATGATTTTTTTATTATTTATAAGAGTAAATATATAATGAAAAGCTCCTTTTTTTTGTATTGATGTTATGAGGTTGGATTTTGCTGTCATGAAATGTTCTTAAGTATGCACCAATTTTGCTTTTACTGTTGGCTGCTTTATAGGCATAAAAAAATCTTCTTTGTTATAGAGAAGATTTGTTATTTTGTTCTGAAAAACAAATTGTTATGACAGGATTTTTATTTTTTTGATAAAATCTTTATAATTGTCGCTAAGATTAATTTTGCGGTTTCCTTTCAGAATAACAAGATTGTCTGCAAGGATTATTTCTTCTATATTATCGGAGTTTACGATGTAGTTTCTATGTGTTCGGATGAATTTGTTTTTGTCGAGCAACTCACTGATCTTGGTTAATGAAATGAGGATAACAAATTTTTCTTTTTCGGTAATAATGTTGCAGTAGCGATCCTCGACTTCGATGTAAATAATGTCCTTTAACGATACTTTTTTAAGCGTATTTTTCTTTTTGATAAACATATAATCATTGCCGATTACAGTGTCTTGGTCTTCGCTCAAAAAAACATTGGCTTGCGAGTAGAATTTTTCGACAGCCATTTCAAGGGCATATATAATTTCTAATTCATTAAAAGGTTTCATTAAAAAGCTAAAAGGCTTGGTGAGTTTAGCTCTTTCAAAAATTTGACGGTCTTGCGAGCTGGTCAAAAAAACAAAGGGTTTAGAGGCATTTGGAACAATGTTTATGGTCTCGGCAAAAGTGATTCCATCTGGTTTTCCGTCCAAGAAAACATCGATGACAATGATATCAACAGTGTTTTTATAAAATAAAGTAAGGGCATCGGTATAATTTCTGGCTACTCCCACTATATTGTAATTGTTATTTTGTAAAACTAAGCTCAGGGCATCGCTTTGCTCTGGCGTGTCTTCTATAATAAGTACATTGATGTTATCCATTTTGTTCAGTTTTTGGGAACGAAAGTATCATCTTGGTACCTTTGTTCAATTCACTTTCTATGGCTAATGAACCGCCATTTTTCTTGATCATCTGCTTACACAATTGCATTCCGAGTCCTGTTCCAATAATCTCTGAATTTTTTTTCTTTGCTAATAATTCACTATCTTGAAGTAACTCATTAATTGTGTTTTGTGTCATTCCTAAACCGCTGTCCTGAATCACCAACTGGCAAAAATTGGTATTTGTTTCGATAGTATAAAAATTGATTTTGCCATTTTCTGGGGAAAATTTTATGGCATTATCAAGTAGGTTGCGCAGTACAATTTTTAGAGAATCGAGATCTACGAAGATAAAACTATTTTTTGAAACAGTGTTCTCAAAAGTGATGGATTTATCAAGCAATAAAGGTTTGTAGTTGTATTCTATTTGCTGTACAATAGAAAATAAATGAACAGAATCTTTATGAAAATACAATTGTTTGGTTTGCAACAAGGCCCAATGCAGCAGGTTGTCCAATAAGTTATAAGCTCCATTTGCAATAGTGCTGTTCTGATGGAGGAGCTGGTCAAGCTGATCGTAGTTTTTGGTCTCCAGTGAAGTGGTTAATTTGGTGTTGCTGGTTTTTAGGGCATTGACAGAGGAACGCAAATCATGGCTAACAATCGAGAACAATTGATCTTTGGTAGCGTTGAGTTTGTCTAATTTTACTTTTTGAGTAAAAATGATTTTGGCATTTTTTACTTTCTGAGCATAAGCATAAATACCTCCTGATAAAAGCAACAATAAGGCCAGTGTCGAAAAAAACATAGTTTTACGCTGCGTCTCTTTTAGTTTGTTCTCAACTTTGAGTACGGAGATTTGTTTTTGTTTTTGCGCTACGGCATATTTTTTTTCATAGTCTGCGAGTGCCCAGACTTTATTTTGGTTGTTGAGGGAATCTTTCCATTGCTCTGATTCTTTTCGATAGATTAAGGCTTGTTTGAAGTTGCTTCTGTTTTCTTCGACAACTGCCATATTTTGAGTGGCACTTTTTTTTAATTTATAGTCACTTGTTTTTTTTGATAATGTGTATGATTTTATAAAGTAAGGAATGGCTTGTTGGTCTTTGTATTGTGAATAATACAAGTTAGCAATATTCATATACAAATAAACTAGTGGTGTAGTGTTGTTTTCTTTTTCTAATAGATTTTTGCTTTTAAAAAGATATTCTTCCGCTTTAGTAAATTGATTGAGATGCAAATAACAAAGTCCTAAATTGTCATATATAATTCTGATTTTTAATCCTTTCTTGTCTATATTGGGAGATTTTTCAACTTGTTTGAAATAATAAATTGCTTTTTCAAACTCTTTTAATTCTGATGAAATCTCTCCTAATTCTTTGTTTACTAAAGGATAGAAACTGAAATTTTTAATAACTAAGTTTAATTCTGATTCAGCTTGCTTGAATAGTTTTTTTTCTCTAAAAGAGCTACCTCTAAAAAAATGGCAATAAGCGGACAATTCTTTATTTTTGCTTAAACTCAATTGTTTCATAGAATAGACTAGAGTAGAATCMCATTTTTTATTTATAAAAAAATATTGAGCTTTATCGAAGTTGATTTCATTTCTAAATTCAAGAGTCTTTTTTTGAAGGACTTTGTTAAAAACATTATTTACGGTTTGTTCTTGGGAAAATAGTATTGAAGGAGTGATTAAATATAATGAAATTAGAAATAATTTAAATTTTATCATTTCAAAGGATACTTTAGTTTTGAACGAATGCAATATTAAATAATTACATCTTTTAATTATTTTTTTATAATTAAAAGATGTAAATTGATTAGTAGTCTTTTAAATAAAAAGTCTGATATTAATGTTCCACTTCTGTAGTTGTTCCCCTAGAAGTCTCAGGATCTAAGTTTACCATATAGGATATAACGGTTTTTATATTTCCCACAGTTTCTGAAGTGTAGTCTAGTTCTACGTACCATACATCGCAGGTTTCCGGAGTTTCCATAGAAAAATTATAATCGTAATTGATGGTCAAAACGCCATCCTTTTCAGTAGGTGGTTCTACAAAAGGCGCATCAGGAATCTCGGAGTTCATGTATAATGTAGCTCTTACTTTAAGTGTTAATGGACCGCCTTCAGGAGTGTAGAATTTTGCAGATACTAATGGAGCTACCGGATAAGTTACTTGACTAGGCTGTAGGAAAGTGAATACTTCGGTGTTGATTTTGGTAGTTTGGATGGTTGGGTAAGGTGTAAATGATAGTTCTTTTGTAGAATCGCACATAATTTTTTTGTTTTAGGTTAATTGTTAATAAATTTTGGGTTAAAGATATTTTTTTTCTTTGAATATTGTGTAAAGAATTTATTATTTTTTAATATACTGTTGATTTATTCTGTTAAAAACGGAGGTATTTTTTCTTTTAATTAGGAAAAATAGTACTTATGGAAAATAAAAGAAATCACTTTAAATAATAAGGTGAACTGTCGATTAAAATAAATTATTGACTATCCGTAACTAACACCAAACAGATAGAATTAGCGACAGATTAAAAAGATTTACACAGATTTTTCAAAAAGTGTAATGAAATCCGTGAGAATCTTTTTAATCTGTGGCAAAAAAATATATATGGTACTCTTTGCGGACAGTCATAAAATAAATTATCTGCCAATGCTTATTTATTTAAATCTGAACAACTTGGCACGAAAATGTCTCTAAGAGTAAAATATTTTTTGCGCAATTCATTTGATATATTCAAGTGCCATAATATGCATATTAATAAAAAACGGGCTTTATAACTGGTTTTGCCATTTTTATTGCAAACTATCTTCGTCTAATGGCATTTTTTTAATTTAAACTTAATTTCTAATATAGCTTTGATATTGAAAATAAGATAATTACCCAGTTTTTGTTTTTGAATATTTATTGCAAGCTAAATTCCTTAATAGTCTATTTTTTGCGAGTGTTTTCGCAAATTATGGATGATAATAATAAATAAAGTGGAGCAGAACCCACTTAAAAAAACGAGGCGGTATCCGAAAAGCTTTACGAGTAGGAAATATAAATATTAGAAATTATGTCAGAAACTAAATCAAACAACACGGTAGAAGCAAATCAAGAACTTCATGTAATGTATGAGTATCTTCAAGTTAGAGCTACGGTAATTAATTTTACAAATCAGGATATGATACTTACAGGTTCTGATTTGTCTTGGGGAAAATGGATTAATTCTCCAGTTGATACTCCAAGATTAAATACTTCGACTTTTGGTTCTCAAGGTCGTGATTCATCTCCTTCTGGAACTACAGGATGGGCTACATGGAAGATAGGTAATGCAATAATTACAGTCAATTTTGATTGTCCATTGAATGGTAGTAATAGTCAATCAATCACTTGCGAACCTAAAGGTGCTTTTAACGTGTCGGCTACTGGAACAGGTGGAAATGTTAATATATGTTCTTTTAAAATATTGCCTGTTTAATTAAAAAAAAAAACAGGTTATTTAAGCACTTTTGAATTTTAATTTTGAAATTCAAAAGTGCTTTTTATTTAGATACTATTATTAAAAATTGTTTGTTTAAACATTGAAAAACCCCGTTTCACAATTGCAAAACGGGGTTTTTTCTATAAAATAAACCTTTAGTAAACTAAGATTGGATTACTCTTTTTTTTCCTCGCGCGGAGGTCTTTGTAAAAGTGCTTTTCTAGAGACTTTTTCTTTTTTAGTTTTTGGATCAACACCTAAGTATTTCACTTGGAAAACATCACCCATATTTACTACATCAGTAACATTTTCTGTGCGCTCCCAAGCTAGTTCAGATACGTGTAATAAAACTTCATTTCCTGGAGCTGCAGTATATTCTACAACTGCACCAAAATCTAACATTTTGATTACTTTTACTTCGTATGCTTCTCCCATTTGCGGTTTGAAAGTGATCGATTGGATTTTTGCCAATACAGCTTCGATTCCAGCAGGATCAGTTCCTAAAATCTCAATTACGCCTTGCTCATCCACTTCGTTGATAACGATTGTAGTTCCTGTAGCCTTTTGTAATTCTTGAATAACTTTTCCACCAGGTCCTATTAATGCTCCAATAAAGTTTCCAGGAATAGTTCTAGTGATGATTTTTGGAGAATGTGCTTTAACATCAGATCTTGGAGCTGCGATAGTTTCAGTCAATTTTCCTAAAATATGCAATCTTCCTTCACGTGCTTGCCCTAGAGCCTGCTCCATGATATCATAACGCAATCCATCAATTTTGATATCCATTTGACAAGCGGTAATACCGTCTTTTGTTCCAGTTACTTTAAAATCCATATCTCCTAAGTGATCTTCGTCACCTAAGATGTCAGAAAGAACGGCGAATTTTTCACCGTCAGTGATTAATCCCATAGCAATTCCAGAAACTGGTTTTATCATTTGAACACCAGCATCCATAAGTGCCATTGTTCCAGCACAAACTGTTGCCATAGAAGAAGAACCATTTGATTCTAATACTTCAGATACAATACGGATGGTATAAGGACAATCAGCAGGAATCATGTTTTTCAAAGCTCTTTGAGCTAAGTTACCGTGACCTACTTCTCTTCTTGAAGTTCCTCTTAGCGGTTTTGCTTCACCAGTGGAGAAAGGAGGGAAGTTATAGTGTAAGTAGAATTTCTCTTCACCTTGTTCAGATGGAGAATCAATTTGGTTGGCTTCTCTGGAAGTTCCTAAAGTTACTGTAGCCAATGCTTGAGTTTCTCCACGTGTAAACAATGAAGAACCGTGAACTCTTGGTAAATAATCAGTTTCACACCAGATTGGTCTGATATCAGTTGTTTTTCTTCCGTCTAGACGAACGCCTAATTCTAATACTACGTTACGAACAGCTTCTTTGTTAGTTTTGTAAAAATATTTAGAAACTAAATCACCGTCAACAGCTAATTCTTCTTCTGTAAATAAAGCTTTTACTTCTTCTTTTACTTCAGCAAATGCTGCGCTTCTTTCGTGTTTAGCTGATCCAACTTTTGCAATAGCATAAATTTTATCGTATGCTGCAGCTTTTACTTTTTTATAAATTTCTTCGTTTTCTTTCTCGCCTTCGTAAGTACGAATTTCTTTTTTACCAAAAGCAGCCTGTAAACGTAATTGTGCCTGAATCTGAACTTTTATGGCTTCGTGAGCAAATTTAATAGCTTCAACCATTTCAGCTTCTGAAATTTCTTTCATCTCACCTTCAACCATTGCAACTGAGTCCATAGAAGCGCCAATCATCATGTCGATGTCAGATTTTGCTAAGTCTTCTCTGCTTGGGTTAATTACGAATTTTCCGGCGATACGTGCAACACGAACTTCTGAAATTAAATTGTAAAATGGAATGTCTGAAACTGCTAAGGCAGCAGAAGCGGCTAAACCTGCTAATGCGTCTGGCATAACTTCTTCGTCATGAGACATTAACTGAATCATAACTTGTGTTTCAGCATGGTAATCATCTGGGAAAAGTGGACGCAATACACGGTCTACTAATCTCATTGTTAATACTTCGCTGTCGCTTGGACGAGCTTCTCTTTTGAAGAAACCTCCAGGGAAACGGCCAGCTGCCGCAAATTTTTCACGGTAATCTACCGTTAACGGCAAAAAGTCAACCGCTGGGTTAGCGCTACGAGCTGAAACTGCAGTTGCAAGTATCATCGTGTCGCCCATTCTTACTACTACAGAACCATCCGCCTGTTTGGCTAAACGTCCTGTCTCGATTGTGATGCTTCTGCCATCACCTAAATCGATTTTTTCTACAAATAATTGTGGAATCATAAATTTTTCCTTAATTGGTTATACAATGGGTTTTAGTTGTGTTGTTAGTTGTAGTTGTTGCGTAGTTAATGCCTAAAACCCAATGAAAAACCAAACTTTTTTTAATGAAATGTCAATTTTGAAAGATAATTGACAATAATTTTTAAATTTAAAATATTTTTTTAAATCTAAAAAGAAATAAAAAAAGAGGCACTTTCGCACCTCTTTTGTATATTGATTATTTTCTAATACCCAATACTTTGATAATCTCACGATATCTGTTAATCTCTGTTTTCTTCAAGTAATCCAACAAAGCCCTTCTTTTACCTACTAACAGTACTAATGAACGCTCAGTGTTGAAATCATGACGATTTTTTTTCAAGTGTTCAGTAAGGTGGCTGATTCTGTAAGTGAATAACGCGATTTGACCTTCAGCAGATCCAGTGTTTTCTGCTTTTCCTCCGTGTTTAGCGAAGATTTCTTCTTTAATCTCTTTAGTTAAATACATTCGAATATTATTTAATGATTTTTATGTATGTCGTACAGCTATTGTAAGACGGGTGCAAAAGTAATGCAAAATATTGAAATATTCAAAAATTTAATAATTAAATGATTTTGAAGTCTTGTTAATGGGGTTTTCAAATCTTTAAATCCTTTAATATAGCTTAGCTATTTCCTGAGTTACAAATTCCAAGAAACGTTCGTCTTCTTCCGTAAACGGATCGATAACGTGGCTGTCAATGTCAATTTGACCAATATTTTCTCCATTTACAAAAATCGGAACTACAATTTCTGATTTTACGGTAAAGCTGCAGGCAATATAATTGTCTTGTGCGCTTACATCTGGAACGACAAAATTATTGTTGGAAACTGCTACTTGTCCGCATATTCCTTTTCCGAATGGGATAACGGTATGATCTGTTTCGGCTCCTACATAAGGTCCAAGGTGCAGCGTTTTGGTTTCGTGATTGGCAAAATAAAAGCCTACCCAGTTGTAGTAAGAAATAGAATCACTCAAGAGCAGACAGATGGACAAAAGCTTTTCGTCTCTGCTAAGTGTTGTGTTTGTTGTTATCTCAGTTACTTTTGGCTGTAATTCTTGAAAAGTCATGTTCTGTTATTTTTTATGCAAAAGTATTTAAAGCTAATTCTTTAATTGCATAAATTTGGCAAAAAAATAATTTTGAAAAAATATTTCCAACAGTACAAACCTTTTTTGTTTTTTTTGGCTAGCTTTTTTGGCTGCTATATTTTGCTTACGGCAATCTATCAGTTTTTTTTAAACGGTTTCGGTAATAATACAGTTGATACAATAACACAAGCAGTTGCTCAAAATTCTGAAAAAGTTATTTCATGGTTTTTCATGCGTATCCAAACTGAGAATGTTGCTAATGAACCTTTTGTTAGGATGTGTTTTCAAAATGAATGCATTGTTCGGATAGTGGAAGGCTGTAATGGAATAAGTGTTATTATTTTGTTTATTTCTTTTATTGTTGCTTTTTCAGGAAGCATGAAGAATACTTTGCTTTTTATTTTTGGCGGAACATTATTGATTTATATTCTAAATGTATTGCGTATTGCTCTATTGATAGTTTTGATGTATTATTTTCCTGAAGTAAAGCATCTGCTGCATGGTGTCTTATTTCCGGCGATAATTTATGGAACGGTTTTTATTTTATGGGTAATTTGGGTTAATAAATTTTCGAAATATGCTAAATAAAGTGTTTCAGAATAAAACCCGTATTTTTTTTATAGTTGTATTAGCGTCTTTGCTGATGCTTGTAAGAGCTTTTGAAAGTCAATTATTTTATGACCCTTTTTTGGTTTATTTTAATGGAGATTATTTGAAATTTCCTTTACCCGAGTTTAATTCGGGATTGCTGTTTTTAGGATTATTGTTTCGGTTTTTTATAAATACTGTTTTTTCGTTAGGAATACTTTATTTGTTCTTTAAGGATAGAGAGATGATTTTGTTTGCAGGTGTTTTATATGTTTTGCTTTTTGTGATTCTGATTGTTGCTTTCTTTTTTATTGTTTACTTTTTTAAAAATCAAGAGAATTTATTGCTGTTTTATGTTCGGCGTTTTTTGATTCAGCCTTTGTTTGTAATTGTTTTTATTCCAGCATTTTATTTTCAGAAACTGAAAAAATAATTCTTTTTTTTCTTACCTTTAAGAGACTTATAAAAGAATTATTTAGAAATGAAAATTGTAAAACATTCTGGTGCTCTTGTTGATTTTAACCGTGCAAAATTAAAACAGTCTCTATTGAAATCTGGAGCGGCATCTGCAGTGGTTGACGATATTTTGGAGATTATTGAAAAAGATGTTCATGAAGGGATTACTACAAAACACATTTTTAAAACGGCTTTCAGACTTCTTAAAAAAACTTCTAATTCGAATGCGGCTCGATATAATTTAAGAGAAGCTATTCGATTATTGGGGCCTTCAGGTTTTTTTTTCGAAAAATTCATTGCAAGACTCTTTACTTCGGAACATTATGAAACTAAAGTTAATTTGATTTTGCGGGGCAAATGTGTTTCGCATGAAATAGATGTTTTGGTTAAGAACAGCAATGGTATTGCGATGGTCGAGTGTAAGTTTCATGTAGGAAAGGATGTTGCTACCGATGTGAAAGTACCCATGTATATTTTGTCCCGTTTTAATGATTTAAAAGATGCAAAGCATGAAATATTTTCCAGAAGTGATAGTATTTCTAAATGCTGGATTGTTACCAATAACCGTTTTACCTCAGATGCTGTTGATTTTGCCAAATGTTCAGGTCTCAATTTGTTGAGCTGGGACTATCCGAAAACCGATAATTTGAAATCCAAAATTAGCAACCGTCAGTTGTATCCCATAACTTGTTTAACGACATTAACTCTTTCAGAAAAAGAAAAATTATTGATTTTGGATGTTATTTTAGTTCGCGAAATTGTCAATAATAGAAGTGATTTGGAAAGAATAGGTTTGAGTCCTAATCGTATTAAAAATGTAATGAAAGAAGCTTTAGAGTTGTGCAGGTTTATGTAATTTCAAGAGTCGAAATTAATTTAAAATGGTATTAAAATGAAAATCACATGTATTGGTGGAGTAGGCACGGTAACAGGATCCAAAACGTTGGTAGAAAGTAATGGTATTAGAATTTTGATAGACTGCGGACAGTTTCAAGGACTAAAATCTTTGCGGGAGCTTAATTGGGAGCCTTTGCCTATTTTGCCTTCTACTATAGATTTTGTTTTGTTAACCCATGGACATTTGGATCATTGTGGCTGGTTGCCTCGGTTGGTAAATCAAGGATTTACAGGTAAAATATATTGTACCAGCCCCACTGCCGCAGTTGCTAAATTGATTCTTTTGGATAGTGCCAAAATTCAAGAAGAAGATGCTAAGATAGCGAATGAAGGAAAGTTTTCTAAGCATGAAATAGCTGAACCATTATACACAGTGGTTCAAGCCGAAAAAGTTTTTCCTCATTTTAGAATAATTCAGCCAAATGTGAGTGTTGCTTTGGATGTCGAAATTGAGGCTGTTTTTACTAACGCAGGGCACATTCTTGGAGCATGTACAATTGAACTTCAACTAGAAAAAAAAGTGGTTGTTTTTTCCGGAGATATTGGTAGGGACAATGACGTATTGATGTTTCCGCCTACAAAGCCCAAAAAGGCAGATTATATTTTTCTTGAATGCACCTACGGTAACCGGCTTCATCCGGATATTAATCCTAAAGAGGAATTGGAAATGTATATTAATGCTGCCATACATAATGGAGGGACTATTGTAATTCCGAGTTTTGCAGTAGAACGTGCCCAAAGTGTAATGTATTTGCTTTGGCAATTGAAAGAAGAAGACAGAATTCCGAACATTCCTTATATTATTGATACTCCAATGGGAATTAGCATGTTGGAACTTTTTGTGAGTAATAGGAAATGGCATCGGTTAAATGAAAAAGAATTTACTGAAATGTGTAAAATGTTTACCATAATTTCAGATTATCAGGAAACAATTGACACGATTTATAATAAACAGCCAAAAGTAGTAATTGCGGCAAGCGGTATGGTTACTGGTGGCAGGATTTTGAGTTATTTAGAACATTACATAGGATTGCCCGAAACGACAGTAATTATTATTGGTTACCAAGGAGAAGGAACTCGGGGAAGAAAAATGCTGGAAGGGGCAAAGGATATAAAAATACACGGAAGATATTTCGAAGTAAAGGCCAAAATAGTGGGAATAGAAGGCTTATCGGCTCATGGAGATCAAAAAGATTTGATTAATTGGCTTTCAGATCTGGAAGAAAAACCCAAAAAAGTCTTTTTAGTACATGGAGAAAATGAACCTGCCGATGAACTTAGAGTGAAAATACAAGAAAAATATGATTTTGAATGTATGGTTCCTTTGATGGGACAGGTTTTTGAATTATAGTCAATCTGCGTTTTTAAAAAAGTTTAACGAGAGTTTGATTTTTTTACCAAAATAATATTGCTAATTTTGCGTCGTGAGAATTAAGAAACATATAAGTATACTTTTAGCATTTCTAATATTGGGCTCCAATGTTGGTTTTGCTTTTAATGTGCATTATTGCGGCAGTAAGATTGCTTCTGTTTCTTTGAGTTTGCCTACGGTATCATCTCTGCTAAAAGATAAAGATTGCTGTTCGAAAAAAGCTGTCAAAAAAGAAAGCTGCTGTAAGGACAAGAAAATTGTTTTTAAGGAAAAAGCAGATGACAAGATTGTAAAATCTTTTTCTTTTCAATTTGATTATGTTTTTTTAGTTCCAGTATGCCAGCATGCTGTTTTTAATACTGTTCCTAGTTTTAAAAACAATCTTTCTCCTGCTTATTATTGTGATGCCAATGCGCCCCCATTTTATAAGCTGTACAGCCAATATCTCCTTTACGATAAATTATAATGTTTAATTGAGTCGAACCATTTTATGTGGTTTGGCTATACTTTAATCATTATAATACACATCATGAAAAATCAAACAATAATGCTTTTATTGCTCTTGTTGGTTTCTTTAGGAGCCTCTTCACAAGATACTTTACGCGAAATAAAAGTAAAATCCAAACGTAAGGAACTGCAAAAATCATATTCTCTTACAGGAAATACAACTTTAGTTACTAAAAATGAATTGCTCAAGGCGGCCTGTTGTAATCTGGCCGAAAGTTTTGAAACAAACCCTTCGATAGATGTCAATTTTTCGGATGCTTTAACAGGGACGAAGCAAATCAAAATGTTGGGACTCACAAGTCCTTATTTGCTAATGACTCAAGAAAATGTTCCTTCCGTTAGAGGTGCTTCTCAAGTATATGGGCTTTCTTTTACACCAGGTCCTTGGATAGAAAGTATTCAAATTACCAAAGGAGCTGGAAGCGTAGTGAATGGATTCGAAAGTATTTCGGGTCAAATTAATACCGAATTGGTAAAGCCATTAACAGAAGTTCCTGTTTTGTTAAATGTCTACGGTTCTACCGATTCCCGGTTTGAGCTAAATGCCAATCTTAATGCAAAATTGACTGATAAATGGGCTGCTAGCTTATTATTGCATGGCAATATTCGAGATTCTAAAATGGATAAAAACGAGGATGGTTTCTTGGATAATCCGTTACAGAAACAAATCAACGTACTCAATCGCTATCAATATTACAATGCCGAAACGGGTTGGGTTAGTTTTATTAATTTCCAATTTATGAATGATGCTAAACTAATGGGGCAATTAGATTTTAATCCTGATTCCGATAAAGGGACAACTAATCATTGGGGTTCCAAAATTGATACCAAAAAAATAGATATTTCCACAAAAATCGGTTATGTTTTTAAGGACAAGCCATATCAAAGTATTGGCTTCCAAAATGCATTTTCCAGTTATAATCAAGATTCTTATTTTGGTTTGAATGGTTACAATATTAAACAAAATAGTTTTTACTCTAATTTGATTTTTAATTCCATTTTCGATAATGATAGGAATAAGTTTGCCACGGGCTTGAATTTTACTTATGATAATTATTCTGAGTTGGTTACCACAACAGATTATAGCAGAATAGATAATACTCTTGGCGCTTTTTTTGAATATACTTTTGACAATAAGGATGATTTTAGCCTGATCCTTGGAGGCAGGCTTGATTATGGAAATCGTTTGGGTGTTTTTGCTACGCCAAGAGTGCACATGAAATATAATCCTTGGGAGAAAGGAGTCTTGAGAGCTTCGATCGGCCGAGGGAAACGTCCTGCTAATATTTTTGCCGAAAATCAAAACTTATTTGCCAGTTCCAGAACTTTTAATGTAGTAAATGCCGGAGGTAAGTTGTATGGTTTGGATCCTGAGATCGCATGGAATTACGGCCTCAGTTTTATGCAGGGATTCAAGTTATTTAATAGGAACGGTGACGTGACAGCCGATTTTTACAGAACCAATTTTCAGAATCAAGTTGTGGTAGATATTATGGAGAGCCCGCAATCAGTAGTTTTTCATAATCTGGATGGCGCTTCGTATGCCAATAGTTTTCAATTGGAGTTTAACTATGAATTGATGGAGCATTTGGAATTGCGTTCAGCGTACAAATATTATGATATCAAAACCGATTATTTGTCTGGAAAATATCAAAGACCATTGCAGGCTGCGCATCGTTTCTTTGGGAATTTAGGTTATAAAACCCATCTTTTTGACAAAGGGCAACAGTGGAAATTTGATTTCACGTATAATTGGATTGGGGAGCAGCAATTACCATATACAGCTTCTAATCCAGTTGCTTATCAGCTTCCAGATCAGTCTCCTGCTTATTCTTTGATGAATGCCCAAATCACTAGAACTTTTTCTGATACTTTTGAAGCGTATGTTGGAGGTGAAAATATTGGGAATTATACTCAACGTCAAGCGATAGTGGATTCGCAAAACCCTTTTGGTTCCAATTTTGATGCGACTATTTTATATGCGCCAGTATTTGGACAAATGTATTATGCAGGCTTGAGGTTTAAAATTAGATAAAGGAAAATGTCAATTTCGACGGCAATAACAATGATAATATAATTTAAAAATAAAATAAATAATGAAAACAAATATTCAAGAATTTAGAAACAACGGAATTAAGAACATTTTTTTGGTTTTATTAATGACTGCCTTTGCATTTTCGGCTCAAGGCCAAGAAAGTAAAAATAAAAATGCCAAATATACTACCGAAGTAAACGGTAACTGCGAGCAATGCCAAAAGAGAATTCAAAAAGCGGCTTATTCGGTTTCTGGGGTGAAATCAGCTTCATGGAGTATTGAAACACATCAGTTGAATTTAATTATTAATGAAGAAAAATGCTCTCTGGTAGATGTGAAAAAAGCTGTCGCCAAAGTTGGGCATGATACAGATTTGGTAAAATCATCTAAAGAAGATTATGATAAGCTTCATTCATGCTGTCAGTATGAAAGGCTGTAATTTGTTTTAGCGAAAAGCTTTTAAAATTAATTTTAGAACTTTCTCAGATTATAAAAAAAGCATCAAAATGGAAATCCAATTTGGTGTTTTTTTTTGTTTTTTATTCGTTAATAAAACTTTAAAATAAGGTATTGTATTGTGGTTCACCTAAATTATTATTACTTTCACTGCCTAAATAAAACACAAGAATTTATGAGTAATTTTGAATGGACCCAATTAGTAAATCCCGAATTTTATATAACTTTTACAATTGGTGGCATTCAACTGGGTTTGTATATTGTTTTATTTATTGTTTTTGCCGAAACTGGTCTTTTTGCCGGTTTTTTTCTTCCAGGCGACAGTCTTCTTTTTCTTGCCGGAATTTATAGCCGTGATTTAATTCAGAATATTCTTTTTATAGAAAGCGACTTTATAAATCTTGTGATACTTTCTTCATTGGTCGCTCTTTCGGGCGTTTTTGGAAACATGGTAGGTTATTGGTTTGGAGCCAAAAGCGGGTATTATTTATACAACAGGGAAGATACGCTTTTGTTCAAGAAAAAATATTTGCTCCAGTCCAAAGAGTTTTTTGAGAAACATGGAGGTAAAGCGATTATTTATGCAAGGTTTTTGCCAATCGTAAGAACATTTGCTCCTATAGTTGCTGGTATTGGAAGTATGGACAAGAAAAAATTTATGTTTTTTAATATATTGAGTTCGGTTTTATGGTCTTTTGTATTGATATTTTCAGGTCATTATTTGTATGGTTTTTGTATAGATCAGTGGGGAATTGATTTAAAAGAGCATATTGAAAAAATAGTGATAGGAATCATTTTAGTATCTACACTGCCCGTTTTTTTAAAGCTGATTAAGAAAAAAGTTATTCATCAATAAAGTTTAGGAAAATAAAACGAACCGTCTTGTTCAAAACTAGACGGTTTTTTCATGTTGAAAAATTGAATAAATGTTTTTTAGATGATGGTAAAAAGACAAAATGCGGCCTCTTGTCCTGGTGCTTCGCCAGTTCGCTGTCGATCGTGTATAACGGATAGCAGGACAGTATTGCCCAAAAAGCCAAATGTTTCAGCTTCTAAATTATGAAAGGACTTAGATGAAAAAGGCATAAAAAAATCCGTCGAGAACAAATTCAAGACGGATTTTATATTTGAATAGAATGCTGATTTTTACATCATTCCTGGCATACCTCCACCCATGTGGCCACCAGCGGCACTTTCTTCTTTAATGTCGATTAAAGCACACTCTGTAGTCAAGATCATTCCTGCAACCGAAGCAGCATTTTCTAATGCAATACGGGTTACTTTTTTAGGGTCAATGATTCCAGCTTTTAGCATATCTACGTACTCGTCTGTTTTGGCATTGTATCCAAAATCTCCAGAACCTTCACTAACTTTTGCAACAACAACAGAGCCTTCAAGACCTGCATTTTCAACAATAGTTCTTAAAGGAGATTCTACGGCGCGAGAAATAATTTGGATTCCTGTTTTTTCATCAGCGTTGTCTGAAACAATAGTGCTTAGAACGTTTTTGGCTCTCAATAAAGCTACTCCACCACCAGCAACAATTCCTTCTTCTACAGCAGCGCGAGTTGCATGAAGCGCATCGTCAACACGGTCTTTTTTCTCTTTCATTTCCACTTCAGAAGCAGCGCCAACATAAAGAACGGCAACACCCCCAGCTAATTTAGCCAAACGCTCTTGCAATTTTTCTTTATCATAATCAGAAGTCGTAGTTTCCATTTGACCTTTGATTTGGTTAACACGATTTTTAATCATGTCAGCTTCTCCAGCACCACTTACAATTGTAGTGTTATCTTTGTCGATAGTCACTCTTTTTGCAGAACCTAACATTTCTAAAGTGGTGTTTTCTAAAGTGTATCCTCTTTCTTCAGAGATTACGGTTCCGCCGGTTAAGATAGCGATATCTTCTAGCATTGCTTTTCTTCTATCTCCAAAACCAGGTGCTTTTACAGCAGCAATTTTTAAGGCACCACGCAATTTGTTTACTACTAGAGTTGATAAAGCTTCACCATCAACATCTTCAGCAATAATCAATAATGGTTTTCCAGTTTGTGCAATAGGTTCCAATATTGGCAATAATTCTTTTAAAGAAGAAACTTTTTTGTCATACAAAAGGATGTATGGACTTTCTAGTTCTGCTTCCATTTTTTCTGGATTGGTTACAAAGTATGGAGAAAGATATCCTCTGTCAAATTGCATTCCCTCTACAACATCTACATAGGTATCTGTTCCTTTAGCTTCTTCAACAGTGATAACACCTTCTTTTCCAACTTTTGCGAAAGCGTTGGCAATTAATTCTCCAATTACTTCGTCATTGTTAGCAGAAATAGAAGCAATTTGTTTGATTTTTTCAGAATCGCTTCCTACTACTTTAGCTTGTTTAGCAAGGTCTGCAACAATAGCTTCCACTGCTTTGTCTATACCGCGTTTTAAATCCATCGGATTTGCACCAGCAGCAACGTTTTTCAATCCTTCTTTTACTATAGCTTGTGCCAATACTGTAGCGGTTGTAGTTCCGTCTCCAGCTAAATCATTAGTTTTTGAAGCTACTTCTTTTACCATTTGAGCACCCATATTTTCCAATGGATCTTTCAATTCAATTTCTTTGGCAACTGTAACACCATCTTTGGTTACATTTGGTCCACCAAAAGATTTTCCGATAATTACGTTACGGCCTTTTGGTCCAAGAGTTACTTTTACTGCATTTGCTAATGCGTCAACACCACGCTTTAAACCATCACGTGCTTCAATATCAAATTTTATATCTTTTGCCATTTTATTGTTTATTTGTTGATTCGTTTATTTGTGTATTTGATTTTAGATGATTGCTAAAATGTCGTCCTCACGCATGATTAGGTAATCTTTCCCTTCTAATTTTAATTCAGTTCCAGCGTATTTTCCATAAAGTACGGTATCACCAATTTTTACAGTCATAGTATGGTCTTTGGTTCCATTTCCTACTGCTACTACTGTTCCTTTTTGCGGTTTCTCTTTGGCTGTATCTGGAATAAAAATTCCTGACGCCGTTTTCGTTTCAGCTGCAACTGGCTCGATAAGAACTCTGTCTGAAAGTGGTTTAATGTTTAATGTCATGATTTTTTATGTTTATATTAAAATTTACTGTTTTTTTCTTTTCAGAAATTATGCCATTACGGGGAAACTGACATTTTTTCTTATAAAAAAATGCCAGCTTTGACAGGCTGGCATTTTATGTATTTATTTAAACAAATTATTTTGCAGGAGTTGCAGGTGCAGGTGTATTTCCAGCAGGTGCATTCTGAGCTGGAGCGTTAGTGGTTTTTGGCGCTGCAGTTTCAGTATTGTCAATAATTTTTGAATCTGAATCGCTCAAAGTTCCTGTGAAACTCAAGCCAGAAAGTAAGATTAATGCAATTAATATAGTTGCCAATGTCCAAGTGCTTTTGTCTAAAAAATCAGTAGTTTTTTGTACACCACCTAACATTTGAGAACCGCTTATTGTAGAAGAAAGCCCGCCACCTTTAGGATTCTGAACCATTATTACTACGATCAATAGAAAACATACTATTGTAATTAAAACTAAAAAAATTGAAAACATACTATTTATTGTTAATTGTTATTTTGTTGTATTATCCTAATATCTTTTATACGGTCTGCAAAGAAACTACTTTTTTCTGGATATTTCAAAATTAATATTTCATAAGCTTGTATCGCTTTTTGATATTTTTTTTGTTCCAAATAAACTTTAGCTAAAGTCTCGGTCATTAAATAAGAATTATCTTCTTTGTTGAGATCCAGGTTTGGAGTAAATACGACTCCGGGTTTTATTGGCGGAATCTTTGGGCTGGTTTCTATGAACTTATCTATTAATTCTGCTTTTTTCTTTTTACTTTCATCGATGACAGGATCCGGTTCTATTGCCATACTAGTTTCTTCTTTTGGAATCTCTCTAATTATAGGCTGTATTCTCGAAATTTGAAGCCATTGATGAAATGAATGTGTTTCTGATTTTGAAAAATCTATTGGTTTTTCAATATTTACGTCTTTTGCTGTTTCTGTTGTTTCTTCTTCAATTTTTGTTAGTCCGGCTTCTTTAATAGAATCAAGAATTGACTGTTCTATATTTTTATCGATGTCTACTTTATCAATAAAAAGAGAATTGTTTGGAGGGATATTAGCATTAGCCTCTTTTATAGAAGTGAGAATCGAGTGTTGCAAAGGAGTTGTCCTGATTGTCTGAACTTCTTCTTTTTGGATAATTTGACTGTCTACTACGGTTATATTGAGTAATTCTTCTATTTTTTTTTCGTAGGTCTTTTTTTGAATAGCCGTAAATGATTCTGAAGTTATAAAATCAAATAAAACGCTTCGATCCGTAGTATGAGCGGCAACTATTTTTAAAGCAAAGTTATATTTGTAGCTATTTTGATTGTAAAGCCCCTTTAGGCGCAACGCTCTCGCACTTTGAAAAAATGGAAATTCATCCAATACTTTTTCTAAAGCCACAGTTTGAGTTTCGTCGATTTCCTCAGGTTGGTTTAATAAATAATTATAACTACTAATGTTCATTTGTTTGCGTATTCTGTGTTTAGAATTTAAGGATTCAATTTTATACTGTCAAATGTTCTCTTGCTTAATGACTAAAAACTGCTGGTTGATTATTCTTTTAAAATTACCATTTAGCTAATGATTCGTTAAAAATGTCCTGCGTAATTCTTTCGAAAATTTCTTTGATAGCAGCATCTTTTGTTGCTCCTGTTAATTGTTGTGCGGCTGGATAATCATAGTAAAACTCAAAAGATTTATCGAAATCGTCTGCTTCTTTATTTTTATTGGTAAATCTAACTTGCACTCTAATTTTTAATCGGTTTTGAGCAGCCTTTTGATCGGCAGTTGCTGTCATTGGGCTAATACGGTAATCCGTAATTTCACCTTCATATGTTAAATCTCCATTGTTTTTTACTAAGTGCAGATTCGTCTGATTTTGAATCAGATCTTGTAAAGTTAAAGTAAAAGTTCTGTCTATACCTGGCTCAATCAAATCCGAAGTGTTTGGAAAAAAGTTTACTTGGTAGGTCTTGGCATCAATTTTACCAGTTCCAGTAAAGTTATAAACCGAACAGCTGTTTAGAATGAATGAACTGATTATTAATATGAGATAATGTGTTTTTTTCATAGATGTGTAAATTCCAAATTTTAATTTGGTTCAAATTTCAAATGTACAAAAATCGAATTTGTGATTTGAAATTTGTTTTTTGATTCTTACTGTGTTATAAATCAAATTGTTTGATTTTTCGATATAAAGTACGTTCCGAAATGCCTAATTCATCTGCGGCGGCTTTTCGTTTTCCTTTGTTTTTTTCTAATGACTTTTTAATCATTTCGATTTCTTTTTGTTCAAGTCTTAATATTTCTTCTTCTTCAATAGTCTCGGCCAAAAGATAATTGTTAGATTCCTGTTCTTCGTAATCTTGTTGTATGCTTGGATTGGATAAATAAGAAGTTCTTGGTTGCTCTTCAAAATCTATTTCGCTGTCTTCTTCGGAACCGTATATTTTTTTGATAAGAGATTTGTTGGTTTCCTGTACTTTAGAACTTTCGTTTTGCATCAATTCCAATGTCAGTTTTTTTAAATCATGCAAATCACTTTTCATGTCAAAAAGGACTTTGTATAAAATTTCTCTTTCGGTGTTAAAATCGTTATCGTTTTTTTTGTCTTTTATCACCGAAGGTAAATTACTGTCTTCGCTTGGCAGATAAGTTTGTAAAGTTGCAGCAGTAATGTCTCTATTGGTTTCTAATACCGAAATCTGTTCGGCAACATTTCGCAATTGTCGAATATTACCGCTCCAGCGAAATTTTTGAAGTAATAAAATAGCTCCATCATCTAGTTTCAAAGGAGGCATTTTGTATTTATTGGCAAAATCGGCAACAAATTTTCGGAACAATAAATGAATGTCTTCTTTTCGTTCCCGAAGCGGAGGCAGATTAATATCTACCGTGCTTAAACGGTAATATAAATCTTCGCGGAATTTTCCTTTTTCAATAGCCTTGAATAAATTGACGTTGGTTGCCGCTACGATTCGCACATTCGTTTTTTGAACTTGTGACGAACCCACTTTTATGAATTCCCCATTTTCTAAAACACGCAATAAACGTACTTGAGTGGTTAGTGGTAATTCTCCAACTTCATCAAGAAAAATAGTTCCTCCATTGGCTACTTCAAAATAGCCTTCACGAGTGCTGGTTGCGCCAGTAAAAGCTCCTTTTTCATGTCCAAAAAGTTCACTGTCAATTGTTCCTTCTGGAATGGCTCCGCAGTTTACCGCAATGTATTTACCATGTTTTCGGTGTGACAGGGAATGAATAATCTTTGGTATGCTTTCTTTTCCTACTCCGCTTTCTCCAGCCACCAAAACTGAAATATCAGTAGGGGCAACCTGAATGGCTTTTTCTATAGCTCGATTAAGCTTTGGGTCATTCCCAATAATCTCAAAGCGCTGTTTTATTGATTGTACTGTATCCATTTTTTTTAGTTTTTTTAGTTTAAGGTTTAATGTTTCAAGTTGCCAAGCAAACTTTAAATCTAAACTTTCAAACTTTTTATATCTGTTGAAATAAAAGGGTTCTGCTGTTATGGCTTTGTTAGCGTATCTTTTTGGATGGCTGCTTTTTCAGTTTTGTGTTTTGGAAAATAAGTTCTAATGATATAGAATGTAGTTCCAAAGGCAACTACAAAAGTGATTAAAGCAATAATTATATTCTTTTTCGACATATAAATGATTTTATTTTTTCTTCTTTTGCCACAGATTAAAATGATTTTCACAGATTCTTTATGATCTTATAAGGCATATCTTTTGTATTCTAATGATTTAGTTTGAAAATTAACCATTAGTCCAATTTCTGAATTTGCTAATTTTAAATAATTTAAAATTTGTGCAATATGTTCATTAGAGAATTCTTTAACAGCTTTTACTTCTAAAATTATGTCTTCATTTACAATAAAGTCAGCATAAAATTTGTGAGGTAAAATTTTGCCTTTATATTCAATCGTAAATTCTTTCTCCCTTTTCAAAAGGAATGTTATTTTCTTTGAATTCTATTTCTAAAGCATCTTTGTAAATGATTTCTAGTAAACCGGGCCCCAGAGTTCTATGAACCTCCATGCATATTCCAATGATTTTATAAGTTTCTTTTTCTTCTTCTCTGTAACCGTTCATATTATTTTGTTTTTTAGCCACATATTAAAAAAATTAAAAGGATTTCAAAAAATCTGTGAAAATCATTTTAATCTGTAGCCAAAATTCTTAATTCATATCACTCAAACCAACTGCTTCTCCTTTCAGAGTTCCCGAGGTGCAAGAATTAATTTTTACATTTACAAAATCACCTATTTTATAATTCTCTTTAGGAAAAACCACTGTTATGCTTTGTGAATTTCTTCCAGAAAACTCTTCAGTCGATTTTTTTGAAACTTTTTCTACCAATACTTCTACCGTTTTCCCAATAAATTCTTGTGAGCGGATTAAGGCGTGTTTTTGCTGTAAATCGACAATTTCCTGTAATCTTCGAAGTTTGGTTGCCTCAGGGACATCGTCTTCCATTTTTCTTCCTGCCAAAGTTCCTGGGCGTTCGGAGTAACTGTACATATAACCAAAATTATATTTCACATAATCCATTAAACTCAAAGTGTCCTGATGGTCTTCCTCTGTTTCTGTCGGGAATCCCGAAATCATATCCTGCGTGATGGCTCCGTCTGGAATAATAGAACGAATTTTATCAATCAAAGACATATATTCCTCTCTCGTATGCAGGCGATTCATTTCCTTTAAGATACGATTACTGCCCGATTGAACCGGTAAATGTATGTGTTTGCATATGTTTGGATATTTGGCGATAACATGCAAAATGCTTTCGTGCATATCCTGTGGATTTGAAGTCGAAAAACGAATACGCATTTTCGGGAAAGCAACTGCAGCCATTTCCAATAATTGGTCAAAATCCACCGCTGTCGCTTTTTGCATTTCGGTCGCACTGACAAAATCCTTTTTCAAACCGCCGCCATACCATAAATAACTGTCAATGTTTTGCCCCAAAAGTGTGATTTCCTTAAATCCTCTGCTCCACAAATCCTGAATTTCGTTCATAATGCTTTGCGGTTCTCGGCTGCGTTCACGCCCGCGGGTAAAAGGCACCACACAAAACGTACACATATTGTCGCAGCCTCTCGTTATTGATACAAATGCTGTAATTCCGTTGCTCATCAGTCGAACCGGAGATATATCTCCATATGTTTCCTCTTTGGATAAAATCACGTTTATAGCATCCCGACCTTCCTCAACTTCGCTTAATAAATTCGGTAAATCTTTATAGGCATCCGGCCCCACAACAAGGTCAACGATTTTTTCTTCTTCGAGGAACTGACTTTTCAAACGCTCGGCCATACAGCCCAAAACACCCACTTTCATTTTCGGGTTAGTGCGTTTCACCGCGTTGTATTTCTCCAAGCGTTTGCGTATCGTTTGCTCCGCTTTGTCCCGAATCGAACAGGTGTTTACCAAAACCAAATCGGCTTCTTCCAGCACTTGGGTCGTGTTGTACCCGTTTCCGGACAATATGGACGCTACAATCTCACTGTCCGAAAAATTCATCGCACAGCCATAGCTTTCTATAAAAAGTTTTTTGGTATTTTCCGGTTTATGTTCTAGAACAAGGCTGTTCCCTTGTTTGCTTTCTTCAATTATCTTTTCCATTGGGTATTTTCAAAGCGCAAAGATAAGGCAAATACAGTGATTATGACAAGATGTCAGCCGAAGAATTAACAAAATTTAAAGGATTTTAGATTGATGATTTTAGAATAGCAATTTATGATTTAAAAAAAGGCTTGCTTACTTATTATTATCTGTTTTTACATTTGAAATCAAAAATAGTTAATCAGCTATCAAAAAAGTTTCAGGAGCTGTTTCCCGCTCCTATGTTTGCATAGTTATAAAATCTCCTATCAAAGATATATATTTGGAATGATAAAGTGAAARAGGATGAGAGTTGAAATCCCGCTAAATGACTCAAGAAGTACATTGTCGGAAAGATATAACCTCATTCTTTTTATCTTTTAGAGTCTGAACAGAATGTAAGGAACTACGCAAGTCGTAATATCCAGAATATCCAACTAGGAGAAAAGACGAAGGGAGATTCATCACTTTATTATAAACAAAATTAGAAAGTTATGAAAGTATTGAAGCAAGTATTAGGAATTGATGTCGCTCAAAAAGAATTAGTAGTTA
>NZ_JBFUGG010000033.1:0-34597 GCF_056403035.1 Flavobacterium sp. P3_A6 | reverse complement strand
GCCACCTGAATGTTGGAAAGACGCTGAATAAGATGGGGATATTTTTCTGCAAATTCGATGTAACGGGATTCTGCAGTTTTACTTAGATTATCAATCATTCTGCGCTGAAGGGCAACATGCGTTTTTTGAGTCATTACCCGAAATAGCTTTTCTATTTTAGGCAAATTGGCATAAGCAAATTCCTTGTCTTTTTTAGAAATTAAAAGTACTTCACTATCTTCAATGGCTTCTATAAAAAGCTGCGATGGTTTTTCATTGGTAAAACTGTCAATATCGGTAATCCACCAATTTTCAATAGCAAAATAGAGTATTTGCTCAAAACCATTTTTATCAATATGATAAACCCTAAAAAGCCCTTTAGTGACAAAACCTTCAAACTTGCATACTTCACCTTCCCGCAGCAAAAAACTTTTTTTTGGAATTGATTTTTGTTGAAACAAACTGCAGAATTCCTCCATTTCAGTATCTGAAAGTGAAATATGTGCTGCTAAATTTTGTTTGAGAAGTTTTGTCATTATTAATATAGCTAATTTTTTGAGTTCTAAATTTAATCATTTTTTGATTGTAAAAAGACCTGCTTTTTTTAAAGAAACAAAAGTTAAATACATGTTCATATTTTGGTATAAACTAAACATTTAAAAAAAAATTAAAAAATTCTAAACAAACCACCCAAATTTTCATATAACTAATGCAAGTACAATAAAGTCACTTGTATAAAAAGAATTTAAAATTTATGGATCAATATGTAAACACTAAAGAAGCAATGATGATTTTGGGAGTGAAAAGTCAAACTACAATCGGGAAATATGAAACCAATGGAAAAATTAGGGTATATCGTCCTTTCAGTAATAGAAAAAGATATGATATAAAGTAAGGATTTATTAAAGATTCAATGTAAAAGATAGCTGTTAGCTATCTTTTTTTGTTTAGTACAAAAGCTTTACCTTTGCAAATGTTTGTTTATTGCCTCTTATCCATAATTAGAGACCCAATTAGAGACCTCTTAATTTTCAAAAACGAAAAAGCCTTATTTTAGGCGCTAAATCACCATGAATTACTTATCAGTCGAGAATATATCTAAATCTTTTGGGGAGCGCACGCTTTTCAAAGACATTTCCTTTGGAATTAACAAAGATCAAAAAATTGCCTTTATCGCCAAAAACGGTTCGGGGAAAACCACTATAATGAGCATCATCAATGGTTTGGACGAGCCAGATACCGGACAGGTGGTGCTTAGAAAAAGCATCCGAATGGCTTTTTTGTCACAGGACAATAAGCTGCAGGATGAATTGACGATTGAGGAAAGCATTTTCGCCTCGGACAATGAGAGCCTTAAAGTGATTGAAGCGTATGAAAAAGCATTGGAAAACCCTGAAGACGAGGAAGCATACCAAAAGGCTTTTGACGCCATGGATCGACACAATGCTTGGGATTTTGAAACGCAATACAAACAAATTTTGTTCAAACTGAAGCTAGAAGACTTTAAACTGAAAGTAAAAAGCCTTTCGGGCGGACAGAAAAAAAGGTTATCTCTTGCTATTATTTTGATTAACCGTCCCGATTTATTAATTCTGGATGAACCAACGAATCACTTGGATTTGGAAATGATCGAGTGGCTGGAGAGTTATTTTGCTAAAGAAAACATTACGCTGTTTATGGTAACGCACGACCGTTTCTTCCTGGAACGCGTTTGTAACGAAATCATCGAATTGGACAACGGGAAAATATATCAATACAAAGGAAATTATTCCTATTATTTGGAGAAAAAAGAAGAGCGTATTGCCTCCGAAAATGCGAGTGTCGACAAGGCACAAAACCTGTTCGTAAAAGAACTGGAATGGATGCGCCGCCAGCCGAAAGCGAGAACGACAAAATCCAAATCGCGTCAGGATGATTTTTATGTAATTCAAGAAAAAGCACAAAGTCGTAGAAGAGAAAACGTAGTGGAACTGGAGATTAATATGGAACGAATGGGAAGCAAAATTATTGAGCTTCATAAGATTTCCAAAAAATTTAAAGACCATGTTATTCTGGATAATTTCAGTTATGACTTTCATCGCGGAGAACGCATTGGAATCATCGGTAAAAACGGAACTGGAAAATCTACTTTCTTAAACCTGCTTACAGGAGCTCTTCCTTTGGATCACGGAAAAGTAGTTGTAGGCGACACTATCAAAATTGGATATTACACTCAAAGTGGGATTAACCCAAAACCGGGTCAGCGTGTTATTGATATTATTAAAGAATACGGAGAATTTATTCCGTTAACGAAAGGCAGATTGATTTCGGCTTCGCAATTATTGGAGCGTTTTCTTTTTGATGCCAAAAAACAATACGATTATGTCGAAAAACTAAGCGGTGGTGAATTGAAACGTTTGTATTTATGTACTGTTTTGATTCAGAATCCAAACTTCCTGATTCTCGATGAGCCAACAAATGATTTGGATATTGTGACCTTGAACGTTTTGGAAAGCTTCCTTTTGGATTATCCGGGATGTTTGGTGGTGGTTTCGCACGACCGTTATTTTATGGACAAAATCGTGGATCAGTTATTTGTTTTTAGAGGTCAAGGTGAGATTGAAACATTCCCTGGTAATTACTCGGATTTTAGAGCCTACGAAGACAGTGCCGATGTCGCTCAGAAAGAGGAAAACAAAACGGAGAAAAAAGAATGGAAACAGAACAATCCAACTGGAAATCTGACTTTCAACGAGCAAAAGGAATTTCAGAAAATAGAGAAAGAAATCAAGGATTTGGAAACCGATAAAACCAAAATTGAGCAATTGTTCTCGGATGGAAAAGTAGCCGATGCCGACATCGAAAAGAAAGCCAAAGAACTGGAAAACATTATCAAGAAAATTGAGAATAAAGAAGAAAGATGGTTTGAGCTTTCTGCTAAATTGGAAGGGTAGTAGTTTTTTAGTGTTCAGTTTACAGAATTAGCACCTATTTGAAAATAGCTTAAAAGCCACAATGGAAATTATATTCTGTTGTGGCTTTTTGTTTTTAAGCAAAAAATCACATTACTACTAATAAATATGTTAATTTTACATATTAATCACACTTCCTCAAAGAGCTTATTAAAAAAAATAGCTCTAGGATTCGTCATAATAAATAAGTCGAGAGCCTTTTTAATGATATTTTTCTTGATGTCACTACCATCTACAAAGGTGCATCATTACAACCGATGAAAATAATCATTAAAAACTAATTTACAGCCTACATGTAAATTTAACCAACAAATATACCTGTTCTAGGAGTTAATGATATTACCCAATATTAAAACAATTCAATCCTATGAAAAATATAGTCTTATTTTTATTTTTTGCTATATTAACCGGATGTGGCCCTATTTATTATGTGCCAAATACCCAAAATGTGCCCGTAATGAAGAACAAAGGTCAAACCAATTTATCTTTAGACCTCAACGGATCAGAAAGTACCGATGGTTTTGAATTGCAAGGCGCTTATGGATTAACAGATAAAATTGCCATACAGCTTAATGCTGATTGGGTTAAATCTTCCGATGACGCATCAAATGGTTCAGGTAATTTTATAGAATTGGGCACTGGTTATTATAAAAAAATATCGAACTCCTTTGTTTTCGAAACTTATGGTTTATTAGGCTATGGCAGTCTAAAATACCAAGAAAATTATGATTATTTTCAAGAAATTAAAGCCAGCTTTTTTCGTTTTGGTTTACAACCCAGCATAAGTTTTTGCAGTAAATACTTTATTGCTTCTTTATCTGGAAGATTTGCTAATATAAATTACAATTCTGTTAGCGGAAATTATTATGAAGTTGATTATTTAAAAACTAATAATTCGTATTGGTTAATAGAACCCGCTTTAACTCTTCAAGCTGGTTTTGAAAACATCAAATTACAGATACAATTTCAACTCAGTGATAATCTTACGAATTCTGATTTCAGCCAAGATTACTCGCTTTTTTCTGTTGGATTGAAAGTTAATTTAAACCCGAAAAAAAATTAATGCATTTTAAAATACTACCCGATTATCTCGAAATAAATACCTTAATTCTCCTCAGCAGTTTATTGTCGGTGGAGAGCTTTTATTGTTATTCTGAAAATAAAAAACACAAGTATTAAACTCCGCACTCCTCTTTAACATTATGATATTCCTACACCCGCAAAGTCAAACAATCAAAAAAAACCGCAACAAAATCTAATCTTCTTATTTTTTTGGCTACATATATTTTAAAAAATTACATTTTTAGGATTCAATCTTTTAATCTAATTTTATAACTCCTAAACTTCATCCATGAAAAAAGCAATACTACTTATTTTTACTGTTTTTTCAATACAATTACAGGCTCAGTCTAAAAACGAAAGCATCACCCATTCTTTCCAAAATAATCAAACTTCAAAATGGAATTTTGGATTAGAATTAGATGTTTTGCCTTATGCCACTGGAGGTTATTTTGGAGCGGTTTGGGCAGGTAAAAATAAATGGCGTACCAGAGTTCTTTTGGCCGATGTCAACAAACCCGACTTCACAACCAAAGACGGTTTTACCAATCATCACATAAAAGCTTATGCAGTTATTTTAGACCGCTTTTTGAAAGACAATTGGAAAGGCTGGTGGATAGGCGGTGGCCCTGTTTATTGGAAAAGCAACATTCAAAGTGACAGTAGCAACGCAACCAAAGACTTCGATAACTTCTTATTAAACGGAAGTTTAGGTTACAACTTCACTATTTACAAAAACATCTATATTTCTCCCTGGGCAGGCTTAAGCCTTAAAGTTTCAGGCAGCGATGAATTCGTTTTGGACAGCAAAGAATACAATTTGCCTTTGCTTAATCCGGAAGCTTCTGTCAAATTTGGAATTTCTTTTTAATATTTGTCACTAACACAAACTTATTGCTTTAAATTTCACCACTTTTTTATCTTTGCTGTACATCTTACTTTTGCGACAAGCAAAAAGTGCTTTTAATATATTAATCAAACACATACAAAGAAATTTTGTTTAGTTTTATATTTTGTATTAAAATAATTGATTAACAAAATCTATTCAAAAAATCTGATTACAGCACAGAATATTCATTATGAATTTTAAAACTATTTTGAAATCGAAAATCATATTTCTGCTACTCCTTTTTTGTTCTCAAACTATTCTTTCCCAAGAGGGAAAAAAGAAGGAAGAAGAAAAAAAATATAAGCTGCGCTCCATAATTGATTTATTTACAAAAGAAGATACCTTAAAAATAAGCAAACCGGATTCCAAAAACCATTTAATTGCATTCCCCACGTTGGGTTATCAGCCGGCAAATGGCTTTACTTTGGGATTCATTAGCCAGTTTAGTTTCAAAATAAAGCCCGAAAATAAAATCTCATTACTATCAGGAGGAGCTTCTTACAGCACGCAAAAACAAGTTCTGATCTATCTAAAAAACAATATGTATATCAATAACGACCGGTTGTTTTTTAGCGGTGATTTTCGATATTATGTTTTCTCGCAATCTAATTACGGCTTGGGAACTGACATTATTCCTTGGGGTGCCGAATTTCAAAACTTTGATTTCAACACCATAGAACAGCCCATGAATTACAATTATTTCAAATTTCATGAAACTGCATCCTATACTATATTCTCATCTTTTTTTATTGGGCTAGGAATACATTTTGACAGTTATTCCAACATCGAAGATAAACATTTGGATGTTGCCAATGGACAGTACACCTATCATTACAATTATTCCAAAAATTATGGCTTCAGCGATAAGAATTATGCTGTCAATGGAATGAGCCTAAATTTGATTTACGACACTAGAGACAATTTAATAAACACTAATAACGGCCTATTCCTTAACATGAATTACCGTTACAATCCCAAAACAAATCTTAACAAACATACCAGTTCCTCTTTATTGCTTGAAAGCAGGTATTTTATTCCGATAAGCAAAACTAACAAACAGCATGTTTTGGGAATTTGGGCTTATGGCCAGTTTCAGCTAAGCGGCAGATTGCCCTATTTAAATCTACCGGCAATAGGCTGGGATCAAAACAGCCGTAGCGGGAAAGGCTATACGCAAGGACTTTTGAGAGGTACAAACCTGATCTATTTTGAAGGCGAATATCGTTTCCCAATTACCAAAAACCAAATGATCAGCGGAACAGTATTTGCCAATGCCACAACTGCAAGCAGCGTATCCAAAAGCCTTACCTCATTCGAATCCATTCAGCCCGCTGTGGGTGTAGGATTGAGAGTCCTGCTTGACAAAAATACCCTGACCAATTTCATCGTCAATTTTGGTCTTGGTCGTGATTCCAAGACTTTCTATTTTAATGACGGGGAAGGATTCTAATGACCTGAGTCCGATAATTAATTTTGGAGCAGAAACATTTGGCTTTTTTTGTCAATATTGTCCCGTTTTCCGTTACAAACGAAGTTCACTGAACTCCTATAAAAATAAAAGTATAGTGAAATAATCTTATAAGCCTCTCGTCTTTTGGGACGAGACGGCTTATAAGGATTTTCACTGCAACCGGAGCTAAAGGGAAATATTTTGTTTTTATTTAAAAGAGAGAAAACTGCAAAGTCACAAAGAAAGAGACTCAAAGTTTGCGCCTTTGCATCTTAGCGAGAAAAAAACCAAAGCCTAACTTAATGACATTACGCATGAAAGCTAGTATTTTTAACAAAAATCATTTCCGTTTTTGGCTATATTTGCAACTTTAAAAAAATAATCCATCTCTATGAAACACTTATTAACTGCCCTAGTGGTCTTGACTCTTTTTATTTCTTGCAACAAAAATAAAGAAGAAAAAAATGAAGTAAAAAAAGAAGAAACCGTTGATTGCGTTGCCAAAAACGACAAAGAAATTACCGATTACATCGCTAAAAATAAATTAAAAGCGCAAAAAAGTGATTCGGGTTTATATTATGTGATTAATGAACCTGGAACAGGAGCACAGCCAACTGCAACGTCAAATGTAACCGTAGCTTACAAAGGTTATTTCACTAATGGAAGTGTTTTTGACGAAAGTACTCCCGCAGGAATTTCTTTTGGATTGGATCAAGTGATAAAAGGCTGGACAGAAGGTATTCCTCATTTTAAAACCGGAGGAAGCGGTATTCTTTTGGTACCAGCTCATTTAGGATACGGAAATGAAACAATGGGACCAATCCCTGGAGGTTCTGCACTTATTTTTGACGTAAAATTAATTTCGGTAAATTAGCTGCAGTATATTTTCATACCAACAAAAAACCACAACAGGAAAAAAAATTGTTGTGGTTTTGTTTTATAAATTTGTTTCTATTCTCCTTTGATAGCTACGGGATTTTACCAGCCAATTGGTCGATAATCCTTCAGGAATTTACCACACCAATGTTTTCCCGTATTAATTCCGTCAAATAACGGATCCATAACCCTTGCGGCACCATCCACAATATCGAGTGGTGGCTGAAAATCTTGTTCTTCCTGCTTTCTCTTGGCCAGTTCTACTGGATCTTCATCGGTTACCCAGCCTGTATCGACAGCATTCATAAAAATCCCGTCTTTTGCGAGAGTTCCTGCAGCAGTATGCGTGAGCATATTCAGGGCAGCTTTGGCCATATTGGTATGCGGATGGCGGTCTTCCTTAAAATCGCGGTAAAACTTCCCTTCCATTGCCGAAACATTAATGATGTGTTTTTTACCTGTATTGTCTTTCTTCATCACTTCCGAAAGGCGGTTGCACAATACAAAAGGCGCTACCGAATTCACTAATTGCACTTCGATCATTTCAGTAGTTTCGATTTGACCTAATTTTAATCGCCAGCTGTTTACTTTTCGCAAATCAACCTGTTGCAAATCAGCATCAAGCTCTCCTTCGGGAAAAACTTCCTGTGCTACCAACGCATTATCAAACGAATACGGAATTTGAGATAATTTGGCGGAAGCCCTTAAACCAATTCCAGGTTCGGGCCCGTGCCAAGTTACCGGCATATTTTGATTGGAAGAAGCCCCAGAAGTCAGTACTTTTAATTCATCCAAACAACTAGTATGATCCAATAATAATTCTTGCGCCTGTGCTGGCAAAGAGCCAATTGGCCGCTCTTCATTTTCCATTAAGTGTGTATAAAAGCCCGCAGGCCTTCTCACAGTTTGAGCCGCATTATTGATTAGAATATCCAATCGGCCATATTTTTGTTCTATGAAATTGCAAAAAATTTCTACACTCGGTATATGCCTCAAATCCAATCCGTGAATTTTCAAGCGGTGTCCCCATTCCATAAAATCATCTTCTTTAGAAAACCGCAATGCCGAATCCACTGGAAAACGAGTCGTAGCAATTACAGTCGCTCCTCCTCTCAAAAGCATCAAAGTAATATGATATCCAATTTTTAGTCGAGAACCAGTAATTACGGCAATTTGCCCTTTTACATCGGCAGTTTGAAAACGCTTGGCATAATTAAAATCCCCGCAATCCGTACACATTGTATCATAAAAATGATGCATTTTTGTAAACTCCGTTTTGCATACGTAACATTTTCTAGGATTCTCAAATTCCAACTGTTCTTTGGAATTCAAATCATGTGAACCTAACAGTTTTGGAGCAACAAAAACACTCGCTTCTCTCGCCGAACGAATTCCTGTTTCCTTTCGGGCTGTTCTGTCTTTCTTTTCCTGTTTGCGTTTAGCAACTGCTTTTCCGTCTTTTTTTCTCTTCGCAAGTTCATCACGATCTGGGCGCGAAAATTGTCCAGCAGCTTTAATTAAGGCTGTTCTTTGCTCTTTTGGAATTTCAAAAATCTGGTCGGTATCAGTGTTCAATTGGGTCAAAATAGCAATACATCGATCTATTTCTTCGGAAGTTATTACATTCCTGTCTTCTATTATTTCGTTCATCATTATAAAAAAATCATTGCTATTCGCTCCATAAATTTCAAGTCCACAAATATAGTTTTAAATTTTGGGACAGTTCAATTTTGGCATGTACATTAATAAATACCATTCGCAAAGAATCTCTAAGAAAACACGGGGACACGTAAAGTCTAGTTTTTAGTTTATATATAGGACTTAAGAAATCTCTGTGTATCTTCGCATTTTCTTTGTGAATCTTTGTGAAATAATTTCTATGCTTTTTCAAATAAAATCCTATTTCAAATTTCTTTGGCATTCCAAAAACGAACATGCCGTTCACTCGCCATTTGTCTTTAATTTATTGACCAAATGTTTTTATGACAAAAAACTAAAATCCGAATATGAAGTTTTAAAAGAGTACAGAAATTCACTTTTACAAAATAAAAACACAATCGAAGTAACCGATTTTGGTGCGGGTTCCAGAATTTTCAAATCGAATGTGAGAGCGATTGATAAAATTGCTAAAAACGCAGGAATAAGTCCAAAACGAGCTGAATTATTATTTAGAATTACCAATTATTTTCAGCCAGAAAGTATTTTAGAAATTGGAACTTCTTTAGGTTTAGCCGCTTCTGCCCTATCATTAGGAAATCCAAAAGCAAAAATTACGACCCTCGAAGGCTGTCCCGAAACAGCACGACAAGCTAAATTACAGCTGCAAAAATTCAATTGCAATAATGTGGAATCAATTGCAATAGAATTTACAAACTACCTTAAAAACCATCAGCCATCAGCTATCAGCTATCAGCTAATTTACTTCGACGGCAACCATTCCAAAAAAGCAACATTAGACTATTTTAATTTATTACTGCCAACAATTACCAACGAAACCGTGTGGATATTTGATGACATTCACTGGTCTGCTGAGATGGAAGGAGCTTGGCAGATTATAAAGAATCATCCAACAGTTACTGTAAGCATTGACACTTTTCAATGGGGATTGGTCTTCTTTAGATACGAACAGCCCAAACAGCATTTTATAATTAGAACCTAAATTTTTAAAATTTAAAAACCGCACTATGGATATCAAACAAATTTTTGAAAATAATAAAAAGTGGATTATCAAACAGCTCAAAATAGAACCAGATTATTTTAAAAAACTAGCCAAAGGGCAGTCTCCTGAATTTCTGTATATTGGCTGTTCGGATAGCCGCGTTTCTGCCGAAGAGCTTATGGGGCTAGAACCAGGCGAAGTTTTTGTACACCGTAATATTGCTAATATGGTTCCAAACACAGACCTAAATTCGATGTCGGTAATCAATTATGCCGTTGTACATTTAAAAGTAAATCATATTGTCGTTTGCGGTCATTATGGCTGTGGCGGTGTTCATGCAGCTATGCAGCAATCCGATTTGGGAATCTTAAATCCTTGGTTAAGAAATATTCGGGATGTTTACCGAATACATCGAAAAACACTTGATAAAATAACCAATGAAGAAGAAAAATATAAAAAACTGGTAGAACTCAATGTACAGGAACAATGCATTAACGTTATCAAAACGGCCGAAGTTCAAAAAGCAAACAAAGAAAGAGATTTAAAAGTATATGGATGGATTTTTGATATTCATAGCGGAAAATTAATTGATTTGAATATCGACTTTCCGGAAATATTGAAAGATATCACCAAAATTTACAAAATATCAAATTAAACCTAATTTACCCTTTATTAATTGCAAAAAAAAAAGACAGTCACCCCCATGACTGTCTTTTTACTAAAATAACCTAACCTAAACCTTATTTATTACTAAGATTTCTACTATGCAAACAGTCAAAATGAACTGAAAGCAATTATCAAAAAAGTTGAATTCTACCAACTAACCAAATTAACCTAAAACTTTTATGGTGTAAACTTACTATATAAAAATCAAAACAGATTATAAAAAATCGTTAAAATTAACATAAAATCGATAAAATACATATTTAATAAATATTAATACATATTTACCTACAAAGACAATTTAAAAACAAAATAACAAATAACCTGATTTATATTAAATCCCAATCATGCAACTCCAATAATATTACATTTAATACATTGTAACAAAAAACCATCAACTGCTACTTATGATATATTAAAAAGTCTTTTGTACTTTTAAAAATAAAAAAAAACAATCAGCACACAAGTCCAAAGAGGCGAACTGGCGAAGCAATCTAAAATTCTAATGAAAAACTCACTTATAAAAATTACAAATATCAAAAGAGATTTTGTACTAGGAAACGAAATCGTTTATGTACTAAAAGGTATTGATCTGAAAATTAATAAAGGAGAATATGTTGCATTAATGGGGCCATCAGGATCAGGAAAATCTACATTAATGAATTTATTAGGCTGTTTAGATACCCCAACATCTGGTACTTATATTTTGAATGGAAAAGATGTTAGCCATATGAAAGACGATGAATTAGCCGAAATCCGAAACAAAGAAATTGGTTTTGTTTTTCAAACATTCAATCTTTTGCCTAGAACAACAGCACTTGATAATGTGGCATTGCCTATGGTTTATGCAGGACATTCAAAGTCCGAACGCACTATACGCGCCACCGAAGTCCTTAATCAAGTAAATCTAGCAGACAGGATGGACCATCAGCCTAACCAGCTATCCGGAGGACAGCGTCAGCGTGTGGCGATCGCCAGAGCATTGGTAAATAAACCCTCTATAATACTTGCTGATGAGCCAACAGGAAATCTAGACAGTAAAACATCCTTAGAAATTATGAAACTTTTTGGTGATATTCATGCAAATGGCAACACTGTCATAATAGTAACTCACGAAGAAGAAATTGCTGCTTATGCTCACAGAGTTATCCGCTTGAGAGACGGCGTGATTGAAAGTGACACAACTAAATAGTGTATTTGTTGAATCGTTAAACAGTTAAATCGTTGAATTGATTGAACGAATAAACGATTAAAGCATTAACCGATTAAACAGTAAAAATGAAAGTATACACAAAAACTGGAGATGGCGGCACTACTGCCCTTTTTGGCGGCACCCGAGTACCAAAAGACCATATCCGCATAGAAAGCTATGGAACCATTGACGAATTGAATTCCTATATTGGATTGATCCGTGATCAGGAAATAAACAGCCATTACAAAGACATGCTTATTGAAATACAGGACAGGCTCTTTACTATAGGCGCTATTCTGGCTACTCCTCCAGAGAAAGAAGTAATGAAAAACGGCGAACTTAGATTGAAAAAACTAGGAATAACCGAAACTGATATAGAATTATTAGAAAAGGAAATAGATGATATGGAAGAAAAGCTTCCTCCCATGACTCATTTTGTATTACCAGGCGGGCATCAAACTGTGTCATATTGTCATATCACCAGATGCATTTGCCGCCGWGCCGAACGTTTAGCCGTACATTTAAGTCATAATGAACCTGTTGCCGAAATTGCTATCAAATACTTAAACCGACTTTCTGACTATCTTTTTGTATTGGCACGAAAGTTGACATTTGATTTAAAAGCTGATGAAGTAAAATGGATACCAAGAAAATAGTATTTTTTTTATTGTTTGGCATTTAATTCATTCCCATCATTTTTAGTAAGATACTTCATTCCGAAAATGATTATGAAGCGCAAAAAACAAACGTTCTTAATTTTATAAAAAATAAATCGTTTTTTACTTGTCTTTTTCAGTAAAAAATTTATTTTTGCACAAAACTAAATCGACAGATATGTATTGGACATTAGAATTAGCATCATATTTAAGCGATGCACCGTGGCCTGCTAACAAAGACGAACTTATTGACTACGCTATTAGAGCTGGAGCTCCATTAGAAGTGGTAGAAAACCTTCAATCAATTGAAGATGAAGGCGAGATATATGAATCAATGGAAGAAATTTGGCCAGATTATCCTACGGACGAAGATTATCTTTGGAACGAGGATGAATATTAAAAAGTAAACCAAGAAAAAGTCTCAAAAGAGGCTTTTTTTTTGTTTAAATTTACGCAGATATATTAAATAGAAATAAAAAACAGATCATGAGTTTCATAAACAGTATTATTAAAATCTTTGTTGGAGATAAATCCGAGAAAGACGTAAAAGCTTTACAGCCGTATTTAAATAAAATAAAGACTTTTGAGAGCGCTTTGCAATCTTTGTCAAATGATGAATTAAGAGCCAGAACTGTATTTTTTAAAGAGAAAATAAAACAAGCTCGTGCCGAAAAAGATGCTAAAATAGCTTCTTTAAAGGCAGAAGTTGAAAGTATTGAGGATATTGACAAACGCGAAGATATTTATATCGCTATTGATGCTCTTGAAAAAGAGGCATACGACATATCCGAAAAAACACTGATGGAGATTCTTCCTGAAGCTTTTTCGGTTGTAAAAGAAACAGCAAGACGTTTCAAAGAAAACTCACAAGTAATAGTTACTGCTACCGCAAAAGACAGAGAACTTTCGGCTACGAAAAGTTATATCACCCTTGACGGAGACAACTCTGTCTGGGCCAATACCTGGAATGCTGCGGGTAAAGAAATCACATGGGACATGATTCACTATGACGTTCAATTAATTGGCGGAATGGTTTTGCACGAAGGTAAAGTTGCCGAAATGCAAACAGGGGAAGGTAAAACATTGGTGGCTACTTTACCATTGTACTTGAATGCTTTGACTGGAAACGGTGTGCATCTGGTAACTGTGAATGACTATTTGGCTAAACGTGACAGTACCTGGAAAGCTCCATTATTCGAATTCCACGGATTGACTGTTGACTGTATCGATAATCATCAGCCGAGCACTGATGCCAGAAAAAATGCTTACAATGCAGACATCACTTACGGTACAAATAACGAATTTGGTTTTGATTACCTAAGAGATAACATGGCACATTCGCCAGAAGATTTGGTTCAAAGAAAACACAACTATGCTATAGTCGATGAGGTCGATTCAGTTTTGATCGATGATGCCCGTACACCGCTTATCATTTCTGGCCCAGTTCCTCAAGGAGACCGTCATGAATTTAATGAGCTGAAACCAAAAATTGAAAATTTGGTAGCATTGCAGCGTCAATTGGCAAATGGTTTTCTTGCTGAAGCCAAAAAATTAATCAAAGAAGGAAATACTAAAGACGGCGGTTTCCAATTATTGAGAGCTTATAGAAGTTTGCCTAAGAACAAAGCATTAATTAAATTTTTGAGTGAAGAAGGAATTAAACAATTGCTTCAAAAAACCGAAAATCAATACATGCAGGACAACAACCGCGAAATGCCAAAAGTGGATGAAGCTTTGTATTTTGTGATTGAAGAAAAAAACAATCAAGTTAGCTTAACAGATAATGGCATCAAATTCCTTTCAGGAGACACTGAATCTAACTTTTTTGTACTTCCGGACATTGGAACAGAAATTGCCGCTATCGAAAAGAAAAAATTAGATAAGGATGCCGAAGCTGAAGAAAAAGAAAGACTGTTTCAAGATTTCGGAGTAAAAAGCGAACGTATCCACACTTTGACACAGCTTTTGAAAGCATATACCCTTTTTGAAAAAGATGTCGAATATGTAATCATGGATAACAAAATCATGATTGTTGATGAGCAAACAGGCCGTATCATGGATGGCCGCCGTTATTCGGACGGCTTGCACCAAGCGATTGAAGCTAAGGAAAACGTAAAAATCGAAGCTGCTACTCAAACATTTGCTACTATTACATTACAGAATTATTTCAGAATGTACAACAAATTGGGAGGTATGACCGGTACAGCTGTTACTGAAGCTGGCGAATTATGGGAAATCTACAAACTGGATGTGGTAGAAATTCCGACCAACAGACCAATGGCCCGTATAGACAAAGAAGACTTTATATACAAAACAACCCGCGAAAAATTCAATGCTGTTATCGAGGATGTAACCGAACTGTCAAAAGCAGGAAGACCAGTTCTTATCGGAACAACTTCGGTTGAGATTTCAGAATTGTTGAGCCGTATGTTGAAAATGCGCGGTGTAGCCCACAACGTATTGAATGCTAAAATGCACAAACAAGAAGCACAAATTGTTGAAGAAGCTGGAAAAGCAGGTGTGGTAACCATTGCAACCAATATGGCAGGACGTGGTACGGATATCAAATTATCTCCCGAAGTGAAAGCTGCTGGAGGTTTGGCAATTGTAGGTACAGAACGTCACGATTCACGTCGTGTTGACCGTCAGCTGCGTGGTCGTGCTGGTCGTCAGGGAGATGTGGGAAGCTCTCAATTTTATGTTTCTCTTGAAGACAACCTGATGCGTTTGTTCGGTTCTGAAAGAGTTGCCAAAGTAATGGACAGAATGGGATTGAAAGAAGGAGAAGTAATCCAGCATTCGATGATGACAAAATCTATCGAGCGTGCTCAGAAAAAAGTGGAAGAAAACAACTTTGGTGTTCGTAAACGTTTATTGGAATACGATGACGTAATGAATGCACAGCGTGAAGTAGTTTACAAACGCCGCCGTCACGCCTTATTTGGTGAGCGTCTAAAACTGGATATCGCAAACATGCTTTATGATACCTGCGAACTGATTGTTGATGAAAATAAAGCTAAAAACAGTTTCAAAGATTTTGAATTTGACATTATCCGTTATTTCTCATTTACATCACCTGTAACACAAGAAGAATTTTCAAAACTGACTGAAATTGAAATCACAGGCAAACTTTATAAAGCGACCCTCGAATTTTATACTCAAAAAACAGAAAGAAGTGCCAGAGAAGCTTTCCCAATCATCAAGAATGTTTATGAAGACAGAAATAATCATTTTGAACGTATCGTAGTTCCGTTTACCGATGGAATAAAAATGTTCAATGTTGTAACCGATTTAAAGAAAGCCTACGAAACTGAAGGAACACAATTGGTTGCCGATTTCGAAAAGAACATCACTTTATCCATTGTTGATGAAGCTTGGAAAAAACATTTGCGCAAAATGGACGAATTAAAACAATCGGTTCAATTAGCAGTTCACGAACAAAAAGATCCATTGCTTATCTACAAACTGGAAGCGTTCAACTTATTCCGCGGTATGCTGGATAATGTGAACAAAGAAGTAATTTCATTCTTGTTCAAAGGTGATTTACCTGCTCAAAATGCTCCTGTTATTGAAGAAGCAAGAATCGAGCGTCAGGTTGAAGATTATCAATTAAGCAAAGACGAAATCCCAAACAGTGAAAATGCCAATCGGGAAGCTGGAGAAACTCAACAACGACAAGTTACTGAAACTATCGTTCGCGACCAGCCAAAAATAAACCGTAACGATACTGTAACCATTCAAAATGTTGCCAACGGACAAACACAGGAAATGAAGTTCAAAAAAGCCGAAAACTTAATTGCCAGCGGAGCTTGGGTTATACTAAAATAATAATTCGATTTTAACATATTTCTAAATCCCCAACTGTTTAAAATAGTTGGGGATTTTTATATAAAAGATATAATCGTCTTTAAAAATGCTTTATTTTTGCATCTAAAAATAAAAAAGTCTGAAACGAATTTTTGTCATATTACTTTCTTCCATATTATTGCTTCCATCTTTCGGAAATATAATTATATATGTCAAATTCAAAATCAACCAAGATGAAATCATAAAAACGATTTGTGTACAAAGAAATTCACCATCTAATACTTGCCAAGGTCATTGCGCCCTTAAAAAAAGCTTAAAAGAATTAGAAGAAAATGACAAAGAAATGCAAAACAACCTCAAGGAAAAATTGGAGCTCGTTTACATTCAAAACACTTTGGAAATGAATTCTCCCATTATTGCTCAATCTTCTTTTTCTTCTCAAAAAAACTACTTTTATTTTGACAGAAAACCAATTGCGGTTGTGTTGCCAAACTTTCGCCCTCCCTCCTATTTTATATAAATTATAATTTAACTTTTCAATTTTTTTTTGGAATGTCTTTCATTGGCATAAAGTCAGTGAAATGATTCTTCCTACTCTCAATTTATATAAATCAAAAATGAAAAAAATATTATTTACCCTTTTACTAATTGGGCAAATAGTTGTTGCGCAAAACAAAACGGAAAAAGACAGCACAAAAACAGAAATACTAGAAGATGTTTTTGTCACCGCCAATCGTACCGCCACACACCGTAAAGAAACGCCAGTCGCGGTCAGCAAATTGACCGCCAAAACTATCAATGAAACCAAAGCAGTTGCCGCTTACGAAATCATCAATAAAACTCCTGGAGTTTTAGTGGCAAATATTGGGAACGAGCAGCACATGATGTCCATTCGCCAACCGATTTCTACCAATGCTTATTATTTGTATCTGGAAGACGGATTGCCCATTCGCCCGATGGGAATTTTCAACCACAATGCCTTATTGGAAATCAACCAATTCAATCTTCAAAGCATTGAAGTCGTAAAAGGGCCTGTATCCTCCTTGTATGGTTCAGAAGCCGTTGGAGGAACTATCAATTTAATTTCTGTTCGCCCGCCAGTTGCTCCCGAATTCAAGTTTGGAATCCAGGCAGACCAATGGGGCTATAAACGAATGCAAGCTGCTGGCGGAGCAACTGTAGACAAAGTCGGTTTTCATTTAGCCGGAATTTCCAGTTTACAGGAAAATAGCTGGATGGCCTATTCTGATTATAAAAAAGACAATCTTAACGTAAGAGTTGATTACAGCATAAACGATAAAACCCGATTAATCAGCAGCACGATGTGGGGTAAATACTATACTGATATGAGTGGTACCGTTAATGAGCAAGCCTTTTACAACAGAACATACAAAAGCACTACCGATTTTGCCTATCGAAAATCGGATGCCTTGAGAACACGATTGACTTTGGAGCACGATTGGAATGATAATTCCAGCAGTTATATTACCGCCTATTACCGCGACAATAAACTGGGGCAAAATCCAGCCTACGGAATCAAATGGAGTCCAACAGTAAACCCGACTACCGCTAAAGGGGAAGTGAACTCCAATAACTTCAAAAGCTATGGTGCCATCGGGCAACACACCCAAAAATTCAATTTTTTGAATGCTAAAATTGTTGGCGGAGTCTTATATGACTATTCACCTGTTACTTATTGGGCTTATTTACTTGAAATGAAAGCCTATCTAAATCCAGGAACACCGAGAAAACAAACGGTAGATTATTATGAAATTACCGCCGAACGGCCCGACGTAAAATTAGCTAACTATACAGCAGCTATTTTTAATAAAGCCGCTTATGCACAAATGAGCATTACACCAATCGAAAAATTGATCATAACCGCTGGTGCCAGATATGACAATTTAAAAGTCAATTACAACAATTCGTTAGACAATTCTACTGGAACAAAAATATATGACAAACCCACTTTTAAAGCGGGAGCCAACTATAATCCAATTGCTTTTGCCGGAATTTATGGAAATTATTCCCAAGGATTTGCCCCTCCTGGGATTACGTCCATTTTTAGAGCCAAACCCGGAACTGGCGGAACAACTGGAAAACCAGCCGAGTTCTACTATAATCTGGAACCGGCAACATTCGATAATTATGAAGTTGGCGGCTGGCTGTCCTTTTTCAAAGGCAGACTAAATTTTGACTATGCCGTTTATTATATGAAGGGCAAAAATGAGTTATTGAACGTACGCCTGCCCGATAATTCAACCGACTATCGCTCCGTTGGAGAAACAAGACACAAAGGAGTGGAATTTGGAGGAAATTACAGATTTCTTTCCGATCAATTGAACATTCGGTTTGGAGGAACAGTTGCCGAACACACTTTTATAGACTTTAAAGTTTCGGACAATCCAACGGATGCTTTGCAAAATCTGGACGGCAAAGAAATGCCGCAAGCCCCAAGATGGAACGGAAACTCTGAAATAAGTTATTACCCGAAATGGTTTCCTGAATTCAGGACTTCACTCGAATGGCAATCGGTAGGGAATTATTACCAAGACCAGATTAACACGGTAAAATATGCAGGTTATGACATTTTCAATTTCAGGGCAGGCTATGAATGGGGCGGCATTGAAATTTATGGAAACATAATAAATGTAACCGATAAATTGTATGCCTATAATGTTTCAAGAGCGAATACAGCAAGTTCACAGCCCACTTATACCGCCGCTGCCCCAAGAACATTTTTGATTGGATTGCAATATAATTTTTCGTTCAGAAAATAATATAAAATCTATCACAGATTTAAAAATCAAATATTTTTAAAAACACATTAAATCATTTAAATCTGTGGTTAAAAAATAAAAAACAATGAGCAATACACCAAAAGAAGTCAACTCTTCAAAAAAGAAAGATTCTAAATTCGTTAAAAAAATTAAGCAGAAAATATATGCCTGGCATCGCATTATTGGAATTATCACCATAATTCCGGTTATTTTCTGGACGCTGTCTGGATTAATGCACCCGTTTATGGCGCATTTTTTCAAACCTGTAATCGCCAATGAACGCCTTGATGTAAAACCCATTGATAAAACACAGCTGACATTTTCCATACAGGATGTTTTGGCAAAAAATAAGATAACTGAATTTAAAAATTTCAGAATTGTATCTTTTGATAACTCAACATTTTATCAGGTAAAAACAGTAAAAGGCGAACTTGTATATTTCGACACTGTAAACGCAAAAAAACTAGAAAACGGAGATCAAAAATACGCTCATTGGCTTTCGCGCTATTTTCTGGACGATCAAAAAAGTACGATTATAAAAACAGATTTAGTAACCGAATTTACTTCGCAATACAAATACATCAACCGTTATTTACCCGTTTACAAAACAACTTTTGATCGCCCTGACGGAATGGAAGTGTATGTAGAAACTGCTTCAAGTAAACTTGCAACTTACAACCCAAAATCAAGACAAGCCTTTATTTGGTTTTTCGATACTTTTCATAATTGGTCATTTGTAGATGCTATTAGTAACAATAGTGTTCGCATTGTTTTTATGTTTTTGTTCCTTTCGATTATCTTTTTTTCTGCTGTAAGCGGCATTGTAATATATGGTCTGTTTTGGAAACAATTCAAAAAAACAGATAGTCTGAATCCTAAAAAAGGACTGCGCAGATACCATCGCCAAATTGGAATTTGGGTTTCTTTATTTACTTTGACTTTTGCTTTTAGCGGAGCTTATCACGCAACCACAAAATGGAATCCTTATACGCTGGATAAAATGGTCTATGAACCAGTTTTCAAAACGAAAAATCTTTCAACATCAAATAACGAAATTCATGTAGATTGGAATCGATTAGAAAACTTAAGTATTATCGCCTTAAATGACAGCATATACTATAGAGCTCAATTGGCAGAACCTAAAAGTAAATATGAAACTCCGAAAACAGATTCTAAATCCAAATGGGATAAAAAAGAAAATCCAAAAAACGAGATTCTTTATATCAACTCCATAACCAACAAAGTAACCCCAAAACTTGATCTAGAATACGCTAAATTTCTTGCATTGTATTTTAGCGGCACCAATGGCGGTGAACCTGCTTGTTGTGAAATGGACAGCGATACCGGAAGTAAACCAAATTTTGAAAAAGCTGCTTTATTAGAAACCAAAACAATCACTGAATTTGAAAGCCGAGAATATGGTTTCGTTAATAAACGTTTACCTGTTATAAAATTAGCTTACGATACGCCCGAAAAAACCACATACTTTATTGAAACTGCTACTTCAAGACTGGCAGCGATTATCGAAAAATCAGATATCACTGAGGGATATTCATTTGCTATATTTCACAAGTTTTTGTTTATGGATTGGGCTGGCAAAAACGTTCGTGATTTAACTATGGTCATGGCAGCATTAATTATTTTGGTAATTAGTGTATTGGGTTTAGTGCTGTTTTTAAAGAAAAATCAATAACATTAATCGGTCTTTAACGTTAAAACAATAGCCGTTGGATTTTAAAATTGAATTTAGATTCAAAAAAATGGTATCTTTACTATAATAATTTTATAAAAAACAATCGAAATATAGTAGTTATGTCAAAAAGTCAAGACGCAAAGAAAACCGTCAAAAAAGAGCCTCTTAAAACCGCTAAAGAAAAAAAGGAAGAGAAGAGAGAAAAGAAAAAAAATCCAAAAAGAGACTAAAAATCAGTAAGCAGTATTCAGAAAAAGTGTTCAGTATCAAAGAAACTGAACACTTTTATTTTTTGCTCAACACTGAGTCCTCTTATTTTACTGGAATATTTTTTAAAATTTCCAATACAAATTTCCAATATTTTTGAGCCGAAGAAATACTCGCTCTTTCGTCTGGAGAATGCGCGCCATGAATCGTTGGTCCAAAAGAAATCATATCCATATCTGGATAGTTTGTACCTAGAATTCCACATTCCAATCCAGCGTGACATGCCGCTACATTAGGTTTTTCTCCATTTTGTTTTTCATAAACAGAAACCAAAACATCCAATATTTCAGACTTAGGATTTGGCGACCAGCCAGGATAAGATCCTGAAAATTCCACTTCACAGCCCATTAATTCAAACGCAGAACGCAAAGCATTGGCTAGATCAAACTTGGACGATTCCACTGAAGAACGCGTTAAACATTGAACAGAGAATTTTCCTCCTCCTACTTCAACTTTGGCAATATTGTTTGAAGTTTCCACTAAATTATCAAAATCAGCACTCATTCTATAAACACCGTTGTGAGCAGTATACATTGCACGGACAAAATAAAATTGAGCTATTGGAGGCATTACAGCTGCTGGAACTGTATTCAATTTTTCGAAAACCACTTCAAGATTAGGCTCTGTAGTTTGGAATTCAGCTTTGATTTCGTTTACAATTTGTTGCATATCAAATACAAAAGCCTCGTCATAAACAGCAGCAATAATAACTTTAGCAGTACTTTCACGCGGAATTGCATTACGAAGACTTCCTCCGTTGATTTCAGAAATCTGCAATCCAAAATTATCAAAACCATCAAACAACAAACGGTTCATGATTTTGTTAGCATTCCCCAAACCTTTGTGAATATCCATTCCGGAATGTCCGCCGTTCAATCCTTTTACTTTAATCGTATAAGCTACAGAACCTTCTGGTGTTTCTTCTTCATCATACTCGGCGGTGGCGGTAACATCAATTCCTCCTGCACATCCAATTCCTATTTCATCGTCCTCTTCGGTATCCAGATTTAATAAAATATCTCCTTTAAGAATTCCTCCCTGCAAATTCAAAGCCCCTGTCATTCCAGTTTCCTCGTCTATCGTAAACAAAGCTTCAATTGCTGGATGCGGAATATCTTTGCTCTCTAAAATTGCCATAATAGTCGCTACACCAAGACCGTTATCGGCACCAAGAGTAGTTCCTCGCGCACGAACCCAATCCCCATCTACATACATATCGATTCCCTGAGTATCAAAATCAAAAACAGTATCGGCATTTTTTTGATGCACCATATCCAAATGTCCCTGCAAAACCAAAGCTTTTCTATTTTCCATACCCGGAGTGGCAGGTTTACGGATAATTACATTTCGGATTTCGTCTTCAAAAGTTTCCAGTCCTAAACTGGCACCGAAGTCTTTCATAAACTCAATTACACGTTCTTCTTTTTTGGAAGGACGAGGTACCGCATTCAAATCGGCAAATTTGTTCCAAAGTGCTTTTGGTTCTAGATTTCTTATCTCTTGGCTCATTCTGTTGTATATTTTTTAATTAAAAAGGTTTAAAATAATAAAACCTCAAAGTTACAAACTACGAAAGCTAGTTTTATAAAAGTTATAATTTATTTTAAACTAATTATTTTCTTTTTAAGTAATCAAAGATTGACCGCAAAGTCCACAAAGAATAACGCAAAGTTCGTTAAGCTTTGCGGTCAGCAATCTTTGCAGTAAAACGTACACAATCAAAATGTTTTTTTATTCGACCCCATTTTTAAATTAAAAAAATCGATCAAAATTTGTTTCTTTACAACACAATTTATAAAAAATGAAACGCAGTTATATTCTACCTTTATTATTATTGATACAAATCATAATCCTGAAAATCATTCGGTTTTTTCCAGAATCTGTAGAACATTTTTACAGCAACGGAATTTATCTTTCTATTTCAAAATTTTCAAGAATTGTGTTAGGTAAAATTCCTTTTTCTATAGGTGATTGTATTTATTTTATTCTTATTTTATTTGCTTTAAAATGGTTTTGGAGAAAAAGGAAATTTTGGAAAAATGAATGGAAAAATAACCTCTTAACAATTTTTAGTGTTTTATCCATTTTTTATTTCTTCTTTCATATCCTCTGGGCATTGAATTATTATCGTGAACCGCTGTTTGAAAAAATGACCATTGAAAGAGATTATACCGATGCTGATTTATTGGTTTTCACCAAAAAACTAATTGCAAAAACAAATGCTGTTCAGAGTCAAATTACAAAAAACGACAGCCTGAAAGTCGTTTTCCCATATTCCCAGAATCAAGTTTTTAAAATGAATCAAAATGGGTATAAAAACCTGTCTAAAGAATATGCTTTTTTCACCTATTCGCATTTGAGCATTAAGAAATCACTTTTCAGTCTGCCTTTGACCTATATGGGTTTTGGCGGTTATTTGAATCCGTTTACGAACGAGGCTCAGGTTAATTATTTGGGGCCAATGTACAGTTTCCCAATGACTGCCAATCATGAAATGGCACATCAGATGGGGTTTGCAAGCGAGAGCGAATGCAATTTTATTGGTTTTATGTCTTCTATAAAAAATGACAATTTGTATTTTCAATATTCAGGATACAGTATGGCTTTGCGATATTGTTTAGGAAATTGGCAAGTGCGAAACGAAAAGATATTGAACCTATTATTAAAAACCGTTCATCCCGGTATTTTAAAAAACTATAAAGAAAGTGAAGATTTCTGGAAACAATACCAAACGCCAATTGAAACGGGTTTTCATGCTTTTTATGACCGTTTTCTAAAAATGAACCAGCAAAAAGACGGAATGGACAGTTACAGTAAGTTTGTGAATTTGATGGTGAATTATTATAAGGAGAGACCGCTGTAGTTACAAATATTGTTTAATTTGAACACAAGAAGCATTTTTTACTTTCATTTCATTTCCAGTTTTCGTTAATAATCCTGTAACAGTATCCCTTTTAAAAACAACTATATTTCCTGTTGATTGATTGGCAACTATCACGAATTTCCCTTTGGAATCTATCGCAAATATTCTTGGGGTTCTCCCAAAAGTGGGTTGATATCCAACAGCTTTTAATGTTCCATCGTTTGCTATCGAAAAAATGGCAATGTTGTTTTCCTCACCGCGATTGGAAGCATACAAGAATCGGCCGTCGGGAGAAACGTGAATGTCACTGCTACTAAAGCCCTCTGTTATTTCATCAGAGTGTGTTGCAATTCTTTGAATACTGCCTAATTTGCCGTTATCATATTTATAAACACTTACGAAACCGGCGATTTCTTCAACGCAATAAGCATATTTCCCATTCGGATGAAAGGCAAAATGTCTTGGCCCGCTTCCTAATACAGATTGAGTAAATGGATATGGAGTTTCTCGAAACGGTTGTTTTAGCAGGCTGTCAAATTGATAGCAACGAATTTTATCTGCTCCTAAATCTGGTAAAAAAATAAAATCGCAATTAGGGGAAAATACGCTGGAATGGACATGGGAACGGTCTTGCCGCTCTTTATCAATACTCCCTTCTAAATAAGAAAAACTTTGAATAATTGGGCTTATTTTACCATCTTCGGCTAATGAATGAACTGCGATGCTTCCTTCGGTATAATTGGCATTTACGAGCCATTTTCCGTTTTTGTGAACCATAAGATAAACGGGATTTTCGCCTCCGCTTTTTTGGCTGCTGATAAATGTCAAAGTTTTATTTTGCGGTTTGAACTCAAAACTGCTGACGCTTCCTGCATTTGGTGTCTTGGTATCAGTACATGCATAAATGTAATTACCGTTTGGAGACACCGTTAAGTAAGAAGGATTCAGAACATTCTTGACAGTTATTATTTTCTTTAATCGGCCTGTTATGGTATCTAATTTGAAAACGTAAATTCCTTTTTTTACTTTATTAAAATTATAGGAACCAACAAAGACATAAGTATTTTGTGAATAACAATTGAAACCAATAAATAACGCAAATAGGATGGTTATTATAGATTTCCGATGACTTGAAATTACGCTTTCAGTTTTTATTTGAAAATTAAATACTTGCAAAATTTTTGTTTTATGAATTTTAGAGTTGCTAAGTTATATCTTTTTAGTTAGGTTTGCGATCAATAATTGAGTGTGTAAACTCAAGTAATTTATTTATTCTTTGAAAAATTAATCTGAAAAACCAAATTTCTAAAATAGCCCCGATTGCCGTGAAAATCCTTATAAGCCTCTCGTCTTTCGGGACGAGAGGCTTATAAGATTGAAACAGAAAGCGGGAGTAAACTTGTTATGAATAACTGATTTCTGCTCCTAATTATTTTAAAAAAAGTGTCACATTGTAACAAAATGTACATCGAGTCTACTAATGGAATATGAGTGAAAATCTAGAGCCTTCTTTTGTCAAGCAACTGCAAGAAAATCAGAATATAATCCACAAGATTTGTCGGTTATATACTTCTGGTGAGGATGCTCACAAGGATTTATTTCAGGAAATCACGATTCAGCTGTGGAAAGCTTTTCCGAAATTTAGAGGAGAAAGTAAGTTTTCGACTTGGGCTTATCGAGTCGCCTTGAATACGGCAATTACATTGTATAGAAAAAGTAAGCGCGACATTGCCACAGTTGAGTACGAAGGGAGACAGCATTTTACCCAAGACATGGAATATAATTATGAGGAAGAGGAACAGCTGAAATTGATGTACAAAGCAGTTTATCAGCTAAATGATATTGAAAAAGCATTAGTATTTATGTATTTGGAAGACAAAGATTATACCGAAATATCGGAGACTTTAGGAATTAGCGAAGTGAATGCAAGGGTAAAAATGAATCGGATAAAAGGGAAATTAAAAAAAATATTAAATCCATTAGGCGTATGAAAGAGTTGGATTTATTAAAAAAAGACTGGAAAAAGAACACAGATTCTTTTGTACAGGTTTCGGAAAATGAGATTTATAAAATGATCCATAAAAAATCGTCTTCGATAGTGAAGTGGATTTTTATAGTGAGCATCATAGAACTGGGATTAGGATTAGTATTAGGCTTGGCTCTGTCATTTACTAAATACGACGAAAAAAATATTGAATTAATCAAGCATTTGGGTGTTTACGGCTACTATATTTCGGCAACTGTGTTGCTTTATGCTGTTATTTTATACTTCATTTTTAAGTTTTATACCATGTATCGTAAAATTGCGGTAGATGACAATACCAAAAAATTGATTTCAACTATATTAAAAACCCGAAAAGTGGTCAAACAATACATCGCGTTCAACTTATCATTTTTTGCAGTGTTTTTTATCGTGTTTGGCGGATATCTTTTTTATGAGGGTTACTTGGAAGGTGCTTCTAAAAATGGCAACACTCATCCCGAAATGCCTTTAAACATTGCTTTGATATCCTTTGTCGTATTGATTTTAGCCACAGCTGTATTTACGTTTGCTTTCTGGCTTATATATAAATTAATCTACGGGATTTTATTAAAGCGTCTACAAAACAACTTTGAAGAATTGAAGAAAATTGATTTATAAAAAAAAGAGGCTAATGCCTCTTTTATCTTTTAATAATCCCATTGCCTAGTTTTATTAAGCTCCTCTTGTTCTTTTAAAATCTCCATAGGAATTACTTTTAGAAAAGACGGATGCTGCTCTATAGCATACTCTACCATTTCAACAATTTCCTCAATGGTATCGTTGTCATAATCGATAAGCAAAGGCTCTTTTATGACAATTGATTGTAGAATCCCTTTCTTTTTCATGTATAACCCTTTCTTGCAAAACGAGCGTCGAAAACCATCAATTACAATTGGAACAACTATTGGCCTATGCTGTTTTATGATGTGAGCCGTTCCTTTTCGAACCGGCTTAAACGATTTGGTTGTTCCCTGCGGAAAGGTTATTACCCAACCATCTTCTAAGGCTATTTTAATGTTCTCAGTATCATTGGGATTTACATCTTTTTTCTCTTTCACATCTTCTCCTTTTGCACGCCAAGTACGCTCTACAGAAATAGCGCCTGCATACGCCATGATTCTAGGCAATAAACCCGCTCTCATCGTTTCTTTTGCGGCTACATAATACATGTTCAATTTAGGACTCCACATGTACCAAACGTTTTTTATAGAATCTTCTCTTCCGCTTAAACTCGCATTGAAAACATGAAACATCGCAGTAACATCGGCAAAATAGGTTTGATGGTTGGAAATAAAAAGTACGTTGGTATCGGGAAGTTTTTTAATAATTTCAGAACCCTCAATCTGCAGTTCATTAAAACCACGGTAACGTCTGTGGCTAATAAATCCAAAAATTCTGATCAGCCATTTTTTTATAAATAGTATGTGTCCAAAAGGATTTCGCTTAAATAATCCCATAAGATGTTTTATTTGTTTTTAGATTTGGGACTGCAAAATTACTATTTTTTTTCCTCTTTAAATATTAAAGAAGCTTCCTTTTAACAAAAAGGGACAAATTCAAAAATTGATTTTTTTCAAAACCGAATTCAAAACAATTTTCAATTCGCTTAACATCATAGCAGTTGCTCCCCAAACAATATGCTCATCAATTTTGAATACTGGAACTTCGATTGATTTAGCATAGGAAGCATTAATTTTTGCATTAACAACAATAGACTCACTTAAAAAAGCTGTCAATGGTAATTCAATTATACCAGCTACTTCATTAGGATTCGGATAAAAAGTAATTTCATCCATACAAATGCCCAAAAAAGGATAGACCATAAAGTTACTAGGCGGAATATATAAATGAGTAAAGGCTTTCAATACATGAATTTTATCTGGCTGGACGCCAATCTCCTCATAGGTTTCCCTCAATGCAGTCTGCTCAAAATCTGCATCTCCCTTTTCATGCTTCCCTCCTGGAAAAGCAATCTGAGAAGAATGAACTCCTTCATAAGAATTCCTGACTATGAGAACCAAATGTGTTTCACCTGCTTTAGGATAAAACAGCATCATTACACCAGCATTTTTCGGTTTTATTTCATCAAAATTTATACTCTTCAGGATTCTAAGACGCTCTTCAGGCACCATAATATTATGAGCTTCTTCTCCTGGAAGATTCGCAGCAGCTAAATGAGGAACAATTTGTAAAAAATCTTGAAAATCCATAATCAAAGTTTATTTTTGCAAATAAAATAATACCTAAATATACCTTAGAAATAAGTTCCAAACAAATTTTTAAACGCCAAAGAACAACAATATGTACAGCAAAGAAGAAAATCAAAAACTAAAACATGAATTTTGGGTCGAATTTGCTCAAAAGTATCCTCGAAAATGGGTTTTATATGATACCAAAATCAAAGATTTCTCGTTTAAATTCTATGTAGAAAACACTAAAGCCCAAGTACATATCGATATAGAAATGCGAAATACAGAAATGCGCATACAATATTTCGAAAAACTAGCCGCTTTAAAAAATATACTGGAGGAAGAATTTGTCAAAGATTTAGTTTTCGAAAAAAATCACACGCTGGAAAATGGAAAAACCATTAGCCGTATTTGGGTCGAAAAATTAAATGTAAGCGTAAGCAACCGTAAATATTGGGATGAAATATTTGATTTTTTCTATGAAAAAATGAATGCTTTGGAACTGTTTTATTTTGAATATGACGATTTTATAAAAGATGTTGAAAAGTAAGATTTCATATTTAGTGAATTAGCAATCAAAAATTATTCGCAATGGATTTATTTGAAAAAACAAATGATTGGGAGACTAAATTAGCTCCAATACTGGATAAATACAAAGACCAAAAACATCCGTTAGATTACCAAAATCTTTACCAACTGGTAATTATGGTAGTTCTTTCGGCACAAGATTCGGATGCTAATATCAATAAAATAGCTCCTGCCCTATTTGAAATATTTCCCAACATGGAAAGTCTGTCTGTTTCAAATATTGATGCATTAATACCTTATATTTCCAAAGTTCGGAATTTTGGCACCAAAGCCAACTGGTTAATTGAAATAGCGCAGACAATCCAAAAAGACGAAAACATTCCTCTCACAATGGAAACTCTAACTGCATTAAAAGGAATCGGACGAAAATCTGCCAATGTTATTATGCGGGAAGCGGGAGTTCCCCCCGAAGGAATCATTGCTGATTTACATGTTATCCGCGTAGCTCCCAGAATTGGGCTAATTCCTGAGTCCAAAGACGGCAATAAAGTTGAAAAACTGCTGATGCAGATTTTACCTAAACCTATTTGGGGAAAAATTGGTATGGCGATTTCGTTTTTGGGAAGAGAAATCTGCAGACCACAGCCCAAATGTGAAATATGTCCGATTAATCAGGTTTGTGAGTATTATAGAGTTAATCAATAATATTTCCCTGCTTTATTTCTTTATGACATTCCTCTATAGACTGCTTTTTGTAAAATGCAGTTCAGGGAGAATAATTTTTACTTCAATATTCTTGTCATTATCTCTCCAATGAACGATGAAATTTACTTTGGCTTCCTCCAATTCAAAACCACTTTTCTTAATATCATCCAATCTTTCTAAAAATTTCCTTGAGAACTTTAATACTAATTCTCCTTTCTCGTTTTTACATCCTTCATCAGAAATGGTGATTTTATCTCCACTGGTCAATGAACTTATTCTTTTTTGAATATATTCAAAATATCCTAAGTATAAGTCTTTATGCGAAAGATGTAATACCAATCCGCTTGGAGGTAGAAAAGTATGGTCATTTTCAATTTTCTCTAATTCTTCAGTTTTAAATTTATCAAGATAATCACCATTCAAATGAATTGTAAGTTTCTGTTTTGCTCTTGTCATGGCAACATAAAGTTGTCGTTTCATTTCATCCCTACTTATGTCAAAATTTTCAAGAAGCAGAAAAACATTGTCAAACTCTTTGCCTTTTGCTTTATGAATAGTCGAAACAAAAATTGTCTCTCCGTTTGTACTCATAAAATCTTCTAACTTTGACTCACGAATAAACACTTCAAAATCTGATTTGTACTTTCGCTTATTATTGGCTGCTTCAAAGTCTTTAATCAGGTTGTTGTAGATTTCAAATTTTGTACTTGCCTTAAATCTGTCAATCGTTTTTCGTTTAGCATTCCCCCAGACATCTTCACTGATAAAAAATGCATCTTCGTCTAAATTCAATTCATTTAAGAAGAAACGCACCTCTTCAAGATTATACAAACTAAAACTATCATTTGTTTGAATCAACTTTGCTTGTAAACTACGTTTTGTAAGTAAAGCAGCAACCTGAAAAGCTTTATCGTTTTTGTGGGTCAGGACGCAGGTTGTTCCAGAAAGTCCAGTCGAAAGGATATCATCAATTAACGGAGTGATAAGATTTCCATTTTTGTAGCGAACAATCTTGATTTTTCCATTATCGGCTTCATTTGCTACAATAGGAATTTCTTTAAGCCGCTTATCGATGGTTTTAACAAACTGATTAGTGAATGAAACTAAATTACTTTTACTTCTGTAATTTGTAATGAGTTCATATTTTGTTGCTTTCATTTCTGTAACAAAACTCAATAAATATTTAGAATCCGCTCCTCGCCATTCATAAATATTTTGATCATCATCGCCAACTGCTATCACTCTCATCTCCTCATTCTTATCCATTAACACTTTTATCAGCTCAAATTCTTCCTCGTCCATATCCTGTGCTTCATCAATTACCAAAACGGTTTTTGTAATTCTGCTGGCTTCAACTTCATTATTTTTTATTTTTTCAACAGCCGTTTTGATAATTTCTTTTGATTGGTCTATTGTTCCTACTTTTCCCAACAAGTCGAAACAATAAGAATGAAAAGTTTTGATTTCAATAAAACTGGCTGCATTTCCAATCAATTCAATCAATCGCTTTTTAAATTCTGTCGCTGCAGCTCTAGAAAAAGTCAACATAAGCAGCTGTTCGTGCTTAACATCTTCCATCAACAGTAATGAAGCCAATTTGTGAACCAAAACTTTTGTTTTTCCACTTCCTGGTCCTGCTGCAACAACAATGTACCTTGAATCTTTATCATCAATAACTCTTCGCTGTACATCAGATAAAGAATCAAAAAGTTGTTTGTATTTCTTTGGGGTTATGTTTCTCTTTATTTCAAGTTCCCTGCTCCCTTTAAAATATTTGCTAAGAAATGAAGGGAAATTCAATTGAAAATAATCATCTACAAATTTTAATGCTCCGGCATAATCATCAATCATTTTTTTAGCATATTCGCCTACGATATGAATTTGCTGAACTTTATGATCATAAAACTCACTTAGTTTTTGATAATCCTGTTCTTTGTATTGAACTCTATTATTCTGCTCAATTCTGTCAATGGTAAGTTTATTATAAACAACAAGAAAACCTCCTTCTATTTTTATTGCGTCAATCCGTGACAGATAAAACAAAGTATCTTCTATATCCTCAGAAGAAACTCTTACTTCAAATAATTGAAGTTGCCTTGCAAATGCTTCTTGTAATTCAGTAACTGAAAATTCGACCAATACTTCATCTTTTTCTGCTTGATCTCCATCAATAATTTTATAGCTTTTATCAAAAAGATAACCAACAATAAACTCTGCTAAATTATGTCGCTTTTCTAATCTTGCTTTCAATTCCTCTTTGGGTTGACAGCCCAATGCTACAAAATGATCATTTGAATAATCTCGCTTGTATCGTTTGATCCAATTTTTAATTGCCCAAAAGTTAATTATGGTTTTTATTTTGTTTGGAGAAACATCTTTACAGCCTATTGCTTCTGCTTGCTCGTTCAATTCTTTGATGTGAAATGATTTTTCCTGCTGTTCAAACAATGGACAAAGAAATTTTTCAATCAATCCGTAGCTTTTCGTAATAGCAAGCGAACGGTTTTTATTCTCTCCTCTTTTGATGAATACCGTTAAATCTTTAGTATCAGCCAATATTTTTTCATCACGCAAAAGATTAACAACCGAAATTACATTCTTAATATCAATACCTAAATTATCTGAAATATAATCAACTCTTGATTCCGCTTCATCATGGCTAATTTGCTTTCTGCTTTTACTTGAAAAAAGGCTTTTAATAATTCTAGCAGCAGTAATTTTCTGCTCATCGCCAATTTTTTGGGAATTCATTATTTTATCAATTGCTTCTTGTGCTGTATTTGACAAAATACTGTTAGCAAAAATTCTTGGTATATTTTGTTTACGCTTTACATAACCAGCTTCTTCTAAAGCTGCAATCGCGGTGGTAACTCGTGTTTCGATTTCCTGCAAGTTGTCATTCCAGCCGGCAATCCGTGCAATTTCCAAAGCAGATTTTTGAACACTCGATTTGAATTTGGTAATAAATTTAATAGCATTCCAAATTTGTTTAATCTCATGAAGATTAAGTTTCGTTTGATTCAATAAAATAAAATGTTTGCTCAGGTCTTCCTCATTGAATAAGACATAACAGTCTGCCGAAATTTTTTCATCTCGACCTGCCCTCCCCGCTTCCTGAACATAGTTTTCAAGTGAATCAGAAATTTCATAATGAATTACCATTCCAACATCTTTCTTGTCAACACCCATTCCAAAAGCTGAAGTGGCTACCATAATTTCAACATCTCCAGATATAAAAGCATTTTGATTTTCGGTTTTTTCCCGGCTATCCATTTTGCCGTGATATGCTCTTGCATTAAATCCATCGTTGCTTAACCTTAGGGCTAAATCTCTTGCTCGTTTGGTTCTTGAAACATAAATAATAGTAGGACAATCCTTTTCCTCAATCAAATCACGGACTGTATTATACTTATCTTCATCATCGTCTTTTTCAAAAACTTTGTAATGCAGATTTGTCCTTGAAGCCTTTGAAGGAAAAATTTCTAATTGTATACCTAATTTTTCTTTGAAATAAGCACAAATATCTTCGATAACTTTTTGCTTTGCAGTCGCGGTAAAACAAGAAACCGGAATTGGTTCGTCGAGATTTTTGCTCTCTCTAAGGGATTTTATAAAATCGCCGATATATAAATAATCAACCCGAAAATCTTGTCCCCATGAAGAAAAACAATGTGCTTCGTCAATAACAAAACGAACAATTTTTCTACTCAAAAGCAATTTTTCAATAGTTTTTGAACGAAGTGATTCAGGTGATATATACAAAATAGATGCTCTGCCGTCTAGAATTCTTTCAATAGATTTTGATCTTTCAATAGGATCGAGCAGCCCGTTGATGGTAACTGCATCTGTAATTCCTATTCTTTCCAAATTATCAACTTGGTCTTTCATCAACGATTGCAAGGGTGAAATCACGACGGTCAAGCCTTTTGTGTTTTCACCTGCCATCAATGCAGGCACTTGAAAAGTAATCGACTTACCACCGCCCGTCGGAAAAACTGCAACAAGTGATTTGTTATTAACAGCAGCTTGAACTGCTTTTTCCTGCAATGGTTCACCTGCATAAGTTCGATAAGCATCAAAGCCGAAATATCTTTTTAATCCCTTGTTTACATCTAATGCCTGATTACAGTAGTCACATCCAGTAAGGCAAGGATTATTTCGAAGAAGAAACATTATCCGCTCCACTTTTGGAAAGTTTTTTAAAACCCAAGGCGGTGTTATCGAATAGCGATTATTGCAGTTAATAAGTGATAAAGAGTAAGCTAATTCAACGGAATGTTCTGAAATTATTTTTGAAAGATTAACGTGTTGGCAAATTAAAGTGGCGAATTTTTCACGGATAAGATTTTCTGTTTGTGACTCACCATTAGAATAAGAAATAAAACGAAAAAAGGGATGAAACTCTTTTTTATCTTTCAAAAGCAAATAAAAAATTTGTTTCAATTTCGAATCTAATTGATTAAATACTGCAACTTCGTCAAAGAAAAGATCTCTTGCTTTTATAGAATCGTTAAGCGGGTTGTTGATGTCTTCTGTTTGTAGCTTGTCGTCTTTTAATAAAGCATGATACGGCTTTGTTGCAAACAAAAGAGGAGAAAGAAACAAAGTATCAATGACATTAATTGGATTAACTCCAGCATCAGTAACAGCATTATAAATATACTGCAAATCATGATTTAAAATATTATGCCCACAAATGAATTGTGTCCCTCTGAGAAACTTTATAAACTCACTAATAGAATTTGAATGGAAAGAATTTCCATCACTCTTGATACATCCAATATCAAGAATTTTTTGGCTTTTGTGCTCAATCTCTGTATCTATAAAAGTAATTAAATTCATACTCGTCTAAAATACAAATTTTTCATAACACTTTAAAAACAAAAAACCCTTCATCAATATGATGAAGGGTTTTCAAAAGAAAGGCAGCGACATACTCTCCCACATAACTGCAGTACCATCTGCGCAGGCGGGCTTAACTACTCTGTTCGGGATGGGAAGAGGTGAGCCCCGCCGCAATAACCACCTTAAGAAGTTATAATTGCTTTGGACAACTTTTTAATTATTAATTATCAATTATAAATTGTTAATTATCAATTAAACAATATCTTAACATACTGAGATAAAGAACATAAAAAGCGTATTAGAAAGTTTCTTCTCTCCCGTCTCGTCCTAAGACGAGACGGGAGAGAAAAGGGTGTACATAAGCTTACGGATTATTAGTACTACTCGACTATGACATTACTGCCTTTACATCTGTAGCCTATCAACGTGGTCATCTCCCACGATCCTTAAAAGAAATCTCATCTTGTGGTGGGTTTCGCGCTTATATGCTTTCAGCGCTTATCCCTTTCAGCGCTTATCCCTT
>NZ_JBFUGG010000032.1:0-40590 GCF_056403035.1 Flavobacterium sp. P3_A6 | reverse complement strand
ATATGTCTTTTTGTCCAAAAATTAATAATGGCAAAAAGGAAAATATTAAAATTTGGGTCGATTTAAGTATTTGATGGATTTTTATCATTTTATTTTTTACAGTTTAGGATTATTTTACTTAGTGTTTTGTCGAGTAAATCAATTTCATCTTGTGATAAGCCCTCAAGAGCAGTTTTTCTGTTCTGTTGTATAATTGGGGATAATAATTCAATTGTGTTTTTGCCTTTTTTTGTGATTTCAAGACTAAATTTTCTTCGGTCTAATTCGTGAATTTTTCTAGTTATATAATCTTTTTTTACCATCAATTCAATTATTCTAGTAACTGAGGTGTTGTCTTTAAAAATTAATTTTGCTATTTCTTTTTGTGAATAGCTTGGGTTTTCATTAAGGATTATTAGCAATAAGCATTGATCAACTGTTATGTCACTTATAATTTTTCCAATGTTTCTCTGCGCTATTTTTCTATACTCTTTTATGGTTTGCTCAATTGTGTAAAGTACGGTTCCTGTTGGATTTTTTTTCATGTAAAAATTATTTGACACAAATATAGTTGTTGTATCAATTACATTTACATTTATTTTTAATTTTTTTTAAAATTTTTATAAAAAGGGTTAGTGTGTTTTCTGTGCGTTTCTATAACCGCTAACTCGTTAATTGAAATTGTAATTTTTTTCATTCCGCATTTTTATTATATATTTGGCGAATGTTATCAACCTTAATTTGCGTCAGATTGCAAAGGATAACAGCCTAATAAAATAAATATTAAGTGAATATGAAATTACTAGAAGGAAAAGTAGCCATTATTACTGGCGCAAGTCGTGGAATTGGAAAAGGGATAGCTGAAGTTTTTGCGAAAAATGGAGCAAACGTTGCCTTTACTTATAGCTCATCTGTAGAGTCTGCACTGGCTTTGGAAAATGAATTGAATGCTTTGGGAATTAAAGCCAAAGGATACAAATCTAATGCGGCCGATTTTAATGAAGCGCAAACTTTTGTAGATGCTGTTTTGGCCGAATTTGGCACAGTTGATATTTTGATAAACAACGCTGGAATTACTAAGGATAATTTATTAATGCGTATGTCAGAAGCTGATTTTGACCAGGTTATTGATGTTAACTTGAAGTCGGTTTTTAATATGACCAAAGCGATTCAGAAAACATTTTTAAAACAGCGTGCAGGTTCGATTATCAATATTAGTTCTGTAGTTGGTGTTTCTGGTAATGCTGGTCAAACGAATTATGCTGCATCTAAAGCAGGTGCTATTGGTTTTACTAAATCGGTGGCTTTGGAGTTGGGTTCACGTAATATTCGCTGCAATGCTATTGCTCCTGGTTTTATCGAAACTGAAATGACAGCAAAGCTAAGTGAAGATATTGTAAAAGGATGGAGAGAAGGAATTCCATTGAAACGTGGCGGTTCTACTGAAGACGTTGCAAATGCCTGCTTGTTTTTGGCCTCTGATATGAGTGCTTATATTACAGGACAAGTATTGAATGTTTGCGGAGGAATGCTTACTTAAAATTATATTATAAGATTTAATGATTTAAGAATTTAGAGATTTTTATATTCGTAAATATTTAGAATTTTTTAATTATTTAATTTTTCAATCTTTTAATCAAAAACATGACAATAAACACGATTCTATTACTACTACTTTCTTTATTAATAGCGGGTGGTTTGTCGTTTTTTCAATATTTATACAAAGTCAAAAACAAATCGAAAGTTGGTTTGTTTTTGGCTTTTTTGCGTTTTCTTACAATTTTTTCAATATTATTGCTTCTGATAAATCCAATTATCACTACCAATAAACTGGAAATTATCAAAACGCCATTGCCTATTGTAGTTGATAATTCCAGTTCAATTTCTTTTTTGAATGCCAAAGAACATGCTTTGGAATCAGTTCAAAAAATCATTTCAAATAAAGCTATTCAAGAAAAATTTGAAGTGCAGTCCTATATAGTTGATTCAGATTTTCGACAATCAGGCAGTCTTGCTTTTAATGGAACTCAGACCAATTTGGATTTGGTTGCCAAAAATTTAAAAAGCATCTATAAAAATACGTTTTATCCAACTGTAATTATCACCGATGGGAATCAAACTTCGGGAAATGATTATGTCTATAGCTTTAATGAAAATAATAAAGTGTATCCTTTGGTTTTGGGTGATACTGCCAAAGTTTTGGATTTGAAAATCAATCAGCTGAATGTGAACAGATATGCATTCTTAAAGAATAAATTTCCAGTTGAAGTGTTTTTACAGTATTCAGGAGATAAAAGTGTAACTGCCAATTTTAGCATTACCCAAGGGAATGAAGTATTGCATAAACAAAGCGTTTCCTTTTCTCCATCAAAGAAAACAGCAATTGTAAATGTGCTTTTGCCTGCTAATAAAGTGGGACTGCAGGTTTATAAAGCAAAAGTTGATTCTAAGGAAAACGAAAAAAACACCTTTAATAATATCAAAAATTTTGCCGTTGAAGTGATCGATCAAAAAACAACGGTTGCTATTATTTCGTCTATAGATCATCCGGATATTGCCGTTTTAAAAAGAGCTGTTGAATCTAATTTACAGCATAAAGTAATATTAGTTAATCCGAACGAAGTGAAGTCATTGCAGGATTATAATGTTCTTGTTTTATATCAGCCAAATACGGCTTTCAAATCAGTTTTTGAAGCGAATAAGAAAGCTAATCTGAACACGTTTATAATAACCGGAACTGTTACCGATTTTTCATTTTTGAATCAGGAGCAAAATAATTTTGTTTTTAAAATGAGCGGTCAGGAAGAAGATTATTTGGCTCATTTTGATCCTCAGTTTAATCTTTTTGCGGTGGATAATTTAGGTTTTGAAAATTTTCCTCCTTTGCAGAATAATTATGGCTCTATTGCCGTGAATGGGGAAGTTAATGTATTGCTTTCTGCCAAAATCAGAAATATTGATACAAATTTGCCTTTATTATCGTTTACGGAAAATCAAGGAAAAAGATCGGCTTATTTATTTGGTGAAAACAGCTGGAAATGGCGTCTGCAAAGCCATATCGATAATCAGTCTTTCGGGAAATATGATATTTTCATCAATAAAATTATTCAATACTTGGCTTCCAATAATGCCAAAAAATCGTTAGTTGTCAATCATGAAAGTTTTTACAATACAGGTGAGGCTATCGAAATTACCGCTCAATATTTCAATAAAAATTATGATTTTGATGAAAAAGCGCGTCTGACAATCGCCGTGACCAATATTAAAACAAAACAAACCAAAAACTTTGATCTTTTAAAAGGCAACAATACTTATAAAGTGAATCTTGACGGACTTTTGGCAGGAAGCTATAATTTTTTGATAAAAGAATTGAATTCCAATAACACATATTCCAGTCATTTTGAGATTCTGGATTTTGACATTGAAAAGCAGTTTGTAAACCCGGATGTTCAGAAATTAAAGCAATTGGCATCACAAACGAAAGGGGTAGCTTTTTATCCAAATCAAATTGATGCGTTAATAAAAACGCTGTTGGAGAATGAAGAATATAAAGCTGTTCAGAAAGACCTAGTAACCAAATCTCCTTTGATTGATTGGAAATGGCTGTTGGTTTTGATTGCTGTTTTACTTTCTGCAGAATGGTTTGTTCGGAAGTATAATGGGATGCTGTAATCACTAATTTAAATAAAAATACTAATTATGGATTTCAGACTAAAAGTATTTTTCACTGTTGCAACACGATTGAGCTTTACCAAAGCGGCTTCCGAATTATTCATTACGCAACCTGCGATTTCCAAACATATTCAGGAATTGGAAGAAGAATATAAAATCAAGCTTTTTGAAAGAAATGGCTCGAAAATAGCGCTTACGACTGCTGGTGAAGTGTTATTGAAACATACCAAAAACATTTTTGAGATTTACAGGGAAATTGACTTTGATATGAGTACGTTTATCAATGAACGTAAAGGTTTGCTGCGGTTGGGAGCGAGTACCACGATTTCTCAATACATTATTCCGCCATTGTTGGCACGTTTTCATCAGAAATTGGAATCCGTGAAAGTGAATCTGCTTAACGGAAATACGGAGCAAATTGAAAATGCCCTGCTGAACAAAGAAATTGAAATTGGAATTGTGGAAGGGCAATCCAAAAATCAATCCATAAAATATACGCAATTCATTAGAGATGAGCTGGTTTTGGTTTGCAATTCCGATAATCCATTGGTCAGAAAAAAAGAAATCACGCCAGATGATCTCAAATCACTCCAATTTCTTGTTAGGGAACAAGGTTCTGGAACACTTGAAGTTATTGAATATGCTTTAAAGCCTTTTAATATCAAAATTGACCAGCTACAGATTGAAATGCAGCTGGGAAGCACCGAAAGTATTAAGTCGTATTTGCTGAATTCCAATTGTGTTGCTTTTATGTCAATTCATGCTGTTAGTAAGGAGTTGAAAAATAAAGAATTACAAATTATTGATGTAGATAATTTGACAATTGAGCGTTATTTTTATATCATTACGCTACAGGGTAAATCAGATTCTCTTTCTGAATTATTCATAAAAAATATTTCAAGTTATTATAACTTAAAGTTATAGTGGATTATTTTTAACGATTAGCCTTTTTTGGCTTTTCAAGCGACCTTTGCTGTATTAAAAATGACAAAGGAATGAGAACCGATAGTGTTAATGCACCAATTTTTTTAAGAATCAATACGACAGCGCAGCAAATTATTTTTGTTTTGCTGCTGCTTCTTTGTTTATTTCCTATTATTTCACCTCCGATAGCCTTACTGCTGGGGTTGATTGTTGCTAATCTTTCAGGACATCCTTTTTTGCATTTGAACCATAAAGCGACTAATATATTGCTGCGGGTTTCGGTTGTAGGATTGGGTTTTGGCATGAATGTTCATAGTGCTGTGGCCGCAGGTAAAGAAGGTTTTCTTTTTACGGTTGCATCCATTATGGCAACAATTGTTTTGGGAACTTTATTGGGAAAATGGTTAAATATTCAAAAGAAAACCTCTCATCTCATTTCCTGTGGCACGGCTATTTGCGGAGGCAGTGCGATTGCCGCGATTGCTCCTGTAATACAATCGGATGAAAAGCAGACTTCGGTGGCTTTGGGAGTGATTTTTATACTCAATTCGATTGCTTTGTTTGTATTTCCTCTTGTTGGACATTGGCTGGATATGTCTCAAAATGATTTTGGTATGTGGTGTGCCATTGCGATTCATGATACTAGTTCGGTAGTGGGAGCGGCGAATAAATATGGGGCAGAAGCTTTGCAGGTTGCCACAACCGTTAAATTAGCCAGAGCTTTGTGGATCATTCCTGTGGCTTTGATTACTGCAGTCGCTTTTAAAAATAAAGCCAGCAAACTGAAGATCCCGTATTTTATAGGATTGTTTATTTTGGCAATGATCTGCAATACTTATTTTCCTCCTGTTGCGAATATTGCTCCGCATTTGGTTTCAATTGCCAAAACAGGTCTTGTTGTTACTTTGTTTTTGATAGGAGCTGGGCTGAATCGTTCTGTTTTGAAATCGGTGGGATTATTGCCTTTGGTTCAAGGTGTACTGCTTTGGATAAGTATTGCTGTTGGAACTTTATTAGCAATTTTGTATTTCTAAAATGCTTTTTTCTTTCGCTTAATCGCAATGAAATACAGTCGGATGTAATCATAATAAAGGGCAACCAAAAGAAAAGCCGCAGCGATTAGCAGTGTTTTTAGTGCCAAATATCCGTATATAAACCCGCCAGCAAAACAGCCTAGAAAGAAGAAAGAAATGATAGACAGTCTTAAATTAATACTAATTTTTAAGGCTTTTCGCTCTTCTGGTTTTTTGTAGAAAAACAATTGGGATAATTCAATTCCTAAATCCGTGAAGAGTCCCGTTAAATGTGTAGTTCTAACGGTTGACTGCGAAATTTTGGTCACCAATGCATTTTGGATTCCCATTGCAAAAAGAAGACCAAAGGCAATCCATTTTCCTTCTAATAAATTGAAATAGGTTTGCATGCCAAAAAGACCCAAAGCTACTAAAATAAGAAATTCGATGGCTATTGCTGGCAAATGAGAAAGTTCTTGTTTTTTTTCTGAAACCAGTTCGGCCAAAAAATTAGATGTAAATGCTCCCGCCAAAAAGAACAGCGTATAAATTAAAAACACAATGGCGGCTTGATAATCTTTTTTGGTTACTTCTTCTGCAAAATAGGCAAAATGCCCAGTAACATTAGTGGTTAATGTTTTTACAGCTAAAACCCCTGTTACATTTACAATTCCCGCTACAAATGATAATAATATAGCAAGCCGTAAATTATGTTTAGAAGTTCTGCTTTTGCCTTGATGTCTAAACATTTTAATTTAATTTCTTTGGATTAACATAAATTTAAACTCAAATCGTTTAAATTATCTTTAAAAAAAATACTTTTGTAATTCAATAAAATAAATATAATGAAAAAATTTAAATTAAAACGAACAGCGCTTACTTTTTCGATAATTGGTATTGCTTTTATTACATTGTCGTGGGGAATTTTTGGTCACGAACATATTAATAATGCTGCAGTTATGGCTTTGCCAAAGCCGATGCAGACTTTTTTTTACAATCATTTAGATTTTATTACACAGGAATCGACTGTTCCGGATTTGCGTAAATACACATTGCGCGATAAGGCCGAAAATCCGCGTCATTTTATGGATATGGAGAATTTTGGTGCTGTAGATTCTATTCCGCTTCCTTTTGATGAAGCAAAGAAAAAATACAATGAGAAATTTTTAGCAGATAACGGTATTCTGCCTTGGTATATTCAGGAAGTAATGACTAAATTAACAAAAGCTTTTAAAGACAAAAGGAAGACTGAAATTTTGTTTTTGGCAGCTGATTTGGCTCATTACATAGGTGATGCGCACATGCCTTTGCATACTGCTGTCAATCATGACGGACAATTGACTAATCAAAAAGGAATTCATTCTTTATGGGAATCCCGTCTTCCGGAATTGTTTGGGAAAAATTATAATTTTTATACGGGAGAAGCAAAGTATGTGGATAATATAGAAAAAGCGACTTGGGATATGCTGAAAGACACACACAGCCAAGTTGAGCCGCTTTTATTGGCTGATAGAAAACTGCGTGCTGCTTTTACTGCCGAGACGATGTTTGAGAAAGATGAAAAAGGAAATGTTGCTAAAAATAAGTTTGGTGATTTGATTTATTCTAAAGAATATGTCAATCAATTTCATGCTGCATTGAACGGAATGGTAGAAAAGCAAATGAGAAAAGCAATTGTTGCAACAACCAATTTTTGGTACACAGCTTGGATAAATGCAGGAAAACCTAATCTTGATGAATTGGATTCAAAAGAATTGACTGAGCGTAACAAAAAGAATTTGAAAAATGATTTGAAACTTTGGAAAACTGGAAAACTTTTTGGTTTGGAAAGTGAGAACGATTTTTAGATCGAATTAAAATGAAACACAAAAAAGCCTGTAAATATTGAATTTACAGGCTTTTTTGTGTTTCTAAATCTAGAACTACTTTAACTTTTGATAGCTCTTTTTCTTTAATATATCCGAAGCTGTCTGATAATAAGAGATCGTTTCGTTTACAAGATCAGTTCTTTCATTTTTTAAGGGAACTTGGTCGTAGTAGATTTGAAACTCTGGAGCCACTTTTTGATCTGGTTTTAATGATAATTGGAACTGTTTTACAGCTTGTTTTGGCGAAATAATGGTTAAAACATTGTCTTTTATTAGCCCTAAATCCTGATAAGTTGCGATTAATGCTCTTGGTTTATAATCGGGTTTTAAAACATCCTGACCGTAAAATTTACTTTGGTAGTTAAAATTCAGCAATCCAAAAAGTGTTGGCATAAGATCAATTTGCGACATTACATTTGTATACTTTTGAGGCTGGATAAATCCTGGGCTGTAAATCATTGCAGGAATTCTGTATTTATCCACAGGGAGTTCTGTTTTTCCGGCACTTGAAGCGCAGTGATCGGCAACGATTACAAATACGGTATTTTTGTACCAAGACTGTTTACTGGCCATATCAAAGAATTTTCGCAAAGCATAATCGGTATATTTAACTCCGCCGTCTCTGGATTTTGCATCTCCTGGAATGTTAATTTTATCGTTTGGATACGTAAATGGGCGGTGGTTACTCACGGTCATCCAGTGATTAAAGAATGGTTTGCCAGTTTTCGCTTCGGTATTCATCACTTTTATAGCTTTATTAGCCATATCTTCGTCACAAACGCCCCAAATATTGGCAAAAGTTATTTCTTCGGGAGTGAATGCTTTTTTATCGACAATGTCATAACCGTTTCCGGTAAAAAAGTCTTCCATATTGTCAAAAAAAGCATCTCCACCATAAAGATATTTCACGTTGTATCCTTTTTGTTTAAAAATTGATCCAGTAGAAAATTTGTCTTTATTGTCTTTTCGTTTTACCACACTTTCGCCGGCAGTAGGCGGAAAACATAACGTTACGGCTTCAAGCCCGCGAACGGTTCTGTTTCCAACAGCATATAAATTGGTAAACAATAAGCTTTTTTGTGCCAAATCGTCTAAAAATGGGGTGATGTTTTTATCATTACCATAGGTTTTCATAAAATCGGCACTGTAGCTTTCGATAGTGATTAAAACCACATTTTTAGGAGTTTCGGCGACGTCACTTTTTATTGGTCTTAAAGTCGATACACCAGAAATAGATGGAATTTGTTTTCCCAGTAAAGCAAAAGCTTCATTTTCGGGTAAAGTTTTATAAAACTTGAAATAATCCAATTCACTGTTCATAAAAGCCAAATAGAAACGATACATTCCGTTCGCTTGTAATTCATTGGCAAAAACATTTTGTGAATTTTCTTTTTTGGCTAAATAAGGAACTGCCAATAAAGAAACCCCAAACAAGGCAAGATAGATTGCGGTTATTTTTATTTTATCGGGAAAAGTTGGAATAGCATCAATGTAATTTCTAGACTTTTTGACAATAAAATAAGTCACAATTCCAGCAATTAAAAATAATGCTGAAAACAATGGAATCACCGGATAAGATTCCATAATATTTCCAATTACTTCATTGGTGTAAACCAAATAATTAACTGCGATGAAATTATATTTAACACCAAATTCATTCCAAAAGAAATATTCGCTGATTCCGTTTTGAAGAATAAGGACAACATATAAAAACATCACAAAAGTGAACAGCCAGAATCTGATTTTGTCTMTATGTTTTGGTAAAAACAGAAGAAGTCCGAACAAAAATGTTTTGAGCCCCACGAAAATCATTCCGATTTTAGGCAAAGCACCGCCATATTCATTCAGAATCGTTTTGCCGGAAGCGATATAAAGCAATAATGCCACAAATAATCCAAAAATGATATAACCGTAGGGTTTATAATATTTGGAATTGGATATAAAAATAAGATACAGCCATAAAAAAGCAGATGCTATAACAAATACAAATGTATCTGAAATCAATCCAATTGAAAAGATTTTCAAGCTGTCTATAAAAACAAAAGAAGTTTGAGTTATAGGGTGAAATACTAAAACGATTCGCAAAACGAAACTTACTAGGATATAGAAAAGAGCAAGGTTATAAAAAGGAGAAAACTTTTTTAGAAGATTCATATAGTGTTATTTTTTTGCAAAAATACACAAATAGAGTTTAGAATGGCATTTATAGAACAATGTTTGATTCTTAAATTTGGCTTAAAACCCATCACTGCTTGTAATTTAGCGGTTCTTTTTGAGTTAAATTTGCCGGATACTAATTGATTTATTTAACCCGTTGGGTGTAATTATTTTCAACACAGAATCTATGTGTTAAATAAAAAATTTATGAATTACACCCAACAGGTTTATTTAAAAATGAAATTGTATTTCGGTGAGAGTGTTTCTTATTAATCAGAATACTTAATTTAATAGCAAAGGAACTTATGAGATTATTCTTTTCAACATTTTTTTTGATTACTGGTCTATTCGGATATTCACAGAATTGGAATGCCAATTTTGAAGAAGTGAAAGCAAAAGCAATTACTGAAGATAAAAACATATTGCTTGTATTCTCTGGTTCGGACTGGTGCGGTCCTTGTATGAAATTAGACAAAGCGGTTTGGAAATCCCCAGAATTTCAGGCAGAAGCAGATAAAAATTGGATCGTTTATAAAGCCGATTTTCCAAAGAAAAAAGCCAATCAGCTTTCGCCAGAGTTAACAGAAAGCAATAATAAATTGGCCGAAAAATACAATAAAAACGGCAGTTTTCCATTGGTGGTGCTTTTGGACAAAAAAGGAAAAGTTATTGGAATGACCGGTTTCAAAAATATTTCAGCACCAGATTATATTAAACTCATTCATTCTTTCGAAAAATAATGAAAAAAATACTATTGATTGGTTTTCTTTTCACGGCATTTTCATCCTTTGCACAGATAATCCATAAACGTAAATTATCGATGCTGGGCAGTCCTTTTGAGATGACTGTTGTAGCCAAAGATACAACGGAAGCAAACGTTTATATTGATATGGCGATTGGTGAAGTAAAAAGAATTGAAAATGAAATCTCAGATTGGATTCCGACCACGCCTATCTCTGAAGTGAGCAGAAACGCGGGTATAAAACCTGTAAAAGTGCCTGTGGAAGTATTTGAATTGGTTGAAAGAGCAATTAAAGTTTCACAAATTACATCTGGAGCATTTGATATTTCGTATGCTTCGATGGATAAAATCTGGAAGTTTGACGGTTCTATGAAAGAGATGCCAACACCGGAAGCCATAAAAAAATCGGTGGAGAAAATTGGCTATAAAAACATTATTCTAGATAAAAGGGAACATACCATTTTTCTCAAATTGGAGGGAATGAAATTGGGCCTTGGCGGTATTGGACAAGGCTATATTGCCGATAAAATTCACGCTTTGTTATTGTCAAAAGGCTGTAGTTCAGGATTGGTAAATGTCTCGGGCGATATTTTTGCCTGGGGCAGACAACCCAATGGGAAACCTTGGACGGTTGGAATTGTAAATCCGATGAACAAGAATAAAATTTTTGCCGCTTTTCCTTTGGAAAACAGTGCAGTAGAAACATCAGGGAGTTATGAGAAGTATGTGGTTTTTGATGGCAAAAGATATTCACATATTATAGATCCAAGAACAGGTTATCCGGCTATGGGAGCGGTAAGTGTTTCGGTATTTGCCAAACAAACCGAGATTGCTGATGCACTCGCAACGGGAATTTTTGTTCTGGGTGTTGATGTTGGCATGGATTTAGTCAATCAGCTCAAAGGAATTGAATGCATTATTGTTGATGATAAAGGCAAAGTCTTCACATCAAAAGGGATAGATATAAAGAAATACAGTAAATAATAACAGTATGAAAAGAGTAGCATTAGCAGTAATTCTTATTGTTTTGCAATCCTGTAACTCAGTAAAAGAATATCAAAAGGTGAACATTAATGACTCAGAAATGAAACTGGGCGCCAAAACTACTGAGCGGTATGAAACTACTTTTCAGGTGTATAGAGAAGGTGCAGCTGGAGCTAATGGAGGTAAATCTGGCGGAGGCTGTGGCTGTAATTGATTTTTTTAGTAGCTTTTTTACCAAATAAAATTTCCCCAAATGAAAATTATAAAAACAATATTTCTTTTTTTTCTAATCAGTACACTTTCTTATGCCCAAGAAAAAGATTCAGCTGCCGTGTTTAAAAAGAGGGTTTTAGAAAGTGCCGAAGTTGATTTTTTGGCGAGTTATTATGATCAGGACGGAACACATTCTGCTGTTTCAGGAGGAATGGGCAGTGAAAAACTGAATGATTTTGCGACGAACATAACTGTTGCTATGCCACTGAATGATGACGATGTTTTGACAGTCGATTTAGGTATTTCCGCTTACTCGTCAGCTTCATCCAGTAATATTAATCCATTCGAATCTACATATTCGGGAGCTAATACCCCAACTCCTTGGCAAGCTTCATCTGGTGCATCAAAAAATGACCAGTTAGTGTCTGCATTGGCTACTTATACTCATAACAGCGATGATAGAAATTTTATTTGGAATGGTGACCTTTCTTTTTCAAATGAATTTGATTACACATCGGTTGGTTTTGGTGGTGGAGTTACTAAGCTTTTTAATGAAAAAAATACAGAAGTCAGTTTGAAAACTAATGTTTATCTTGACCAATGGAGACCTATTTACCCAAAAGAACTTGAGGGATATGCTCTCTATGGAGTAACGGTTTATGATCAAAAAGGAGCGGTTTCAAATGGCTATTTACCATCTAAATTCACACCTGTAACATCTGTGAACAGGAATTCATATTCGGTTTCGTTCGCTTTTTCTCAAGTAGTGACTAAAAACTTCCAGTTTTCTGTATTTTTAGATATTTTACAACAGCAAGGATTATTGTCAACTCCATACCACAGAACATATTTTGCTGATAAACCTCATTATTATGTGGGTCAGCCCCAATATATCAATGACTATACAAGTCCAAGTAATGCCGGGGTTTACGAACTTGCCGATGATATCGAAAGACTTCCGGATACCCGTTTTAAGATTCCAATAGGAGCCCGCTTCAATTATTATATCAATGAACACTTTATTGTAAGAACTTATTACAGGTATTATGCTGATGATTGGGATTTAAAAGCCCATACTTTTAATATAGAAATTCCTGTAAGGTTTTCTGATAAATTTACGGCTTACCCCATGTATCGTTATTATACGCAAACCCAAGCCAAGTATTTTGCACCTTATCAAACTCATTTGTCAACAGAGCAATTTTATACTTCGGATTATGATTTATCGACATTTTCGGCCAATCAGTATGGTTTTGGGGTTTCTTACACTGATTTTTTTGCAAAGGCACAAATATTTTCTTTTGGGTTAAAAAATATTGATTTCAGGTTCAATCATTACGTTAGGAGCGATGGGTTGAATGCAAATATTGGTACTATTGGTTTTAAATTTGTATTGCAGTAAAAATGAGGATTCTAATTGTTGAAGATGAAATAGGAATTGCTAATTTTCTAAAGCAAGGTTTGGAAGAGGAAGGCTATGAGGTAGTGGTTGCCAATGATGGCAAAACCGGTCTCGAAATAGCTCAGAGCCAAAAAATAGATATTATTTTGCTGGATTGGATTTTGCCCCAAATGTTAGGAATTGATGTGTGCAAAGAAATCCGAAAGGAAGATTCCAAGACGCCTATTTTGTTTTTAACGGCCAAAGATACCATTCAGGAAACAATTGAAGGCTTAAAAGCTGGAGCCAATGATTATATCAAAAAACCGTTTAGCTTTGATGAATTGGTGGAACGTATAAAAATTCATTTTAGAAATGAAAATCAAAGCCCTATTTTAACACTTGGAAAAATTAAAATAATCCCTTCAAAACATCAGGTTACATCAAATGGCCGAGATGTTTCGCTTACGCAAAGGGAATATGAACTGCTTGTTTATTTGATAAAAAACAAAGGGAAAGTGTGTACCAGAAATGAAATTATTAACGATGTTTGGGATATTCATTTTGAATACGATACAGGTGTAATTGACGTTTTTATGAATGCGATCCGAAAAAAACTCAATTTGAAGAAAGAAGAAGATTTGATAAAAACCATTCGGGGTGTAGGCTATATTGCAAACGATACAAATTAAATTAATGTTTTCATTCTCTTATAAAAACAGAATTGCGCTTAATTACATTCTCAGCACAGCACTATTGATTTCGGTTGTATTTTGCACTATTTATGGAATCACTTTATATAGTATTAACAAACATATAAATGATGATATTTTACAGGAATCTAGCGAATATTTGGAACAGATAGAAGTTGACAATAATAATGCTTATCTGATTCAAGTTGATCAATGGAGAGAAAGCGACAATAATAGAGTCAATGTAAATCCAGTTTTTGTGCAGTTTTTTGACAATGACAATAAATTAATTGATAAATCGCCCAATCTGAAAGGATTTCAGCTTAAACTGCACAAACACGAAAAAGACAATCAATTTGTGGATTCCTATTTGAATAAAAAACCAATCAGGCAAATTCAAATTCCGCTTTTTGATAAAAAGAAAAAAGTAGGATATCTTTTTGTAGCGATGTCCTTGGATGAGGCTACATTGATATTGACCAACCTTAGAAATACGCTTTTTATAACATTCCCATTAATTTTATTGCTGTTATTTTTTATTGCCAGGTTTATTGCCGGGCGAAGTATTAAACCCGTAGCTCTAATTACCGAAACCTCGAGTAGAATTACTACTGACAATTTAAAAGACAGAATAATTTTGCCTCAAAATAAAGATGAATTATTTGTACTTTCCAAAACAATCAATGATTTGCTGGATCGAATAGAAAATGCAGTCGAGCGGGAAAAACAATTCACCTCCGATGCTTCTCATGAATTGAGAACTCCCTTGACGGTTTTGAAAGGAACTTTGGAAGTTTTGGTGCGAAAACCAAGAAGCCAGTCCGAATATGAAGAGAAAATTAATTTCAGCATTTCGGAAGTAAACCGTTTGAATAATTTAGTGGATCAATTGCTTTTGCTGGCAAGATTCGAAAATCATAAGCAAAGTTTACGGATTGAGAAAATCTACCTGGACGCCATAATTCTTGATGTTCTTACTTTATATTCAAATAAAATAAATGATAAAAATATAGGAATAGAACATAATTTTTCAAAAGATTATTTTATTAATTCTGATAATTATTTAGTGAGCATAATTATTAGTAATGTAATTTCTAATGCGATAAAGTATTCCAAACATAATGGTAAAATTTCAATAAATATTTCCAAAAAAAAATCGAAAACTATTTGTTCTATATCGGATAACGGAATTGGAATTGCTACTGAAGACTTAGACAAGATTTTTAACCCATTTTATCGATCTGATGCAGCAAATAATCCCAATATAAAAGGATCTGGTTTAGGATTGTCAATAGTGAAAAAGATTTCACAGCTGCTGAATATCAGTATTGACATTCTTAGTAAAAAAAATGAAGGCACAACTGTAGTTCTGACTTTTGATTAAGATATTATCCCTTATTTGAATGCGGAAAAAATATTTCTTTTTTTACTTATTTAAGTACCTTAATTAAGCCATTACTAAGATTATTTTAATTTGTTGTTAAGTTATTCCTTATCATTTTGACTTATTTTTGTTAAAAAAAATAAGGTTAAAATGCTAGAAAAAATTATAGCTTTCAGTTTAAAAAATAAAGCAGTTGTTTTGCTTTTTACGGCTTCTGTATTAGGATTTGGATTATTTTCGATATTCCAAATTTCCATTGGAGCTGTTCCTGATGTTACCAATAATCAGGTTCAGGTAATTACAACTTCACGAAACCTTTCTACACAAGATATTGAGCAGTTTATTACCTATCCTGTTGAAATTGAAATGGCTAATTTGCCAGGTGTCGAAGAGATTCGTTCGATATCAAAATTTGGGTTGTCGGTCGTAACTATTGTTTTTAATGATGATATCGGAACCTATCTTCCCCGACAATTGATTGCCGAAAAAATTAAATCCGCTTCCGAAAAGATTCCACAAGGTTTTGGAGTTCCAGAGATGGGACCCATTACAACAGGCTTGGGGGAGATTTATCAATATACTTTGGAGGTAAAACCAGAATATAAAAATCAATATTCGGTTACAGATTTAAGAATACTGCAGGATTGGGTTGTAAAAAGACAGCTTTCAGGAATAAAAGGCGTTGTTGAGATTAATACATGGGGCGGTTTCTTAAAACAATATGAAGTAGCTATTGTTCCTTCCCGTTTGAAAGCAATGAATATCACTATGACTGACGTTTTTACCGCATTGGAAAAAAACAACAGTATTGCGGGCGGTGCCTACATCGAAAAAGTGAATCAAAGTTATTTTATACGTGCTGAAGGAAAGGTGAATTCAATTGCGGATATAGAAAATATTGTAGTAAACAATGCTAATGGCATTCCTATTTATATCAAAAATGTGGCTCAGGTTCGTTTCAGTCATGCCAGCCGTTTTGGGGCTATTACCGGTAATGGTGAGGGAGAAAAAGTTCTTGGCCAGGTAATGATGTTAAAAGACGCTAATTCAAAACAGGTGATAAGCGCTGTAAAAGAGAGAGTGGTCCAAATTCAAAAAACATTGCCAAAAGGAGTTTATATAAATGGTTTTCTGGAACGCAGCGAATTGGTAGGCAAAACTACTTTTACAGTTGCCGAAAATTTGATTTTGGGCTGTCTTATCGTAATTTTTGTTGTGGTTCTTTTGTTAGGGAATTGGCGGTCAGGTTTGGTAGTTGCTTCAGTAATTCCGTTGTGTCTGCTATTTGCGATCTCATTTATGAATGTTTTCGGGATTGACGCAAACTTGATGAGCTTGGGAGCTATTGACTTCGGAATTATTATTGACGGAGCTGTTATTATAGTCGAGTTTATTGCTTTTCAAATAGCGGGTAAATCGGCAAATTTGGTTGGTTTGACAAAAGAAGACCGACAATTGGAAATTGATCAAATCACATTTAAGAGCGCTTCTAAGATGATGAATTCTGCTATTTTTGGTCAGCTTATTATTTTAATTGTATTTATCCCGATTTTATCTTTAACCGGAATTGAAGGAAAAATGTTTAAACCAATGGCAATGACTTTCAGCTTTGCATTATTGGGAGCTATGATTTTCTGTTTTACCTATGTTCCAGTGATTTCTTCTTTGTTTTTGAAACCTACGAAAGACAATCCAAATTCAATATCCTCAAAATTGATTCAAAAATTAAATTTTTGGTATGTACCTGTAATCACTTGGGCATTACATAACACCAAAAAAGTGCTTTATGGTTCTGTAGTGCTTTTATTTTTTGCGATAGCATTATTTTCTACAATGGGAGCTGAGTTTATTCCGACGCTTGATGAGGGGGATTTTGTGATACAGCCCGTTTTGAAAACAGGAACATCTTTGTCTAAAACCATTGCCACAACAACCAAAATAGAAAAAATTATCTTGAAAAACTTCCCTGAAGTAGATCAGGTAGTAAGCAGGATAGGAGCAGCCGAAGTTCCAACAGACCCAATGTCGATGGAGGAAAGCGATATTATTGTAAAATTGAAACCTAAATCGGAATGGGTTTCGGCATCGAGTAAAGATGAACTGGCTGATAAAATAAAAGCAGCAATTACAGCTCAAATTCCAAACATAGAAGTTGAATTTACGCAGCCTATCGAAATGCGATTCAACGAATTGGTTTCTGGAACACGTTCGGATGTGGCTATTAAAGTTTTTGGCGAAGATTTGAATGTTTTGGCTCAAAAAGCACACGAAATTGAGAGATCAATTAAAAATATAGACGGTGCTTCGGATGTTATTATCGAAAAAACAGCAGGCTTACCGCAAATGTTTGTGCAATATGACCGATCCAAAATTGCCCGTTATGGGCTCAATATAGCCGATTTGAATGATATGATTGCATTGAGTTTTGCAGGGAAAACTGTTGGTAATGTTTTTGAAGGGGAAAAACGATTTGATATGGTGGTTCGTTTGGCTGAGTCCAATCGTCATGATATTGAGGACTTGAGAAATTTATATGTTTCGGTTCCAAATGGACAGCAAATTCCATTGAGTGAATTGGCTAAAATCGAATATACTGAGGGGCCCGCCAAAATTTCAAGAGATAATACTAATAGAAGAGTTGTAGTGGGAGTAAATGTTAGAAATCGTGATTTGCAAAGTGTAGTAACTGATATTCAGAAAATTATTAACACAAAAATTAAGCTTCCGCCGGGATATTATGTGGAGTATGGAGGACAATTTGAAAACCTGAATAGCGCTAAGGCCCGTTTGGCAATTGCTGTTCCTATCGCTTTGGTATTGATATTTATACTCTTGCATTTTGCTTTTGGCTCAGTTAAAGAAGCTATGATGGTTTATTCTGCGATTCCGCTTTCGGCCGTCGGAGGAATATTGTTTTTATGGATTCGCGATTTGCCTTTTAGTATTTCTGCAGGGGTAGGATTTATTGCGCTTTTCGGAATTGCTGTACTGAACGGGATTGTGCTTATTGAACATTTTAAAGAACTCAAACATAAAGGAATGACAGATTTGGATGAATTGATTTTAAAAGGAACTACCGATAGATTACGTCCGGTTTTGTTAACGGCAGCGGCAGCGGCTTTAGGTTTTTTACCTATGGCTATTTCATCATCTGCTGGAGCCGAGGTTCAAAAACCATTAGCTACGGTTGTTATTGGCGGACTATTTACTGCAACAATATTAACGATGATTGTTTTGCCAATTTTGTATAAGGTTTTGGATGAAAAAGAAGGTAAAAAACCAAAGTTCAAATTACACCATAAATCAACTCTTATACTCTTATTGCTGTTAAGTACTTCAATGTCTTTTTCTCAAAACAATAATCCCGAATTGGATAGTTTGGTGGCTAAAGCTTTGAAAAACAATAAGGAAGTTAAAGCAGCTCAACTTCATGTCCAGCGCATGGAGGAGAATACAAGAACTGCATATTCCTTTGATAAAACCAATGTGTACTATAGTTATGACCAAAATAATTTAGCTGTTAATAATGTTCCGTTAAAAGTATTTGGCGTACAGCAAAAATTTGAATTTCCGACCGTTTACGGCGCTCAAAAAAAGGTTTATAATTCGGAATATGAAAAGGAAAAAGCCAGTTATGATATTCAAAAAATGAAACTTTCTTTGGAGGTTTCAAAGGTGTATCAGCATATTGTTTTTCTGCAAAATCAAGCAAAAATGTATGTGTATTTGGATAGTTTGTACCAGAATTTTTCGAATGCAAGCGGAAGAAAGTTTGAATTGGGAGAAACTAATTATCTTGAAAAAATTACGGCCGAATCAAAATTCAGGCATATTCGATCAAAGCTTTCCCAAATCGAGAGTGATAAAAGAGCTCAATATGAAATTTTGTATTCATTGATACAGAATGATGAAAAAATTGATATTATGAGTAAAAAAATAGAACCGCTTGAAAAACAAACAAACGATGCTGTCAAAAGTTATTACAGTACTTATTTGAATAGCGTTACCAGTGTTTATAAAAATCAAGTGAAACTAAGAAAACAAAATTGGTTACCAGACATCAATGTTGATTATTTTCAAGGAAAAAATAGTGGATTAACTCAGTCTTTGTATGGATTTCAGGTAGGTTTGGCAGTTCCGATTTTATTTTCCGGCACGGTGTCTAAAACGAAAACTGCCCAGCTCGAACTGCAAAGCTGGGAACAAAAGAAACAAAACGAAGAACGAAAAATGGACACTTATATGTCCCAGAAAAATAACGAATTGGCAAAATACCAAGAAGCAATTAATTACTATAATCAATACGGGAAAAAGCTATCCGAAGAGATTCTTAAAGTAGCCAATAGAAGCTATAAACAAGGAGAAATTGACTTTTTTCAATACATTCAGAGTTTAGAAAACGCAACTAGCATTCAGATTGAACATCTTGATACCGTTTTGCAGTTCAATATAACCCAATTGGATTTACAATATCTTAATTTTTAAATTTAAATACATGAAAAAAATCATATACGCCCTAATATTTGCATCATTGCTTTTCTCTTGTAAAGAAGCAAAAAAAGAAGAAGAAAGACCTAAAGAAGATGGATTAATAACAGTAACCAAGCAACAATTTCAATCGTCTGGGATGGAAATCGCTTCGCCCACTGAGCAGGACTTCAATGTAGTTGTTAAATGTTCCGGAAAGATTGATGTTCCTCCACAAAACCGAGCTCAAATCACTTCGTTTATTGGAGGCTATGTTAAGTCAACTCATCTTTTAGTAGGTGATAAAGTAACCAAAGGACAAGCTTTATTGACTTTGCAGAACACTGAATTTTTGGATATTCAAAAAGAATATCTGGAAGTCGCCGAACAAATCAATTACTTGAAATCAGAATACGAGCGTCAAAAAACATTGTATGACGAGAAAATTTCCTCACAAAAAAACTATTTGAAAGCAGAGAGTGATTACCGCAAAACAAAAGCAATGTATCAAAGCCTACGTGAAAAATTACTGATGCTTAACATTAATCCTGTTCAAGTTGAAAAAGGAAAATTAACTTCGGTGATTACCATTTATTCACCAATTTCAGGCGATATTGTCATTATGAATGCAAATGTTGGAATGCCAATTGCACCTTCTGATGTAATACTGGAAATTGTGGATACCCAGCATTTACATTTGGAATTAGCAGTTTTTGAAAAAGATATTTTAAAGATAAAAGAAGGTCAGAAAATTGTGTTTACTGTGCCTGAAGCAACAAAAGAAGTGTTTAATGCAGAAGTTCATTTGGTTGGAAAATCCATAGAAGGCAATGATAGAACCATAAATGTGCACGGACATTTGGAAGATAAAATTAGACAAAAGTTATTGACAGGCATGTTTGTAGAGGCAGGAATATTAGTCGACACAAAGAAAGGTTTGGGAATTCCTGCGGAAGCATTAATCACAGAAAGTAATAAAAATTTCGTACTTTTATTAGATAGCTCTAAAAAGGACTATTCCTTTAAAAAGATCAAGGTTTTAATTGGTGAAAAATCCGAAAAATATGTTGAAATAATTCCAGACAGTGAAATTAATGTTTCTTCAAAAATTTTAACCAAAGGGGTATTTGATATTGCAAATTGACAGTAAGCACAACTACAATATGGCAGAAAAATATTCTGTGTTATTCCATACATTCATTTAATTTTTTAAACCATTTAATAAAAATATATTATGAACGATGCACATTTACACATGGTAGTAAACCATTTTCCAATTATCGGAACCATTTTTGGATTTGGGATATTAATTGTTGGCTTGGTTTTGAAAAATAAAACATTAATAAATACATCTTATGTGTTATTTATAGTTGCAGGTATTTTTGGAGCAATCAGTATGGGAACTGGCGAAGGAGCAGAGGAATTGGTTGAAGATATGCCAAATATTGGAAAAGAGATTATTCACGAACACGAAGAGTTGGCCGAAAAATTAGCTGTTTTGCTTTATGTTTTAAGCGGTATGTCCCTTGCAGGTTTGTATCTGAATTTTAAAAATCATGCAAAAGCAAAACTGGTTTCCTTTTTGATACTTGGTGTTGCAGCCGTTGGATTGTTTTTAGTTCAAAAAGTTGGCACTTCAGGTGGTGAAATTCGTCATACCGAAATTCGGGCAAATGAGGATGTAACTGTTAATGGTTCTGTAAAACAATCAGAAGAGCACGAAGATTAGGTTTCCGATTTAAAAATTATAAAAGAAAAGCAGCGATTCAACACGAATCGCTTTTCTTTTGGCGGGAAGTATTGAAAAATTATCGATTAATCAATTTTGCTTTTTCCTTAATAATATCGCTTATTTTTCTATTTTCGATTTTGCTTTCCAGCCAAGAAATAATATCAAGGTATAGAAAGGCTCTTTTCTCATAAGTGTTTTTTTCTAATTCAATAAAGCGCTCTCTCATTTTGATAAACTCTTTTTTGATGTCACTCGGATATAAATTGCTTAGATTCTTTAGAAAACGTATAATCTCTTTTTGGACTTCATGCAGATCATTCATTTTTAACAGAAACTTATAAGTGTTTTTAAGCTGATTTTCCAAATAGTAATCTTTACCCAGCTCATAATGTGCAATCAAACACAAAATCCTAGCAAAACACATCAAATCTTCGCGCATGGTGAGATTTTTATTGTTTATGATTTTTTCTAAATAAACGATGCACTCCTGATACTTTTCATTTCCAAAATAAATACTGGCAATTTTGTAATAAAAAATCATTTCGTGATGCTCGTCCAAATGCTCACTGTGAATTTTTATCTTATTTAAAATTTCAGGGATTAGGTATTCACTTTCTGCAAAAGTTCCTTCCAGAATATGATAGTTTAATTTGTTATTGTAAACATACAGAAATGATAAGGAAGCAATGTTATCATTAACCGGGAATCGTGGATCACTGATGGTTTCTTCTAAAAGGGTTAAATATTTTTTAAAATTAGATTTATATTTTAGCATGAATAGCGATTCCAGCAAATAATGATTCCCTTTCAGGAAAAAAACAGGATTCAGGTAAATCATATTTTTATTATCATAAAATAAAGCTACCCATTTAGAAGCAAATTTATAACAGGAAAGAAAATCCTGCACTAAAAAACTTCGCCATAAGTTGGCATTATAGAACCAATATTTTTCTCTGAAACCAAATTTTGACTGATCCAGACGCGCAATGTGCTTGACAAAATAATCATCAATATATTTGTATTCCTCATCACTTTTTACATAGCCTGTTTTAAGCATAATGCTATATAGCTGAAGCGATAAATTGGATAATTTACTCGAAATGGTATTACGGTAGTTCAGCTCTTTGGCTTGAATAACTAATTCATCTGCACGGCCTTGGATGCTTCGGGTAATGTATTGTGATTCAATTAGTTTTTCAAATTCAACAATTTCAAAAGCCATGTATTTTTCATCATTCTCTATGGCTTGCTGTTTTGTTTTGTCTAATATTTTTAGGCTTTGTTTGTACAGTCCTTTATTATAGAGTATTGCGGCAAAGTCAATTTGTTCCCTCAGTTGGTAACGAATGTTTTGACTGGGAATATTCAAACGAATACTTACCAATATTTGTTTGTAGAGGTATGATTTTAAATTTGACAACTGCACTTTTTTAATCAAGCCGTTCTTAAGTATCAGTTTTTCATCATATACTTCAGATTTATCCAGAATATTAAATAACTCGATAAATTTTGTATTTGAACTAGTCTCTAAACGGCTGGCAAAAATTTTAAATTGTCTTTTTTCAGATTTGGAAAGGGATTTTATTAATACAAATAAAAAATCTTTTTGATGGTTAGCCATTGTATTATAAAAGTATTTAACTTGTTGATTGTCAGGTTTTTAATTTGTTATTTTTTGCTTTATAAATAGTATATTTATCTAAAAGCAGGTTTAGTTTTGATTAAATGAAAACTATTTTTGTTTTAAGATGTGAAATTACATTAAATAAATTAAAATGAATAGAGAGAAAGTCCAAATTTTTGATACCACTTTAAGAGACGGTGAACAGGTCCCAGGATGTAAATTAGACACCAATCAAAAACTCGTTATAGCCAATCGCCTTGACGAAATGGGAGTAGACATCATCGAAGCTGGTTTTCCTGTTTCTAGTCCAGGTGATTTTTTATCTGTTTCAGAAATATGTAAAATTGTAAAAAACGCAACTGTTTGCGGTCTTACCAGAGCAGTAGAAAATGATATTGATGTAGCTGCACAAGCATTGAAACATGCTGTTCGACCTAGAATCCATACTGGAATAGGAACTTCTGATTCTCATATTATCCATAAACTGCAGACTACTCCGGAAGATGTAATTGCAAGAGCGAAATATGCGGTCGCTCACGCTAAAAAATATGTTGAGGATGTAGAATTTTATGCAGAAGATGCTGGCAGAACTGACAATGCTTTTTTAGCTAAAGTTTGTGAAGAAGTAATCAAATCGGGAGCTACAGTTCTTAATATTCCGGATACTACAGGATATTGTTTGCCAGAGGAATATGGTGCAAAAATAAAATACCTTAAAGAAAATGTGAAAGGAATTGACAATGTTACAATTTCTTGTCACTGTCATAACGATTTGGGTATGGCGACTGCAAATTCAATTGCTGGAGCCGTAAATGGTGCCCGTCAAATAGAATGCACAATTAATGGAATAGGGGAGAGAGCAGGAAATACGGCTCTTGAAGAAGTTGTTATGATTTTCAAGCAGCATCCTTATTTGAATTTATATACAGATATCGACAGCAAGCAATTGAATGAAATGAGTCGCTTAGTTTCTGAAAGTATGGGAATGATTGTACAGCCTAACAAAGCTATCGTTGGTGCTAATGCTTTTGCTCACAGTTCTGGAATTCATCAGGATGGCGTGATTAAAAACAGAGCGACTTATGAAATCATGGATCCTTTGGATGTGGGTGTCAATGAGTCGTCTATTATTCTTACAGCAAGAAGCGGTAGAGCAGCTTTGGCTTACAGAGCTAAAAAAGTGGGCTACGAACTTACCAAAACGCAATTGGATATCGTATATGTTGAGTTTTTAAAATTTGCTGATATCAAAAAAGAAGTTCTGGATAATGATATTCATCAAATTATTGAAGCCAGCAATATATATGTCAACTAATTTTTAGCTGAAATAATACTTAAAAATAAATAATATGAACTTAAAAATAGCAGTGCTTTCAGGTGATGGTGTAGGTCCAGAGGTTATCTTACAGGCTAAGAAAGCTTTGTATGCTATTAGTGTTGCCTATGATCATGAATTTATTTTCGAAGATGCTTTAATTGGAGCTGTTGCGATAGAGAAAACGCGAAATCCTTTACCAGAACAAACTTTAAATCTTTGTTTGAATACTGATGCTGTTTTGTTTGGCGCTATTGGAAATCCTAAGTACGATAACAACCCAGAATCTAAAGTACGTCCGGAGCAAGGGTTATTAAAGTTAAGACAAGAATTAGGGCTGTATGCTAATATAAGGCCTATTAAGCCGTTTAAAAACCTTTTGGATGCTTCTCCTATTAAAAAAGAAGTTATAGAAAATGTTGATTTTGTAATTTATAGAGAATTAACAGGAGGATCGTATTATGGCGATAAAGTCATAAACGAAGAAGGAACTTTTGCATCAGATATATGCGAATATTCCGAAAATGAAATTAACCGCATTACACATCAGGCTTTTAAGGCTGCTCAAGGCAGAAGAAAAAAAGTGACATTAGTGGATAAAGCTAATGTGTTGGAAACATCTAGATTGTGGAGAAAATTAGTTAAAGGAATTGCTAAGCAGTATCCAGATGTAAAATTAGAATGTCAGTACATTGATAATGTTGCCATGCAAATAATTACTGATCCTAAACAATATGATGTAATCCTAACTGAGAATTTATTTGGTGATATATTATCAGATGAGGCTTGTGCGATTATGGGATCAATAGGTTTAATGGCATCTGCTTCAGTTGGAGAAAATAAAGCTCTTTTTGAGCCTATTCATGGTTCTTACCCACAGGCAAAAGGGAAGAATATTGCTAATCCAATTGCCTCAATTTTATCGGCAGCTATGTTGTTAGAGCATTTTGGTTTGGCAAAAGAAGCAAAGAAAGTTTATGAAGCTGTAGAAAAAGCTATTGAATATAAAGTAGTTACTGTTGATTTAAATCTGGGTTCAAGATTTGGAACCAATGATGTTGGAGATTTTATTTCAAATGTCATATTAAGTAAAGATGATTTATATTTTAAAAACGATAATGTTCAAATAGGACAGTCGACTATCGTTTAATTAATAAAAATCATAAAATGTTACGTTATATCACTAATTGCTGTTAGTTTGTTGGTAAAAAATTTTTTATTTTAGATTTGTTTTGTACTTTTGCAAAGTCAAAAAAATAAAAAAATGAAACACATTATCAACGTCCTTTTAGCATTAAGTGTCATTGTGATTATCACATATGAAAAGGGATTGGTATAAATATAAGTGAAAGCATATATAAAACCTCCCATAATTTTGGGAGGTTTTTTTTTTAAATAAAAAATTAAATACACAAATTAATACAGAATGGAATTAAATAAATACAGCAAGACAATTACACAAGATGTAACGCAACCAGCAGCTCAGGCAATGTTATACGGAATTGGCCTAACTGAAGAGGACTTGAAAAAAGCACAAGTTGGAATTGTTAGTATGGGCTATGAAGGAAATACTTGTAATATGCATTTGAATGACTTGGCCAAAGATGTCAAGAAAGGAGTCTGGAATGCTGATCTTGTTGGATTGATATTTAATACTGTAGGGGTTAGTGATGGAATTTCAAATGGAACAGAAGGAATGCGTTATTCATTAGTTTCCCGTGATGTAATAGCTGATTCTATTGAAACTGTTATGGGGGCGCAATGGTATGATAGTTTGATTGCCATCCCTGGATGCGACAAAAATATGCCAGGTGCTTTAATCGCAATGGGAAGAGTAAATCGTCCTGCTCTTATGGTTTATGGAGGAACTATTCACTCAGGAAAATGGAAAGGCGAAAGTCTTAATATAGTTTCTGCTTTTGAAGCATTGGGGAAAAAGTTCCAAAATACAATTTCTGATGAAGATTTTAACGGGGTGATTAAAAATTCCTGTCCCGGTCCTGGAGCATGTGGCGGAATGTATACTGCTAATACTATGTCTTCAGCTATTGAAGCTTTAGGAATGAGTTTGCCATACAGTTCATCAAACCCAGCTTTGAGTGAAGAAAAAAGAAGAGAATGTGATAATGCAGGAAAAGCAATCCGAATATTGCTGGAAAAAGATATCAAGCCAAGAGATATTATGACCCGCAAAGCTTTTGAAAATGCTATTACAATTGTAGCTGTTTTAGGAGGGTCAACAAATGCGGTTATGCATTTAATTGCTATGGCACATTCAGTGGATATTGAAATAACTTTGGATGATTTTCAGGCAATAAATGATAAAACACCTGTTCTTGCTGACTTGAAACCAAGCGGTAAATATATGATGGAGGATTTGCACGCTGTAGGAGGTGTTCCAGCAGTAATGAAATATTTACTGAAAGTAGGTCTTATTCATGGAGATTGTTTAACTGTTACTGGAAAAACAATAGCAGAAAACTTAGAAAGTGTTCCAGATCTGCAGGATGGGCAAGAAGTAGTATTTGAAATTCAAAAAGCATTAAAATCTACAGGAAACATCCAAGTTTTATACGGTAATCTTGCAGAAGAAGGTGCAGTAGCTAAAATTAGCGGAAAAGAAGGAGAATATTTTGAAGGCACAGCTGTTGTATTTGAGAGCGAATTTGAAGTTATTCCAGGTATAGAAAAAGGATTAGTAAAACCGGGTAACGTAGTCGTCATCAGGTATTGTGGGCCAAAAGGTGGTCCAGGGATGCCTGAAATGCTAAAACCTACGTCAGCTATTATTGGTGCAGGCTTAGGCAGTAGCGTTGCTTTGATTACTGATGGCAGATTCTCTGGAGGTTCACATGGTTTTGTGGTAGGTCACGTTACACCAGAAGCTTATGATGGTGGTGGAATTGCTTTAGTTGAAAATGGTGATGTAATTACCATTGATGCGGTTAAGAACACCATCGATTTGAAGATTAGTGAAGAAGAATTTGCAAAAAGACGTGCCAATTGGGTACAGCCACCTTTAAAAGCAACAAAAGGTGTTCTTTTGAAATATGCAAGATCTGTGTCAAGCGCATCTACAGGATGTGTTACCGATAAGTAATAAAAATCCACTTTGGTGGGGAGAAAATAGATATAAAGCTATGGCAAAATAGAAATTTGCAAAAAGCTAAAAAAATATAAAATGGAAAATAATAAAATATCAGGGGCAGAGGCCGTTATCAGATGTTTATTGGCAGAAGGAGTAGACTTGGTTTATGGTTATCCGGGAGGAGCTATTATGCCTGTTTACGATGAATTATATAAATTTCAAGATCAATTGCACCATGTTTTGGTGCGTCACGAACAAGGTGCCGCTCATGCTGCACAGGGTTTTGCAAGAGCTACCGGTAAAGTAGGTGTTGCAATTGCAACTTCAGGACCAGGGGCTACTAATTTAGTAACTGGTATTGCAGATGCTCAAATCGATTCTACACCTTTAGTTTGTATTACGGGTCAAGTTGGAAAACATTTATTAGGTTCGGATGCTTTTCAGGAAACAGATATTATCGGAATTTCAACTCCGGTAACCAAATGGAATTATCAAATTACAGAAGCTCACGAGATTCCAGAAATTATCGCAAGAGCTTTTTATATCGCCAGATCAGGCCGTCCAGGTCCAGTTTTGATTGATATTACTAAAAATGCTCAGTTTGATGAATTGGATTTCAGTTATGAAAAATGTACTGGAATCAGAAGTTATCATCCAATACCTGTTTTAGATCTTAAAAAAGTACAAGATGCTGCCGATATAATTAATAATGCAAAAAAACCATATATTATTTTTGGTCAGGGTATTATTTTGAGTCAAGCAGAAGAGCAACTGAAAAGATTGGTTGAAAAATCAGGAATTCCTGCTGCTTGGACTATTTTAGGACTTTCAGCTTTAGCAACAGATCATCCTTTAAATGTAGGAATGGTGGGTATGCACGGTAACTATGGCCCGAATCTTTTGACTAATGAATGTGATGTTTTAATTGCTTTAGGGATGCGTTTTGATGATCGTGTTACTGGAAATTTGGCTACTTATGCTAAACAAGCTAAAGTAATTCATTTCGAAATTGATCCGGCTGAAGTTGATAAAAACGTAAAGACTGAAATTGCAGTTTTAGCTGATGTGAAAGAAGCATTGACCGCTTTGATTCCATTAATTGACAAGAAATCACATGAATCTTGGCATAATGAATTCAAAGAAATGTATAAAATTGAATTAGATGCAGTTATCAATGAAGAATTAGCTCCAACTAATGGTAAAGGAATTTCTATGGGTGAAACTATGGAAATGATTAATAAACATTCAAAAGGAGACGCAATTATAGTATCGGATGTAGGACAGCATCAAATGTTTGCCTGTCGTTATGCTAAATTCAATTCGACTAAAAGTAATGTTACTTCTGGAGGTTTGGGAACCATGGGCTTTGCTTTGCCTGCCGCTATTGGTGCCAAAATGGGAAGACCAGATCGTGAAGTTGTTGCTATTATTGGTGATGGCGGTTTTCAAATGAACATTCAGGAGTTAGGAACTATTTTTCAATCACAAGTTCCTGTGAAAATTGTGGTGATGAACAATGAATTTTTGGGAATGGTTCGCCAATGGCAGGAATTATTTTTTGATAATCGTTATGCTTCGACCAAAATGATTAATCCAAACTTTATTGCTATTGCAGAAGGATATCATATCAAATCTAAAAAAGTAATTAATAGGGAAGATCTGGATGGCGCTGTCGCCGAAATGATGGCTTCAAAAGATTCTTATTTCTTAGAAGTTATGGTAGAGAAAGAAAATAACGTATTCCCAATGATTCCAACAGGAGCTTCGGTTTCTGATATGAGATTAAGCTAAAAATTATGGAAAATAAAATGTTCACCATTTCTGTTTATTCAGAAAATAACGTAGGCTTATTAAATAGGATCTCAGGTATCTTCTTAAAACGCCATATAAACATATTGAGCCTAAATGTTTCAGAATCTGAAATTGAAAATGTTTCAAGATTTGTAATTGTTGTAAATACCACTGAAAAATGGGTACAAAACATTGTAGGACAAATAGAAAAACAAATTGAAGTCATCAAAGCTTTTTATCATGTCGATGAAGAGACTATCTTTTTGGAAAGCGCAATTTTCAAAATAGCTTCCAGTCTGCTTTTTGACGAAAGACAAATTCAGAATATCATAAAAGACAGTAAATCTGAAATTGTTACGGTATCAAGAGAGTTTTTTGTGATTTCAAAATCTGGCAAACGTTCAGAAATTGAAGAATTATATGCAAAATTGAAACCTTTTGGAATCATGCAGTTTGTTCGTTCCGGAAGAATATCAATTTCAAAAGAAAAAATGGAAATTTCAGCAATACTGGAAGCATTTAAATAAAAAAACAAAACCAGTCTGCAATAGGATAAAGAAAAATGCAGATTACAATTTTCAATTATTAAATTTTACATTCATTAAATATTAAAAAAAAATGGCAAATTATTTCAATTCATTACCACTTAGATTACAATTAGAACAATTAGGAGTTTGTGAATTCATGGATCAATCTGAATTCTCAAATGGAATAGATGCATTAGCAGGAAAAAAAGTAGTCATTGTTGGTTGTGGAGCTCAAGGTTTGAATCAAGGTTTAAACATGAGAGATTCAGGTTTAGATATTTCTTATGCGTTACGTGCTGATGCTATTACAGAGAAAAGAGCTTCTTTTAAAAATGCTACTGATAATGGTTTCAAAGTGGGAACTTATGAAGAATTAATCCCGACAGCTGATTTAGTTTGTAACCTTACGCCAGATAAACAGCACACCGCAGTAGTTACAGCTATCATGCCATTAATGAAACAAGGAGCTACTTTGGCTTACTCTCATGGATTTAATATTGTTGAAGAAGGAATGCAGATCCGTAAAGACTTAACTGTTATTATGTGTGCTCCTAAATGTCCAGGATCTGAAGTTCGTGAAGAATATAAAAGAGGTTTTGGTGTACCAACTCTTATTGCAGTACACCCAGAAAATGACCCTAATGGTTTAGGTTTGGATCAGGCAAAAGCTTATGCAGTTGCTACTGGAGGAAATAGAGCAGGAGTTTTAAGATCTTCTTTCGTTGCCGAAGTTAAATCTGATTTAATGGGGGAGCAGACTATTCTTTGCGGTTTATTGCAAACTGGATCAATCTTATGTTTTGATAAAATGGTTGCTGAAGGTGTAGATGCAGGATATGCTTCTAAATTGATTCAATACGGATGGGAAACTATTACTGAAGCGTTGAAACATGGTGGTATTACTAACATGATGGATAGATTATCAAATCCAGCTAAAATAGCTGCGTTTAATGTTTCTGAGGAATTAAAAGACATTATGCGTCCATTATTCAGAAAACATATGGATGATATTATTTCTGGTCACTTCTCTAAAACAATGATGGAAGACTGGGCTAATGATGATGTTAACTTGCTAACTTGGAGAGCAGCTACAGGAGATACTAATTTCGAAAAAACTCCAGCCGGTAATGTTGAAATTTCTGAGCAGGAATATTTTGATAATGGCGTATTAATGGTTGCAATGGTAAAAGCTGGTGTTGAATTAGCTTTTGAAGCAATGACAGATTCAGGAATCATTGAAGAATCAGCATATTACGAATCATTACATGAAACACCGCTAATTGCTAACACAATTGCGAGAAAGAAATTATTCGAAATGAACCGTGTAATTTCTGATACTGCTGAATATGGATGTTATTTATTTGATCATGCTTGTAAGCCATTAATTGCTGAGTACGTGAAAAATGCACCAAGTAATTTGGTAGGTCGTCCATTCAATGACGGAAGCAATGGAGTAGATAATAAAGAGTTAATTGAAGTTAATTCAATTATCAGAAATCACCCTGTTGAAGAAGTGGGAGCTTGGTTGAGAGAGTCTATGACTGCAATGAAAAAAATCGTATAATTAAAATAAAAAATCAGGAATTACCACACATGAGGGTGTGCAGGGAGTTGCATAATATCACAAAGGTTTAAATATTTTGAATTAGTAAGCACTTATTGGACAATTGAAAAAGATATTTATGCATAATTACATTCACTTAACTTCAAATAACCTGCAAGTTAAGTGAAGTAATCCCTAGCTGTTTTTAATTTTTTTGTTTCTAAAGAAGAAAAATAGTTGTTAAATATTGTTAATGAAAGGGCATTTTAGTTACTACTATGCCCTTTTCTTGTTTTAAATTGGGTAAAAAATCTAAAATGTTATCAAAAAATCATTAAAAATAATAGAAGTGCGATTTTTTATTATTATTTTACAAATTAAAAGTTTTGAAAACCGAAGAGATTTAATACTTTTATAAAAAATTAAAAAAGATGAGTTATTTTAAAATTGATAGTCTAGAACAATACTTTAAACATTATAATAAATCGATACGTGAACCTCGGAAATTTTGGGGAAAAATTGCTGAAGAGAATTTCACATGGTATCAATACTGGGACAAAGTTGTCGATTTTAATATGGCTGATGCCGAAGTAAAATGGTTTGTAGATGCAAAAGTTAATATTACTAAGAACTGTATTGACAGACACTTGGCTAAGAAAGGTGAAAAAACTGCAATAATTTTTGAGCCAAATGATCCTTCTGAAGAAGCTTTGCACATAAGCTATAATGAGCTTTATGAACGTGTTTCTAAAATGGCCAATGTTTTAAGAGAACAAGGAATTACTAAAGGCGATCGTGTTTGCATTTATTTGCCAATGATACCAGAATTAGCAATTGCTGTTTTGGCTTGTGCTAGAATTGGGGCGATACATTCGGTTATATTTGCAGGTTTTTCTGCATCGGCAGTTGCTTCAAGAATAAATGACAGTCAATGTAAAATGGTAATTACTTCTGATGGTGGTTACCGAGGTAATAAAACCATTGATTTAAAAGGGATAATTGATGAGGCTTTGCAAAACTGTCCAAGTGTTACTTCTGTTTTAGTTGCTAAAAGAACAAATGCTGATATTCAAATGAAAGCGGGTCGTGACCAATGGTTAGCACCGCTTCTTGAAAACGCAATTAATAATAGTGTTGCCGAAATTATGGATGCTGAAGATCCGTTATTTATATTATATACTTCGGGATCTACTGGTAAACCTAAGGGAATGGTTCATACAACGGCTGGATACATGGTTTATACAGCCTATACATTTAAGAATGTTTTCAATTACGAAGAGAACGATATATTTTGGTGTACTGCAGATATCGGATGGATTACCGGGCATTCTTATATATTATACGGCCCATTATTAAATGGAGCAACTACTGTAATCTACGAAGGAATTCCTTCTTATCCGGATTTTAGCCGTTTTTGGGAAACTATTGAGAAGCATAAAGTAACTCAATTTTATACAGCGCCAACAGCTATCCGTTCATTGGCAAAAGAGAATTTATCTTATGTTCAAAAATTTCCTTTAAAGTCATTGAAAGTAATCGGTTCAGTTGGAGAACCAATTAATGAGGAAGCTTGGCACTGGTATAATGACCACGTAGGAGGAAAGCGTTGCCCCGTAGTTGATACTTGGTGGCAAACAGAGACTGGTGGAATTATGATTGCGCCATTAGCATTTACAACTCCAACAAAACCAACTTATGCTACATTACCATTACCTGGAATTCAGCCTGTTTTAATGGACGATAAACGCAATGAAATTGAAGGAAATCAAGTTGATGGCAGTTTATGTATCAAATTTCCATGGCCAGGTATTGCCAGAACTATTTGGGGAGATCACCAAAGATATAAAGATACTTATTTTTCAGCTTTTCCAGGGAAGTATTTCACAGGAGACGGTGCATTACGTGACGAGGTAGGTTATTACAGAATAACTGGACGTGTTGATGATGTAGTGATTGTATCTGGTCATAATTTAGGTACTGCTCCAATTGAAGATGCGATTAATGAACATCCTGCAGTTGCAGAGTCGGCAATTGTTGGTTTCCCGCATGATATTAAAGGAAATGCATTATATGGTTATGTTATCTTAAAAGAATCTGGTGAATATAGAGATAGAGACAACTTGATTAAAGAGATCAATCAGCATGTGGCTGATCACATTGGACCAATTGCTAAACTTGACAAAATTCAGTTTGTGACCGGATTGCCAAAAACGAGATCAGGGAAAATTATGCGTCGCATATTGCGTAAGATAGCTGAAGGTGATTATTCAAATTTTGGAGACATTACGACGCTGTTAAATCCTGAAATTGTGGATGAAATTGTAAATGGTAAAATAGTTTAACACCATAAAAGATAAGGTTCTACAGAAACTGCTTCAAATTTTGAAGCAGTTTTTTTTTGCTTCCAAGTAAAGAAAATGTTAATTATTGACTAATGTGTGTAACATTATACCTGAATTAAAGTCTATTGATTATCAGATTTATATAAATTTTCTTGTATGATACTTCTATTAAATAATTTGCTATTCGTTTTTTTAATAAAACAATCAAAAAAGTTAATTCTATGTTAAAATTAAGTACTATGTGATACATGATACCTTTTTTAAGACATATATTTGCATAGGATATTATTATATGATCTAAGTTTAATTAATTCAATCATCAATCAAAAATCAATTATTATGAAAAAAACAATCGTTTATTTAGGAGTGGCTTTAGTAGCTTTTGCAAATGTTTCTTTAGCTTCAAATGTGGATTCATTTTCAAATGCTTCTCACGGAGTTGAATTTAATGTAACAGTAACACCATTGGGATTTGCTATCAGCAAAGGTGATCTGGAAACCGTTAAAAAGTTTGTTGAGTATGGGGCAGACATAAATGAATTATCAAACGGTATGACTCCGTTGATGATTGCTGCGCGTTACAATAAGGTAGAAATCATTAAATATTTATTGTCTAAAGGAGCCAATGTTAATAAAAAAGATGAAAATGGATTTACTGCATTAAAGCATGCAGAATTGTCTAATGCAAATGAAGCTATACAGCTCTTGAAAAAATAATATCAGAATTTAAAATGAGACTCCATAATAAGCTGGAGTCTCATTTAAAAAAAATCAATCAAATCAATCAAATCAATCAAAAAATTATAATCATGAAAAATTCAGTTTTGATCTTAGGAATTGCATTAGTTTCATTTTCAAATATTTGTAATGCAAAAAATACGGTTAGTTTGCCATGTAGTTTGTTTCAAAATGCTATTTTGCCAAATGAAACCGAAATACAAAATGATGGGACAGCAAAATTTGTGAAACCTTCCTCAACAGAAGAAGAAGGGGTGTTCAATCCTGAAACCGTTGTTGCTAACAATCCAAAAACGGTGAAAGAAATTATTGCCGAAGGTGATAAAATTATTGATGCTATAGTTCCTGATGATTCAGAATTTATGGCTTATGAAGAATCAATGAAAGAGATAATTGCTCAATCCGAACTAATTATTGAAAGCCATGTTACAAATGAAACGCATCCACTTTATTCTGAAAGAACAATAGAAGATGAAATAGCAGAACTGGAATTGATTGTAGAAAGTAATAAGGCTGACGAGGTAAGTCCGTTGGATTTTAAAAAAATTAGCACTAATTCTATTATGGCAAATGCATTCAATTCTAAAAGATTTGTTGGAATGAATTAATGACTGCGAATATTTTAGGCAGAAAGTTTAAGGGGAACTGAAAAAGCACCATTATGAAGCGTAGTATAATGATGCTCTTTTTATGTGCTAAAAATTCCTATTATATTTCTATAAGTTGTTTGTCTTGTGTTTTTGAAAACAAAAATAAAGCTACAATGGCTCCAATAGTAGCAAATAGCATATCTGACTGAGTGTCCCAAACATATCCTTGAGTTCCTAAAAATGCATTACCGCCATCTCCTGTGGCGATAGAAACAAACCATTCAATCCATTCATAAGCTGCACTAATTGCTAAACAAATGGATACAATTATGAAATTGAAAAAACTTTTGTCAGCAATTACTTTTTTTCGAATAAATAGTTCGCGAATAATCATAGCAGGAACGAACCCTTGTGCAAAATGTCCAACTTTATCATAATTATTTCGGCTTTGATAAAATACTTCTTTTATATAATCAAAAAAAGGAACTTCGGCATAAGTGTAATGCCCGCCAATAAAAAGAATAATGCAGTGAATTAAAATCAGAGTATAGGTAAAATTGGTAAATCTGAATTTTTTAAAAGTCAAAGCCAAGACTAAAACGCCTATTATAGCAGGAATAATTTCAAGAAAACAAGTAAAAACTTCTTTGGGATTTATGATTGACCAAATTAAGGATAGTATAAATATTGCTAATAATTTATGAATGTATTTCATTTCTTGATTTTTGGGGGATTGCATCTTTTTAATAACTGGTGTCATCCAGTTTCACTTTTCCATTGAAAGTTCTGTACAAAAAGAAAAAATAAGCAGCTAATAAAGGTGCGCCAATAGCAACAATAGTTAACATTATCCCTAATGATTTCTGTGAAGATGCCGCATTATAAATGGTGACACTAAATTTTGGGTCAATTGTAGATATTAAAAGTGTCGGATACAATTGTAAAGCTACTAAAATCAATAAAAAAGCCATTGTTAAAGAAGAAAATATCAATGCCCGCATATATTGTTTTTTTGATACTAATCTGGGAACATTGGCTACAGCCAAAAAAGAAATGACAGGAACGACAAAATAAAGAGGATTTTCTCTAAAATTAGCCGTCACTTCTGGAATGAAAATCAATGTATAAAGTGTGGTAATTCCGAAGCTGATAATAAAAAAAATCATTCCATTTTTAAGTAAAAAAGTTAGTCTAGCGTGTAATCGGCCTTCTGTTTTTAATAAAAGATAAATGGCTCCTTGTGTCATAAAAATGGATAATGTTGTAAATCCAACCATTATGGCGTACGGATTTAAGAATGAAAAAAACATGCCGCCCTGATAACTAAAGTTAGGCCCTAAAGCAAAACCTTGTAAAATATTAGCTAAAACTACACCTAGTAAAAAAGCAATTGATATACTGGAAATACTATAAATAAAGTCCCAACTTTTTCTCCACCACACCATTTCTTCAACACTTCTAAATTTAATGGCAGCCGCCCTAAGCACATTCAGCATTAAAAACAGCATAAACGGAACATACATTGCTGATAACATGGTTGCATACATTACTGGAAATCCCGCAAATAATGCGCCACCGCCAATGATTAGCCAAACTTGATTGGCGTCCCAAACCGGAGCTATTGCGTTTATCGCAATTCTTCGGCTTAAATCTTTTCTTAAAAATAAATGCCAAGCACCTGCTCCAAAATCAAAACCTTCTAAAATCGCATAACCAGAAAATAATAGCCCGATTACTAAATACCACAAAGTAGGATAATCAATTCCTAAAAAAGTTTCCATATTATAAAAATTAAAAGGATTTGAAAGTTACTGGGGTTTCAGATTTGTCATAAGGTCCATGTTTTATTTTTTTATTGACAGTGTATAGAAATAAAGCTAATAACAAAGAATAAACCACAGTAAACATAACCAATGAAAAAACAATCTGATTAGACGCAACTTCTTGTGAAAAAGCATCACTAGTCTTTAAATGACCATAAACTACCCAAGGCTGCCTTCCCATTTCGGCAGTAAACCATCCTACTTGATTGGCTATTTGTGGTAAAATGACAGCGAAGGAGAAAATCCACAAGAGCCATTTGGTTTCAAATAACCTTCCTCGCCACCATAAAAAACTCGCGTATAATGTTAGTCCTATTAATGCCATTCCAATAGCAACCATGATGTGATAAAATTGAAAAACAGCATTTATTTGGCTAGGTCTGTCTTCAACAGGGAAATTATTTAATCCTTTTATGGGAGCATTAAAATCTTGATGAACCAAGAAAGAAAGTCCGCCTGGAATTCCAATTCCTGTAACTTTTTGATGTTCCTTATCTACCCATCCTAGGAGATATAAATCGCCCGGTTTGTCTTTTTCGAAATGGCCTTCCATTGTAGCCAGTTTTGCAGGTTGATTAACTGCAACTCCATCTGCAGTGCTGTGTCCTGAAATTAATTGAGTAAGAGAAAAAAGAGTAGCAACAACCAAAGAAATTTCAAATGCTTTTTTAGATATTTCAACATAACGCCCTTTTCTAATGTAGTAAGCATGCACACTTAAAACTAAAAAAGCTCCAGCCAAAATAGCGCCTTGCCATGTGTGAATGATTCTATCAACACTTGAGGGGTTGAAAACCATTGCCCAAAAATCGGTTACTTCGGCACGAGCATTTAGTCCTGTACCAACAATATGATAACCTGCTGGGGTTTGTTGCCAAGAATTAGCAACTACAATCCAAACAGCTGAAAACATTGAACCTAAAAATACGCCTAAAGCAGATACAAAATGCACCCAAGGCTTCACACGATTCCATCCAAAAAGTAATACTCCAAGAAAAGTGCTCTCTAAACCAAAAGCAAATAATCCTTCGGCAGCTAATGCACTTCCAAATATATCACCAACATAGCGTGAATACACTGCCCAATTGGTTCCAAATTCAAATTCCATTATAATTCCGGTGGCAACACCTATTCCAAATGTCAGTGCAAATATTTTAATCCAAAAACGGGTCAGAATTTCGTAATCTTTGTTTCCTGTTTTAAGGTAAAGCCCTTCCATGATTACCATTATCAAACCGATTCCGATACTTAATGGAGGATAGATATAATGAAAGGCGATTGTAAAGGCAAATTGGATACGGGCAAGTATTTCAACATCCATGATGAAAATATTTTATTTAAGAATATGTGTAAATTTACGACAGAAACATGATTAATGAGGTGTTATAAAATAATTTCATCGATGATTTCTGTAATATTTTGATACTTATCTGTTTTGAAAACTAAAGGATAGAATTTTAGTTCTATAAAAAAAGCACCATTATAAAATGATGCTTTCGTTTTTATTTGAAATAAGAAAAGGTTTCATTGTTTTCTATCTTCAGCAACGTTTCATAAATCAATTTAATCACGTTTTCGACATCATCGCGGTGCACCATTTCGACAGTAGTGTGCATGTATCGTAATGGAAGCGAAATTAATGCCGAAGCGACACCGCCATTACTGTACGCAAACGCATCGGTATCTGTACCCGTAACTCTTGAAGAAGCCAATCGCTGAAACGGAATGTTTTTCTCAACAGCAGTGTCTAGAATTAATTCTCTCAAATTATTTTGAACAGCAGGAGCATAAGTTACAACAGGACCTTTACCAATTTTAGTTTCCCCTTCAATTTTTTTGTCAATCATTGGTGTAGTTGAGTCATGGCAAACATCTGTAATAATGGCCACATTTGGTTTTATGGTTTGAGTAATCATTTCAGCACCTCTTAAACCAACTTCTTCCTGAACAGCATTAGTAATATATAAGCCAAAAGGCAGTTTGATGTTGTTTTCATGTAATAAACGGGCAACTTCAGCAATCATAAATCCTCCCATTCGATTATCAATGGCGCGACAAACAAATTTATTTTCGTTCATAATCATGAATTCATCAGGATAAGTGATAACGCAACCAACATGAACTCCCATTTTTTCAACCTCTTCTTTGGTTTCACAACCTAAATCAATAAAAATATTGCTAATTTTAGGATTTTCTTCCTTGTCTCTATTTCGGGTATGAATAGCAGGCCATCCAAAAACTCCTTTTACAATGCCGTTTTTAGTGTGTATATTTACTCGTTTTGATGGAGCAATTTGGTGGTCAGATCCACCGTTTCTGATGACATAAACCATTCCGTCATCAGTAATATAGTTTACATACCATGCAATTTCGTCAGCATGGCCTTCTATAACAACTTTGTAGGGTGCGTCTGGATTAATAACGCCTACAGCGGTTCCATAGGTATCTGTAATAAAAGTGTCTACATAAGGTTTTAAATAATTCATCCATATTTTTTGTCCTTCGCTTTCAAAGCCAGTAGGAGAGGCGTTATTCAAATATTCCTCTAAAAAAGTTATCGATGATGCATTCAATATTGATTCAGTACTCATATAAAATATTTTTTTGCTAAATTAAAAATTTGTCTTTATAGTTCTATATTTAATGTATAATTTTGTGTTAAAAATATTTCCCCATGAAGCTTTATAGAATTTTATTTTTCTGTTTTTTAACATCACTGTCTGTTCATGCCCAGGAACCTAAAAAGGATAATGTTCCGATGGGGTATGTACTAACTGAGGCTGATAGTATATTTGGTGACACTATAGTGCTTCCGGAATTAGTAATTGAGGCGCATAAAATGAGCGATGAGGATAAAAAACAGTTTTTATTACTGCAAAGGAGGGTTTACGCGACGTATCCTTATGCTAGAATCGCTGCCGAAAGATTAACTTCTTTAAATAGAGGTATGGAAAAGTTTACCAATAACAGAGATAAAAAAAGATATTTTAAAATAGTTGAGGATTATTTAAGCAATGAGTTTGAAGCTCGGTTAAAAAAGCTTTCTAAAAAGCAGGGACAAATTTTAGTAAAATTAATAGACAGGCAGACAGGAACCACTACGTACGAATTAATTCGGAACCTCAAAAGCGGATGGAAAGCATTTTGGTCCAATACAACTGCAAATATGTTCAATATTGATTTAAAAATGAAGTATCAGCCTTATGTGGTTAATGAGGATTATTTAATTGAGACAATATTAGTCCGGGGCTTTGAATCGGGAAGACTTCGAAAACAGGAGGCTGCAAACCCAATAGATTATGAAAAGCTTGACGAAGCTTGGATCAAAAAATAGATTAAGTTGTTTAATTTATAAAAGAGAGATGATTATTAAGATGATTGTTTCTCTTTTTTTATTCAATAATATGGAGCTRTTTCCTGCTATCCGTTTCAATCTTGTGTGCCGAACCCCGGCYCACAAGGATTTCCACTACTATCAGGGCTAGGGGGGTGTTTTTTTATAAGAAAGAAAGCAGTGAATCTGCATCATTATATAATAGGAGAGAAGACCCAAAGGAAAAATYCGCAACAATCCGTAGCATCCGTCAGATCCGTGGCTCATTATATCCCAACAGAAACCGTGCGGAATTGACAAATAACCCACTCGAATCCGGCTAAAACCGATATAACTCTGCAAAATCACTTGTTCCGATTCAATAATCTTCAAGAATCCGCATTGTAACGCGCGACAAACCAATACATTAAAAAATAAATAAAAAATAGTTAAAGAAAGGTATTGTTTTACTGAATAAAGGGACTACTTTTGCACCCGCAACAGCGCATAGGTTCTTTAAAATACTGGCAGGCTAGATGGATTAATGGATGGGAATAAATTTTCAAAAATAATTCAGGAAAAGCTTGTGAGATTTAAAAACGGATGTTATTTTTGCACCCCGCAAAACGCGCAACGTTCCTTGAAATACTGGATAAGAAATTGAAAAACAATCGAAAAAGATATTTTC